>JADFYD010000042.1 GCA_015233235.1 Candidatus Omnitrophota bacterium | reverse complement strand
TACGAAATGAAAGATTCTCCGCTCTTTGATAATTATCTCGGCGAATGGAAGGCGAACGCGGGCACTTTTGTCAGGAACCCGTATTTAAGATCTCCGGACTTGTTCATCAAGGATCGGTCTTTCAGGGAGCACATATACCAGGGCAGGCAGGTCTTTTCCGGATATATCAGGGAGGGGTTCTCGGAAGAGTTCACCGAAGTTGATTTTTGCGGATCTTTGCTCAGGAACAGGATGATGAACGAGATGTTCCATGAGGTTATTCCCGTCATTCTTCATGAAGACGACCTGAATTCCATGTTCTATTCGATCGAGAACCGCAGTCCTTATCTGGATTCAAGTCTCTTTGATCTCGGTTTTTCTGTGCCTACGCGGCATTTGATACACGACGGATATTCCAAATATCTTTTGAGGGAAGCGGTTAAAGGCATTTTAAACGACCGGGTCCGTCTCGATCGTAAAAAAGTCGGGTTCAACGCCTCGATAGAGTCATTGCTGGACCCGGGCGACAGAAAGGTGAGGGACTATCTTCTGGATGATAGCGCGATATTCGAGATCGTCGAACGGAAAAAGATAGAAGGATTGCTGGACATGAAAAAGCCGCTTTCCGACGGATTCGGAAAATTTCTTTTTAATTTTGTGAGCGCTAAAATATTCGTCGAGCTTAACAAGTGAGGGGTCTGATATGAACTTTTTTAACGCGGTCAGAACGATGTACTGGGTGTTCTATTTGAGGTCCAGAGGCGCCGAGGTGGGAAAGAATTTTCAGGTTCTGGGGCCCCTCAGAATACTTCTTCGCGACGGTGCCGTCTTTAAGAACCTCGTGATCGGCGACGACGTGACATTCGGGGGCAATACCTACATACGGATCAGACGCGAGGGAAAGATCGAAATAGGTGACCGCGTTAAGATCGGTACAGAAACATGGTTAGTGGGCGCCAACGATAAAAAATTGTCTATCGGCGACGATGTCGTCATAGGCGGTTATTCGATCTTTAACGGCGGGCACGGCCTGTCCATAGGCGCCAATTGCGTGATCGCCTCGTTCGTGTACATGAATACCTCCGACCATAATTTCAAAAAAGGCGAATTGATAAGGAACCAGGGTTATTTCGGCGGGCCGATACATATCGGCGAGGATGTATGGGTCGGAGGGCATTGTTTTATAAATAAAAACGTGACGGTCGGAAAGGGCGCCGTTCTCGGCGCCGGAGCGATAGTCGTTAAGGACATTCCGGAATATAAGATCGCCGTCGGCAATCCGGCCAGAGTGATAAAAGACAGGGACTAACACGGGATATTCAAGCGAGATCTAAGACAGGGAGGATCATGAAATACTGTAAAAAATGTCTGATGCCCGACTCAAAACCGTTCATAAAGTTCGACGATGAAGGCGTCTGTAACGCGTGCCGCGCGCACGAAAAGAAAAAAGAGCATCTGGAACACATCGACTGGCGCGAGCGCCGAAAGGAATTCGACGCGTACGTCGAGGCCGGCAGGAGCAAAAAGGCCCCGTTTTACGACGTCCTGGTCCCGGTGAGCGGCGGCAAAGACAGCATTTATCAGGTTCATACGGCGCTTGAGAAAAATTTAAGAGTATTGGCCGTGAACGTTGATTACGGGATCAAAACGGAGATCGGCATAGAGAACCTTAATGTTGTTCCTAAAATGGGCGCCACTCTCATTACGATGCGCCCGGAACAGAATTTTCATAACAGGATGATCAGGATCGGTTTCGAGGATTTCGGCGACCCGGATCTTATGAGCCACGCGCTCCTTTACGCGTATCCGCTGTGGGTAGCCGTGAACTTTTCTGTTCCATTGGTCTTTGAGGGAGAGAACTCGGCTTTCGAGTACGGCGGCGATAAGATATCCGGCCAGAAGAACAGGATAGACAGGGATTGGTTCTACAAGTACATCGTCACAAAGGGGATCACACCGGACTATATCTCAAAAAATTACGATATCCCGATGGAAAGGCTGAAAGTCTATAGTTTTCCCGAAGAAGAACTGGCGCAAAAAGATATCAAGGCCATTTTTCTGGGATATTATTTCAACTGGGATTCGGAATATCATCTGAGCGTCGCCATGAAGTACGGTTTCAGGCCCCTGCCTGAGCCGAGAGAAGGCACATTCAGGAATTATGTCGGAATAGACGAGAAGATAAACAGGATACATCAGTTCATGAAAGTGCTCAAGTTCGGGTACGGCCGGGCGACCGACCACGCCTGCGAGGATATACGCGCGGGCAGGTTGACGCGGAAAGAGGCGATAGCGCTTGTCAGAAAACACGATGTTCAGGCATTGTCGGATGAGCATGTCGAGCCATTCTGTAAGTTACTCGGATATTCAAAAGACCAATTCTGGAAGATTATGGATAAATACTGCAATAAGGACATATGCAGGATAAAAAAGAACGGAGAACTTGAAATAACGGGGCATAAGGATTTCGAGGAGGTAGTGAAGTGAAATTAAGACTGACGGACCAGCCGAGAAAATTCCATATCCGTGACGGAAATATTACCATAAGCGATCACGGAAAGATCGAGCTTAACGCGGATGAGATGGTCTCGTTCGTCACGGCATCGGGCCGGGAATGCGATTTCACTGCGAAAAAATGGGGATACTATCCGACGTCCTCATTGAACTCCAGGATGAAGAAGGAGGGATTTAAGACGGCATTAGTTAAGAATCCCGACGGCAAAATTAATATTAACGTTGTCGAAGAGGACCGAATAGGAGAGTTCGATGAATATCTGAAATCGCACGAATTTCCCCCAAAAGTTGTGTGCTGGCTTGATGAATTGACGTTGGAAGAGGTCCAAAAGATAGAAAAAGCTCTGTTGAGCGCTTAATAAGGTGCGTGAAAATATGAAAACAACAAAACGCGTTAAGGTCGATAATAACAGGCAGATAGAGGCGTATCTCAAGGACCGCGGCTTAAAAGAACACGAGAAAGAGCTTCTTTCAATCATCGCGCGGGACCACCGTGACTTTTCGGGTAATGTTCTTGACCTGGGGTGCGCTTCGGGAACGTTCATAAAGGCCATGCATGACAAATGGCCAGATGCCGAATATACCGGTGTGGATATAAGCGGGGAACTGATAGATATATCCCGCAAAAAGCTCGCGGGTGTGAGCGTTAACCTTATCGTTCAGGATATAACCAGGTATAAACCGGCCGGAAAGTTCGATATCATAATCGCGTCGGGGATCCTGAGCTGTTTTGAGGATTTCGAGAGCGTTCTAGGCAAATGGACATCATGGCTTAAAAAGTCCGGGCGTTTGTATATTTTCGGCCGTTTTAACTCGTGTGACATCGACACCAAAATAATCTACCGCAATAACCGTTATAGCCGGGACTGGGAAAAAGGACTGATAGTTTATTCCGTAGATACCGTAAAAAGATATCTTGAGGGTATTAAGCTCAAACATGATTTTAAACGTTTTTATCTGAATATCGATATTCAGAAGAATGAGAATCCCATAAGGACCTATACCGCTCGGTGCGTGGATGGATCGGTCCTTGTAATTAACGGCGCGAATACGATAGCGGAACAATTCTTTTTGACCATAAGGGCGGCCGAATAACGCTTTAAGAGGATAGTTATACACTTGAAAGAGAATTTAATTATCATCGGTGGGTTCAATACTGCCGGATACGCGGACTACGCGAAGCGCTATCTCGGCAGCGACATATCTTTTTTTCATGTCCCGGCCACATGGTTCATCCTCGATAAGGATATCAGGGAACGGATAATATACTCCGGAGATCTTCTGCCGCAGGATGTATTTAGCAAAATTTACGACGATTCGATCGAATTTATAAAAAAATTTCCCCGGATATGCGATGAATTGAAATTTAAAGGTGTCAATTTATTAGAGGTGCTGCGATACGGACTTGAAAGAGAGTACGGGTTGATCATTGAGGCTTTTCTCGTGCTGAGAGAGTTCGCGAAAAAAAATAAACCCGCGAAGATCGTCATTGATCCTTCCTGTTATAGAAGCGAACGATGCAGGGTTTACGCTCTTGTCGCGGGGCATGTGTTCAGGCAACAAGGTATCGCGGTCGAAGAATACGGCAATAACCGCGGCTCTAGAACTGTAGGTTCGGCCATTTTGGCACGGCTACGTATGTGTTCGGAAAGTGTTCGGGCTCACATAAAATGCGCGGCCAAAAGTTGCGGCTCTTTCGTGATAAACGTTTTGAATATGTCCGGTAATAATAAGGATAAGATATACTTTTACGGCGCGTTCCATCATTTCGAACAGTTAATGGAATGGTTCAGTGAAAGAGGGGAATATAACCTGGTCTATGTCAGTGAAGGTGTATTCTATAAAAAATTGCCGGTTTTGACGGCTAATAAGATATCATGGCTTTACTTCAAAAGATCCGCAGCGGGTAGATCCGGCAAGGTTAATGCCATAGAAGTGTTGGCGGAACGTATCTCGGGTCATTTTGATGAATTTTCGGGATATTTTCACGGTGCGCGGTTCCTGTTCGATCTTGTGGTCGAGTTTGTCCGTAAAGAATTATACGCGAATTGGGGTAACTTTGAGCGAATGAGCGATATACTAGAAAGGGCATATACCGACCCGAAAGCCAAAGCCATATTCGCGGCCGAGGACCAGATACCGCTTTCCAGATTTGTCGTGGACGTGTCGAATTCTCATAAGGTAGAGACATTTCTCATATGCCACGGCATTATGGTGGAAAAGAATAATTTTATTTTCTCGACCAAGAACATTTTTGCTTATGGCAGGAAGATCTCGGAAAGGATAAAGGAATACAGTTCACCGGAAAAACCGAATATCATTGAAGTGGGAATGCCAAGGCTCCGGAGACTGAAAGATCTCGCGAAAGAAGAGGCTCGGGAAAAGATATGCAGGGATTTCAGGATCGTCTCCGACCAAAAAATAATAGTTTTCATCGCCGGCAATATGTCGTTTGACGTTGATCTTTCGGTTAACGATGTGCGCAAAAATAGACAGATCATTTGTTTTGAGGCGCTGAGAAAATTAAAGGCCCTTACTGACCGAGATGAAAAAATATGTCTGATAGTCAAACTGCATCCCGGCACCAATGAAGGTCCGGAAAGGCTTATATACGGACGCGACATACTTAAAGGTCCGGGGATCAGGCTGAATGTTACCTACGATATAGATCTTCTTGTTAGGGGCGCGGATCTTATCGTGCATTGTGAGAGCACTGTCGCTTATCATGGCTATGTGGCCGGGACCAATGTCGCCAGGGTCCGTGGAGAAGTTCAAAATCCGCTGTGGGAATTCCTGGATTCCGGCATCGAAAATGTGCTGTTCGTCGACTCTCCCTCGTTCATCGCGGATATAGAGGCGCTCCTTGAGCGCGGCGGAGGGGCATCAAAGGAAGACATCAGAAAATACCTTGAGCGCAATTATAAAAATGAGTTCATCGATCCAAAAGATATTGTTATGGACGAAACCGATAGAGCGATACGAAACAATACAAGAGGTTAGAAAAGTGAGCGCAACGAACGCCCCTGACATAAAAAAGAAGATAATAACGGATACCGTAAAATTTTCCGGAGGGTACGGCCTTTCCCAGGTCATAGGATTTTTTACCGCGATTCTGCAGAGAAGGTTCTTAGGGCCGTATTACATGGGCATATGGAGCATGCTGAAAGTCGTGCAGAGCTATTTTGACTATTTGTGTCTGGGAGTGGATTCCGCGGCCGCCTATAAAATACCGTTTTACAGAGGAAAGGGAGACCAGGGATCTTCGGAAGAAACCCTGGATGTCGTTTTTGGTTTTATTTTGCTGGTTTCCGTTTTATCGTCTTTATGTCTCATCGCGGCCGCGTTCATTTTTAGGAACAGCTATCCGATAGAGATCACTGTAGGGCTGATCGTGCTCGCGATCTATATCATCCTTGCCCGGATATACGGCGTTTATCTGATCGCGATAAGGGCTTATAAAAATATTTCGGTACTGACTAGGTCCGTGCTTTTTGACGCCGTGTTCAATCTGATCCTGGTTGCCATTTTTGTCGGGAGATACCAGATCTACGGGCTTTTCGCGGTGATATCGGTAATGGCGGTCGCGAACACTTTGTTCATCCATTTTCAAACCGGGTACAATATCAGATTTAAGATCCGTTATGAAAGGGTAAAAGAGCTTGTGGCATACGGTCTGCCGCTATTTTTGTACAGTTTCATGGGCTGCACGTTAAGATCGATAGACAGGATCATGGTAGCCAATATGATGGGGATGACGTATGTGGGTTTTTACAGTCTCGCCAATATGACGACGAATTATGTGCAGGGGATCTCGAACAGTTTTGGCATAGTCACCATTCCTCATATGCAGGATTGCTACGGAGAAAAAGAGAATGTGGATAACATAAAAAAATTCGTCACGGCGTCGGCTGAGATCATAACCTATTTATTGGTTCCGCTTCTTGGGCTTATTTATCTGGCCAGTCCGCTGCTCATAAAGACCCTGCTGCCAAAATATGTTCCGGGCATAGCCGTTATGCAGATCCTGCTTTTAGACAGTCTTTTCAGCTCCGCCTGCGTACAGTCGCAGCAGTTCATTGTTACCATAGGCAAACAGATCAAGCTTTTACCCGTTTTCATACTTACTCTTGTGTTGAATATCGTTCTTAATTATGCCGCCATAAGAACGGGTTATGGGATAGCGGGCGTCGCGCTCAGCACTTCGATCTCCTCATTTTTTTATTTTGCCGTGGTCACGATATACGCCATGAGGTATTTCGCGTCCGTCGGATATATAGCGCGGTTCTTCGGTGTTCTAATGATGCCGGTAATTTGTATTATTTTTGTCTTGTTTTTACTCGGCAAGTTCCTGATAATATCGGATCAGTGGTATAAGTTTTTTGTGGACTCTCTGATCATGATGCTAGTGTCATTGCCGTTCATTTGGACTATCAATAAAAAATACGGTCTAATAGAGCATATTTTTGGAAAGAAAAAAACGGTATAAGTGTCTTGCGGCCGCTATCTTTGGTTCGCCTGAGATCGGTACAAGACGGAAGGGGTAAAGAATGAGTAGTGTCATCGCGCCGCACGGCGGGCATTTGGTGCAGCGGGTCATGCCTGATAGTGAAAAGGTCCGGCTAAAAGAACAAGGATTGTGTCGGCTCACTATCGACAATGATTTTGTAATGGACGTCGAGAAGATCGCCGTCGGGGCGTTCAGCCCGCTTACCGGATTTATGTGCAAAGACGATTTCGAGAGTGTGATACATAGAATGAAACTCGCTTGCGGTATTCCCTGGACCATACCGGTCTTTTTACCGGTAAATAAGGACGTCGCGCTGTCGCTTTCAAAAAAAGAGAAAGTGATCCTGGTATCCGGCGATGGGGTAGACATAGCGCTATTAGAGATCAGGGATATTTTTAAATACCCCAAAGATGTATGGGTAAAAAAAGTTTTTAGTACCGACGATGACAGGCATCCCGGTGTAAAGCGTATATACGGCATGCCGGAATATTTGCTTGGCGGGGACATTAAAATGATCAACCGGACAGAATTCAGTCATGGTAAATACAACCTCGAACCGGCCGAGGTCAGGGAAATGATCAGGAAGAGAGGCTGGAGAACGGTAGCTGGGTTCCAAACAAGGAACGTTCCCCATAGAGCGCATGAATTCCTCCAGAAACAGGCATTGGCTATCACCGACGGGCTTTTGATCCATCCTATACTCGGCTGGAAAAAAAAGGGTGATTTTCAGCAGAAGATAATCATCGACACATACAAGACCCTTATAAAGGAATATTTCCCGAAGAATAGCGTTATATTCGCGGGGCTGGCGACGGCGATGCATTATGCCGGTCCGAGGGAGGCGGTCTTTCACGCGATAATACGGAAAAATTACGGATGTACCCACTTTATCGTAGGACGCGACCATGCCGGTGTCGGGGACTTTTACGACAAATATGCGGCGCACCGCATTTTTGACAAGATCGACGGGCTTGGCATACAGATCATGTTCTTGCGCGGGCCGAGCTATTGTACCGTCTGCAGGGAAATAGTCTCGGATAAGATCTGTCCGCACGACGATAAAAAGCACATAGAGATAAGCGGAACGACAATAAGAAAAATGTTGAATGAAGGAAAGAATATACCGGAATATCTGTTAAGACCGGAAGTGGCGAGGATACTCGCCGAACATAAGAACGAGATATTTATTTAAAGGACGATCATGACAAAAATAATTTGCACCATAAGCCCGACAACCCCACGGCTTAAGAACGTTGACGTGGCCCGCGTAAACGGAGCTTTCGGGTCGGCGAAAGAAATAGCGGGCCTGATAAAAAAGATCAGAAAAAACAATGAAGGAATAGAGATCCTTCTTGACCTTCCGCGCGACAGAAAGAAACACAGAACGAACGATCTTAACGATGACGCGATCCTTGACATCGCGACGGCCGGGAAAATAGAAATGGTGGGAGTGTCCTATGTGCGTGACAGAAAGGAAATTGACGGAATAAAGAAGAAAATACTCGGGACCGGAATAAAGGTCGTCGCTAAAATAGAAACAGCCGAAGCCATCGATAATATCGAGGGAATAATTGACGCCTCTGATATTCTCATGATAGACCGCGGGGACCTTGCCGCCGCGATAGGCATTGAAATGCTCGCCAGGGCCCAGAAGAGGGTTGTGAGAAAATGTAATCAGTTCGGTAAAGAGGTCATTGTCGCCACGGAACTATTAAAAAGCATGCAGACGAATACGGAACCTACGAAGGCCGAAGTGGTTGACATCGCTAACTCGATATCCGACGGGGCGGATTATCTTATGCTGTCGGAGGAAACGGCCCTGGGCAAATATCCTCAGCACGCGGTCGATGTGCTTAATAGACTGATAGACGAGTTGAGCGAGAACTATAAGGTTATAATACTTTCCGCCGGAGAAAATCCTTCATTAGGGGCTCTTTCGGCGAACTATCACACGGGCCTTATCGACATAGGCGGCACCACTATCCTTGAGAGCCAGCTCGCGGCATTGCGCAGGAACGGCATACATGACGAAGACATTATTATCGCCACCGGTAAAGGCGACTCATATATCCGTGATAAAATGAAGAATACCGATGTGCAGATAGTTTTTAATCCATGGTACAATTCGACCAATATGTTAACCACGATATGGCTGGCCAAAGAGCAAATAAGGAATGGGTTCATAGTGATCTACGGGGACATAGTGTTCGAACCCGAAATATTAAAAGTGTTGCTCGACAATAAAAGCGACATTGTACTCGCCGTTGAAAAAAAGGAATGCGACGAAGAGGACGAAAAAATATGCGTTAAGAACGATGTAATGGTCCTCCACAAAAAATATGATTCGCTGAACGAACCAAGGCATAAATGCATGCCGAATGCCGAAGCCTACGGAGAGTTCATAGGGATGGCCAAATTCAATAAGCAGGGAGCGGTACTTCTTTCTAAGGAAATGGACGAGATAATGCTGAGAAGGGAGTTTAAAACATACCTGATGACGGCCTTTGAGAGACTTGTTAAAAAGGGTGTAAGATTGGATATAGAGAAAGTGAACGGTCTTCTGTGGAACGATAACGACACGATACATGACCTGAATAAAACAACAAAGGTCATATATCCCGAGATTGTCAGGAAAACCGCAGGGTTTAAAAGATCTTAAAAACAAAAGACCTTAGAAAATATGCGAATGAAAGTTGAAATTGACATACTTAATTATGAGGGGGCGGACCTTCTTGAAAAATGCGTCCCTTCCATTATCGAAGCCGTGAAAAAGTCCTCTCATGATTGTAAAATTGTAGTGGTAGATAACTGCAGCACGGATAACAGCGAAGCTCTGGTCAAAAACAGGTTTCCGGAAGTCAGGTTTTATAAAGCTAAAGAGAATAAGGTCTTTTGCTCTCTCAATGAGGTCGCCGCGTCTTCCGATGCCGACATACTTTTGATACTTAACAACGACCTTGTGGTAGATAAAAATTTTATCGATCCGCTTATAAATGTTTTCATCGGTAACGACAAAGTGTTCTTATCTTCTCCGAAGGTCTATAACTTCGACGGGACGGATATAGAGGAGGGCAGAAGTGTCCCGGTGCTGAAATGGGGCGTGTTGAAAGGGATAGCCAAGTACAAGGGTTTTGAGAATGATCTGGACAAAAGCTCATACACTCTCCAGGCGGGTTTCGGGGCTTTCGACCGCAAAAAACTTCTTGTCTTGAACGGTTATGACACATTGTATTTGCCCGGCATTCTCGAGGACACGGATATAGCTTTCAGGGCGTGGAGACGGGGATATGAATGCCGTTACATTCCTTTAAGCGTAGTGTATCATATGGGTTCGGTCAGTTTTAACCGAAGGTTTGGCAATAAAAAACGTCTTGCTATCAGCCATAGGAACACTTATCTTTTCATGTGGAAGAACTTTCGCGATAAAATGACGCTTTTTCTTAATGTGGTGTGTATTCCGCTAAGGATGGTCTATTCGGTCTTTACGCTAAAAACGGAAATAGTCCGGGGAATATTTTGGGCCGTATGGCTTTTGCCAGAAGCTCTGAAAAGAAGGCGTGAAGAAATGGCCCAAAAAGACACTTTCGCGAGATCAGACAGAGAAATAATGGCTTTGTTTAAATATCACGAGTGATCTATAATGAACCGAGAGGTGAGCGCGATGAAACTTATTATCCAGATC
>JADFYD010000041.1 GCA_015233235.1 Candidatus Omnitrophota bacterium | reverse complement strand
CATGTTCCCGGCCTCGGGGTTTAAACTGATAAAGATCCAGATAAAGCTGTAAATTTGAAACCACCTTATAGCCTTTGATCGTTTGAGTGTTGTAATACACACTGTTTTTATAAAACGGCCGTATAATGTGGATATTCCCGCCTCTTACAAGCTCCTTCAAATCAAGCTGTTGTCTCAGGTCGAGAAGTTCCTTTTTCCAGTTCGCGGGAGAAAAATACACATGGATATTGTCCGTTACCACATAAGATGTCATCAAATTCGCTCCGGAATGCAGGGTCAAGCAGTGTTCTTTATCTTTTAAATAGTCTTTGAGTTTAGACAGGATATTTTTATCCGGTGAATAATAAGTATGAACATCGTTTAACTCAAAGTTATATGCTTTTGTCCAGTCTTCAACTAATTCACGCGCATTGGTCAAAAGCGCGAAACTGTCCGGCCCCTTTTTAACTCTCTCGATATAGCCCTTCTTAGACATGGCCTCGAGAGTTCCCTGCGCCATGCCAAGGCTTACCACACGATCACCGGTAAAATCACGGGTAACCCATTTCTTTCCAGGTTCAGAAAGCATTTTCCTTAAAATAAAAGTTGCCTTATCTGCAAAAATGTTCGTTCCATTGGTATGGCCATTCATAATGTTCACTCCTTTTGATTGTTCAGTAATTACTGAACAATATATACTAACTGAACATTAAAGTCAAGATATTTCTAAGACTGGAATTGTTTTGACTTGTTCAATAACATAGAACACCTGTCTCATAAGATAGAACAGCTTAAGCACGATCCTCTCACCCTAATGTTCACTGATTAGTGAACATTACCAAAAAGTGAACATTAAATGTCCGCTGGCCGGAAATGTCCACTATTTAACGGACATTTCGATTGAGTGGACATTTTCATGTCACTCAAAAACGTCCTTTTTGACCATCTCGGGCGCCTATCAAATGCCCTAAATAACGCCTGTTCCCCGTATAGGAACGCTCATTCCGGCTGATATGACCATAGATGCCAAGATTGCCCGTTGAATTGACATTGACATCGATTAAAAAAAGGCTATAGGCGATAGGCTATAGGCAATAGGTAACGTTCCCCTATCGCCTCTCGCCTAAAGCCTATAGCCTATTACCTGATCTATGCTTTATGAGACCGCCCAACATCTTACCAATCTCAGAACAATCCTGATCGATCTTGGCAAATTCATCTTTATCCAGATAATTAACCTCCAGCGCGATCCTGAGCTGAGTCCGTAATTCTGCAAGTGATCCTTTTGCAATAAAGAAAAATCTTACAGATTCGTTGTCCGTATCTCTTTCGTCACCTTCAGCAATATTGCTGGCTATGCTGATAGCCGAACGCCGCATCTGATCACGAAGGCTGAAATCCTTGGCAATTTTCTCCTCACTCGTGATTTTATAGATCAAAACCGCGAGATCCTTCGCCTTCTGCCAAACCTGTAAGTCCTCAAACCCCTTACCCATTTCTCTCCTATCGCCTCTCGCCTATAGCCTATTGCCTCTATCCTAATATAGCCTCTGCTAAGCTCGCCATCGCATTACTATAAATCTGCCACCGGCCAACCAAAAGTTTTAAGAAAGATATTTTTACTCATATCAGTCAATCCCGAGAAATTCCAACACGATACCCGTAAACAGCTTCGGATCTTCTACATGCATGGAATGTGCCGCGCAGTCTATGAGCCGGAAAACACTTTTGTGTATGCTTTTAGCCAGAATTCCGGACTCCTCCGGAGTTATTAGAATGTCGCCTTTCCCCGCAAGTATCAAAGTTTTGGCTTTGATAGAGCCTATCCCGTCGCGCGTGTCAAATGAAGCGATAGCTTTTATTTGGGATTTAAAAGTATCGGCGCTCACAGGGTAAGGATATTCGGCCGCGAACTTGATAAAATTTTCGACAAAGCTTCCTGAGGCGAAAGTTTTGCGGGAGAATATCCAGAACGTCCAAGCCCTTATCCAGTCACCAAAATTTTCTTTCTCCCGCAATTTTTTGTAAAATTCATGGAACAGGGCGTTATTCCGCTTTGAAGAAACGGGGGCCGTACCCTCAAGAACAAGTTTATTAACACGCTCAGGATGGTTAATAGCGATCTCCTGCGCGATGTACCCCCCCATCGAGTGTCCGATCACGTGCGCCCGCTCTATCTTTAAATGGTCAAGCAGCTTTACGGCATCATCAGCCATCCGGCGGACAGTGTAAGGTTTTTGCATATTACCGCTTCGTCCGGTTCCCCGATTGTCAAAGAGAATAGTCGTGAAATGTGACGAAAGTTTACCGACGACACCTGCCCAACTCGAACTGTCTGCCCCCAGCCCGCTGATCAATAAAAGCGGTGCGCCGCTTCCGTGAACTTCATAGTAAAGTGAAATGTCTTTTAATTTTACTTTCGGCATGTTTGGATCAAACCTGCTGTTATCCCTATTTTATCCCTTCCACTATCACCGCGTTTGTTTTTGCCGATCGCGCACGCATGGGAACGATCTCCTTATTCTCGGGCGAATTACACCACACATTGAATTTGTCCATCGACTCAAATTCGATCAAGACTATCCTATTCGGGTTCCAATCTCCAGAAACAGTCCTCACACGGCCGCCGCGAACCAGATATTTACCGCCGTTCCTGATAACGGCCGCAGAAACTTTACGGACATATTCACCGTATACTTTTTCATCAATGATCTCTTTGATCTCGATGATCATGTAGACAGACATTTAATCTCCTTTTTTATCTCTTTTTTCATCAGAAAAAACGGGACAAAGGCGCAAAGTTCTATAGCGACCACCGCGATAATAACAAGGTTTAGCGACCGGTCATAAAGAAATCCGAACAGTGAACTGCCTAAAAATATCGCCAGGCCGTACGCAGTATTAAAGATCCCGTATCCGGTGCCGCGTTTCGCCAAAGAAGTTATATCCGCTATCGCCGACCGCATGATCGTCTCCTGTATACCCATCACAATGCCCCAGAAAATCACACCAATTATGATAAAATTCAGGTCCTTTGTAAACACGAAGACAGGTATCAACAACGATAATAGAGGTATCGCAACCAGCAGGTTCAAACCGGCATTATGGTCTTTATTCCTGTTTTTAATTACGTCATACAGCTTGCCTATCGCCAGGGCCGCCGCGGCATCAACTCCCATCGCGACCGCATAAAATAAGGGTATTTGAGAGTCGGGCATAACATCGGCGGATTTAAAATGAAAAGCTATTAAGATAAAGCTGCAGTAACCCGCCGTAGAAACGAAGGTGAACAAAGAATACATCCAAAATACCCGGGAAAGTTTATCAGGTATTTTAGTTTTTCGCGGTGCCTCAAGGAAACCGGGATCAGGCACCCGGCGGTAGGATATAAAGAGGCACAGCATGAGCAAAAAGAACGGGAGGCATAAAAACGCGTAACCTTTTTGATAATCGTGGATACCTATGTTCTTACCGGCTGCAATAAAAAATCCGGCGAATATGAGCGGCCCCGCGACCGCGCCTATCTGGTCCATTGCCTCATGCAGACCAAAACCGAATCCCGTTCCTACCTGAGAACTTGCCTGTGAAAGTATCGTGTCCTTTGCGGGGCTTCGTATCCCTTTGCCAAGGCGCTCTAATATTATGAAAATCGCGGCGACCTGCCAAACGCCCGTAAAAGCGAGCAGCGGCACGCTGATCAGCATCCCATACCCTAAAAACGTCAGCAACCAATAAGATCTAGTCTTATCCGAAAGATATCCCGAAAGTAATCTCAGCGCATACCCTAAAAACTCCCCTAATCCCGCGACCACTCCCAAAACGGTAGCGTTGACCGCAAGAAGTTTCAAATAGGGCCCGTTGACGCTGCGCGCGCCTTCATAAATAATATCGCCGAAAAGGCTGACCATGCCAAACGAGATTATGAGACCAATGGCCCTTCTTTTCATATTTTTGTCGCTGGAATCCATATTATGTCCGTCCGATCAATGAGAGTATCCGCATCATCCGTGCGGCATGCTGCCGATCCCGGAGTGCGTCAGGTCCTATTCTGACGTGTTAAAAGACATTTTAACCCGTTGAGCCATTTAACAAAAATAAAGAATAGGGCAAGCCTTATCTTCCACAAAAATTTCAGCGCATCAAGATATCTTCCGTTCCTCAAGTATAACCCTATAAATGCATCTCGCTGCCACCGGCTTAATTCCTTATACGGCAAGCCTTCGATCTCCAGTACCTTAGAACAATACTTGTCGAAATCCGACCATTTCCCGCTAAGCATTCTGTATCCGCCCTTTCCTTCAATCGCCAGCTCGTATATTTCCGTTCCGGGATAAGGGACCATCAATCCTACCGCGATATCATCCGTATTGAGTTCTATCGCCAGGTCCACGGTTTTACGCAATGTTTCTTTTGTTTCACCGGGATGGCCGAGTATGTAATATGTGTTCAATGTGATACCGGAACTCTTTATGATCTGAACCGCTTTCCGCACCTGTTCGACGGTAATACCCTTTTTAATCCTTTTCAGTATTTCTTCATCGCCTGACTCGACCCCCATTTCCAGGTGGTAACAACCGGCGCGTTTCGCCAAAGAGATCAATTCCGGCGTGACAAAATTCGCGCGAATAAGGCCTGTCCATTTGATCTTGCCGGGCAACCTCCTTTCTATCATCATATTCAATAAAGCCCTTGTTTCGGAGTTATTGAAAAGGAATATCTCGTCGGCGAAATTTATGGTGTGGGCCCCGTAAGCGGAAACGGCAAATTCGATCTCATCGCAAACTTTCTGCGGGGAACGTCTCCTGACTTCAGAGCCAAGCACCCGCATACAAAAAACACAGCGGAATGGACATCCTCTGCCTGTTATGGTGATGTAGTATTTGTCCTTTCCGCTTAAAGCATTTTTATCCGTACCGTAATATTGGCGAAAATCGGGAAACGGCAATTCATCGATTTCCTTCTCGGTCAAAACCGGACGTGGCGGATTCACGGTAACCCGCCCGGCGTCGCGAAAGACCAGCCCTTTGATATTTTCTAAACCATGCTCATGCCCGGACAAAAGTTTCATTAATTCCGACATGGTCCTTTCGCCTTCACCGTAAATGCCATAATCAAAAACAGGGAATTCTTCGAGCGTACGGGAAGGCAAAGCGGTGACATGACATCCGCCGATAATGACCGGGATATTCAACTGCGCCTTGAGATCGCGAGCGATCGCGGCGGCCATCATTATATCATGCGTCATTGCCGTGAAACCTATGACGCCGGGATCATACTTTAGCACTTCCGAGACAAGAGTACTTTCCGACCACGATTTAAAATCGGCGTCAAAGATCTTACATTCAAAGCCGTCAGTTTCAAGACAGGCGCTGATGTACGATATGCCCAGCATGGACCATTTGACCCATGAAGCATATGTCCCCGGAGGTTTAACCAACGCTATCTTCATTCCGTCCCGTTTTTTATAACGCCCCTGCCGCTCCGTATCCCTTCCATTTGACTATTATTTCCTTAAGTTTCTGGAGGTCTACGGGTTTGGTGAGATAATCGTTCAACCCCGCCGCGGCGCTCTTCTCCTTATCTTCCTGCATAACATCCGCTGAAACGGCGATCACCGGCAGATCTTTCGAAATCTCCTGGCGGATAATTCTTGTCGCGGTTATTCCGTCCATGACCGGCATCTGGATATCCATGAGACATAGGTCGTATTGATTTTCTTTGAGTTTGGCTATGGCCTCTTCCCCGTTATTTACAAAGTCGGCGTTTACTTCCAGCATATTCAAATATTCCTGCATCAGCATCTTGTTGGCTAAGGTATCTTCCGCTACAAGGATCCTAACCCCTTTGCATTGCAGTTCTTCGGCGACATGCCGGGTGATGATCCACCCGTCCTTACGTTTATCTCCCAGTACAGTAGCGATAACTTTGAGCAGTTCCTCCCGGGAAACAGGTTTTGGCAGATATCCGTCGAACCCTGACTCGTGGGCGTCCTGGGCCGTCCCCAGCCTGACGTCAGATGTTACCGCGATAAGTTTTACTTTTCCGAAACCATAGTTATCCCGAATACGTTTAGCCAGATCGTTACCGCTCATATCCGGCATCATAATATCGGACAGTATCACGTTCGGGATATCCCCGGCTGCCATGCATCCGCTGATCCCTTTCCATGCCTCGTTAGCGCCGCTGTAGGTCCGCATAACATCCATGCCGGCATCACGACAATATTGCCTTAAAATATCCGTGTTCGACTGGTGATCATCCACAATGATGATACGTTTCCCTTTAAGCGCGTTAAACGTGACAGGATCTATACCTTCAGTCATTGACCTATCGCCAAGAGCGAGGGGTATTGTGAAAATAAATTCGCATCCTTTGCCCTCTTCGGATTCAACCCATATTTTCCCGCCTATAGCCTCCACGATGGTTTTGCATATGGTAAGGCCTAACCCAGTACCACCGTATTTGCGCGTAGTGGATTCATCCGCCTGCGTGAACGGATTAAAGATGGCCTCCCTTTTACCCGGGGGGATACCCGAGCCGGTATCCTTGACAATAAAACGCAAAACAGCAAAACCTTCTTTTACCGGGATGTCCTCTTTAAAGACACTGATCCCGATCTCGCCTTTCTTGGTGAACTTTACGGCATTCCCCAGCAAATTGATCAAGATCTGTCTAAGACGTGTCGGATCTCCTTTTAGAAGTAACGGAATGTTTTTATCTAAGCGCACATATGTGTTGATCTTAGAGTCCTTTATGCGCGGCAGTATCATTTTAAAAACATCATGACACAAATAATCGAGATTGAAATCCACGGTTTCCAGGGCAACTTTTCCCGCCTCGAATTTTGAAACATCAAGTATATCGTCGATGATCCCCAGCAATAATGTTCCGCTGGAGCTTATCATCTTTACGTACTCCATTTGTTTAGCGCTTAGCGCCGTGGCGCCGAGTAACTCCCCGTAGCCCAATATCGAGTTCATCGGCGTACGGATCTCGTGGCTCATGTTGGCGAGGAACCGGCTCTTGGTTAGGCTGGCCGCGTTCGCACGCTCCGTCGCTTCTCGAAAAGCGCGGTTCATTTCGAGCAGTTTGGCCTCGGCACGTTTGCGATCGGTAATATCGACAAATGTCTCTATCAATTTATCTCTGCCACCTATCTGTATGCGTTTTACGGACTTCATGACAGGGACCTGGCGTCCGCCGGCTACCAACATGATCCTGTCAGCCTGCTCCAAATTCTGACCGCGGTCGGTAATGGGACAGGCGCCTTCCTCCGCCGGACATAAAAAATTATGACACACGCGGCCGACTATACTGTCTATCGGAGAGCCGAACATTTTCGCGGCAACATAATTTGCGTGCTCAATAATGTGTGTTGCGGGATCTATCACTACGACCCCGGCATCAATGCTTTCCATAAGTAAACGCTGTGTCTTTTCGCTTTCTTTGATTTCTTCCTGCTGTGCCCGTATACCGACATCGGTACGACGGAGTAACACATAGACGAACGACAGTAGCAGCACCAGTATCATTATTCCAACAGCTCCGCTGATGGCCATCATGCGCACAAACGCAACCTTTTCGGCTGACACGTCTCTCATGACCAATAGTTCACCGACTTCGGCGCCCGATGCGTCTTGGACTGGCATTGCGGCTGCTACCCATGTTTTTCCGTCAAAGTTTACCTCTCCGCCTATCTTTCTATATGAGTTATCCCCTTCCGCACGGTCGGCCAGTAACGCGAAAGCGTCCGGCAATTTACCCTGCGAGGCATATATAACCACATTGTTGGATAGTCGATCCCAATCGGCCTCTCTTCCCAATAGGCGCATACCATCTTCAAAAGTCTGCCTGTTGAGAAACTTCTTGTGGATACTTAATGCTATCTGATTTCCGGAAGAGGAGTGCAAAGTCTCCAGCACATCTTCGATCTCCTTGCCCAATTCCACATAACCGACGAGCTCCCCTCCGGCTAAGACCGGACGCACCACTCGCAGCGTAAAAGTATCGAGCGGTCCCAACTCTATCCCCGAAGCGGTTTTTCCCGTGCGTTCCGCTTCAAGGGCCGTGAAACGGCCGATGACGTCACCACGTTTCTCAGGTTTATGAACACGTAAAAGACAAACGCGGTTCTTGTCAAAGAAATAGAAATGCGTAAGTTTATTTTCCCTGTGCAGTGTCTCATACACAGGTCGCCAGTCGACCAGTAACGTATCGGCATCGCCGGAGCGCAGGGCAGTCTGAACTCTCCGGTCGGCGGCAATGACATATGTGGTAGCAACCAGACCGGCCGCCTGCTGATCCAGGAACACCTTCAAACGGTTCTTGGCATCTAAGACATTGTTCGACGTCTCCTGGGTGCTCCTATTTTTATGCTGTTGCCATAAACCCGCCCCCGAACATAACACAATGAGGAACAAAATGACCGCCAGAGGCGGCAAAAGACGTCGCATGACAGGCTCGGGCGAGAGATAGCCTCGGCTAGTGGTAATGAGAAATGAAAAACCTTTTTTTCTTCTATCGTCCATCGATCGCCTGCAAGTTAATTCCGAACAGAAATTTTGTACCCTAATGGACCGTCCTCAGATCACGCGGCAGTAGAAAAATAAAAGTGCTTCCTTTGCCAAGTTCGCTTTCTACCCAGATCTTCCCCTTGTGAAGCCCTATGATATCCTTTGTTATGGGAAGCCCCAACCCCGTGCCCTCCTGTTTTTCAGTGTTGATCCGCTCGAACTTATCGAATATCTTTTCGCGGTATTCCGGAGGGATACCCGGTCCGTTGTCAGAGATCTCGACCCTCACTTCATTTTCCGTACCGGAGGCCCTGAGGACAATAACACCTTTCTCCTGGATATACTTAATGGCGTTATCCAGCAGATTAACCACAACAATCGTCAATTTGTCCCTGTCTCCCCATATAAAGCCGACGTTATAAGAGATATCTTTTCGAAAAAGGAGTTCTTTTTTGGAAATTTGCGTCGCACAGTCAGCCGATACTTCTTCTATCAACTGCACAATATCGATACCTTCCCTTTTCAGCTCCATTTTCCCGGCTTCTATTTTCGATAGGTCCAGCAGATCCATCACAAGACGATTCAGTCGGTCCACTGTTTTCCTGCAAGATCCAAGTATTTCTTTTTGTTTGGGATTGACTTCTCCCGCCACACCATCAAGAACTATGCTTAAATACTCGCCAATAATAGTGAGGGGATTTTTGAATTCATGCGAGACATTCGCGACAAATTGCGATTTTAGCTGATCTAATTTTTTAAGCTGCTCGTTTTTCTTCTCGATCTCTTTATAGAGGGCCTTGATCGCCTCATTGGTTTTCTCTAACGCCCATCTTTCTTTATTCGGCTCATCCATGGTTTCTCTCAGTTCTCATCGGCTGGTCATGTCAAATAAGTTTTTTTACTGCTTCAATTAACGGAAAAAAATCACTGGTCTTGGCGCAATAATCATCGGCCCCGACCGACTGTGCCTTCAGCGCATCAACAGCGTCTATGCTGCCGGTTATGATAATGACTTTTGGGGCGGACGATACATTTTTTTTGAGCCGGCGGCAAACTTCAAATCCATTAATGCCCGGCATCAATGTATCGATGATCACTACGTCCGGAGCTGTCTTATCCGCGACCACCAAACCGTTCTCACCATCATCAGCGGTTATCACTTCATATCCTTCGCTTCTAAAAGTTTCCGCGAGCATCTCCAGCGCCATAGAGCTGTCATCTATAATTAAAATCTTTTTTACCATAACTGTTCTCCTAAATACTTTGTACGTTCTAAACGGATGCTGCCAATTCGATAAGTTCTTTAGCGATCCTGTCGAGCGGTATGACCCTGTCCACGCAGCCCGTCTCTATGGCGAGTTTATTCATGCCGAATATGACCGAACTCTTTTCATCCTGTGAGATAGTTATCCCGCCGGCGTGTTTTATCTCCCGTATCCCTTTTACCCCGTCAGAACTCATCCCCGTCATTATTACTCCCACGGCCCTATCTCCGTAAGAAGCGGCCACTGAACACATCAGCTCGTCAATGGAAGGGATCTGCTGCACAGCTTTTTGCGACACCGGCTCTTTTAGGATCACTACTCCTTCCCCGTTGAGTGTAAAATTGTATTTATCCGGAGCCAGAAGTACTGTCCCTTTTTTCAAAACATCGCCGGACCTTGCCACTTTTACTTCAAGCCCGGAAGTTGTTCCGAGCCACTCCGCCAAACCATTTATGAAACCCTCAGAAATATGCTGCACCACCGCTATACCCGCGGGAAAATCCGATGGGATACCCGCGAGTACCGTTTCCAGAGCCTGGGGTCCGCCGGTAGAAACACCGATGGCGATAATTTTTGACGTGGTTTTGTGCTGCGCCGGTATCACCTTTGGGGAAAAGGGGCCGATCTTCATGCGCCTTATGGCTTTAACACGCGATGAGATCTTTACTTTTGCCAACAGGTCTTTTTTTACCACGGATATGTCGTGGGTTATACACACAAAATCCATCGCCCCGATGCCAAGCGCCTTAATGATCACGTTCACATTCATGGTACTTATCACGATTATCGGGGTAGGCACCGAACGCATGATCTCCTCTATCGCCTCGATGCCGTTCTTCTTCGGCATATTCATGTCCATTGTGATCACAGTGGGCTTAAGAGCAAGAGCTTTATCTATAGCTTCCTGCCCGTCTTTTGCCATGCCTATGACCTCTATGTCCGGGTCCGACTCAAGGATGGCCTTGATGGCTTCCCTCATAAGGCTGGAATCATCGGCTATCAGTACGCGTATTTTTTCGGGCATTATCTCAAACCTAGATACAATTTTATTTTTCTGACAA
>JADFYD010000040.1 GCA_015233235.1 Candidatus Omnitrophota bacterium | reverse complement strand
CGTAATTTGGTGCTTACATTCTTACCGGCGTTATGTTCGTCGAGGCGCTGCTAGATATTCTCGCTGAAGCCGATGTAGAAATTTTTGTCTTTATTGCTCAACAAAACATATACGTAATACATAGCCCTCAAGAAATTATTGCCCTGTACCAGTCGGCCTACCATCAAGCTATAGCCTCCGGTACAGGGCATGTCCCACTCACAAAAATTACTGTATGGCTGTGCCATGTACCCGAACAAAAATTTCGATAGAAATTTTTGTGAGTGGTACATGGTGGAGGTGCCGGGAATCGAACCCGGGTCCATGAAACCCAAACGCTGAGTATCTACATGCTTAGAACGGCTTTGTCTTTTTCCCCGGGCAGCCGCCGTTCGGGCTATCCAAGGAAGCAGCCTTTTTGATTAAACCGCAAAGGAGAAGGCTAACCTTTACGGAGTTCCCTTATTGGTTAACTTCTTTTAGATGGCAAGGGCGCCAACTAAGGAAGCTGCTCCTACTGATTGAGGAGCAAGTGCGCCGTCGGCAAGTATCGCCTCGGCTTCAGCTACTGGATTGTAGTCTGCATTTAGTTTTGTGCCAGGTTTTTAAGAGGCCGCCTGACAACCTCTGCATGCTGCTCAACACTTAAGAAAACATGTCGAGACCGATCACCCCCAAAAATTTTTGCCACGCAAAAATTATTATTTCAAAGAACGAACATCACCCAAAACTCTTCATCGCGCGCTTGACTTCCCTGTCGGACTGCTTCTTCTTTATGTCCGCGCGTTTATCGTAAAGCTTTTTACCCTTACCGAGCCCCAGCTCCACTTTCGCGTAACCATGGCTAAAAAATATCTTTATCGGCACTAACGTGTAACCCTCGCGTTCTATCTTTGCGGCTATTACTCTGATCTCGGACTTATGCAGGAGCAGTTTTTTGGGCCTTAGCGCATCCTGCTCGTCACGCGTGAACTTGTAGGGCGTTACATGCATATTATACAACAAAACCTCGCCTTTTTCAATCTTAGCGAAACTGCCGGCGAGATTAGCGTCCCCGGCCCGGATGGACTTTATCTCGTTCCCCTGCAGATGCAGTCCGGCCGCAAAGGTCTTTTCTATAAGAAAATCCCTGAATACCTGCCTGTTTTTTATCTCCGGAGCTCTATCTGACATTTCTCATCCCGGGGTTTCAACTGCCCTCTGTCCACTGTTCACGGTCCACTACGCTCTGCAGAATTTGTTTATTTTGACTCCGCACGTACTTTATAGTATAATTCAGAACACTTGTCAACAGGGCAATATCTGCGTTATCCGGACAATTCTTAGCAATGCGGGCGTGGCGAAATTGGCAGACGCGTATGGTTCAGGTCCATATGGGGCAACCCATTGGAGGTTCAAATCCTCTCGCCCGCACCACCTGAAGCTGATCTATTTACACTCGAAGACGATCACACCACCCTAAGAGGATTTGAAGGGAGCCGCCGAACCTTATTTAGGGAACTGCGACCCTAGGGAGCAGTTCCTTTCTTTTTGAGGCGGCGGGTGGCCGACCGAAGGAGCGCAGTTTTTTGGCGAACAAAGGTGAAGCCAAAAAACTGTTCGCGCGACTGAGGCGCCGAGTCCTCTCGCCCGCACCAGTAAACATTTTTTTGCAAAGCAAAAAAATGTTTACAGAGCATTCGAGATTCGAGATTAGATATTAGATTAGTCGGAAGTTTCTCGAATGCGGTCAAATTTCTAATCTCTAATTACTAATTCTACAGCTCCGCCGCCTCTTTATGGGAAATGAGTTTTACGTTATTCTTGGCCAGGCGCTCACGCCAGGAGCCGTGGAGCAGAACATCCAGCTCTTTGTGGGAATTTTTGTACCATGGATATTTATCGATGAAGATTTGCGAGAATGTCGCGGGATGAAAAGCGATCTCGTTGATCCCGTCTTTCAGGTTATCGGCCATAAAGCACATTACGTCGTCCGTGATCGACCCGGAATGGAAATGCCCGAAAAATTGATCGTTATGCTTCAACGTCAAAGAGGCGATATTTCCTTTATTCAGAAAAAGAACGCTCCTAAGCGCGACCGAGCGGAAATAATTCGGGAGTGAGAATCTTTTCGCATAGACCAATACTCCCTCATTTGGCACCCTTATGAACGGGACATGGAATTCATCAGCTAAACGGACCACAACTCTGAATATCGCCGGCAGCATATGTATGTGTTCGTGGCTGTCGATATGCGTTATTTTAAAATCGAACCTGAGCAGTCTTTCGATCTGTTTTTTGAATTCCATGTATACATGCTCTTCATTGATCTTGCCGGCAAAATACCGGCCCAAAAACTCGCGGTACGATCCGAAAAAAGTCCCTTTTTCATCAAGTATAGAAACTATCCGCTTTTTCTCGGAACAGGCATAGTCAAACTTACCCGTCAGGGCAAGATGCGCTCCGACTTCAACCATGCCTGAATTTTTTAAGATCTCTATCGCCTCGGGAAACTCCCTGCCGACGGACAATACACTCGTTCCGGTTATGGCCCCGGCGGAAAAACTTTCTTTTACCGCGCGGTTCACGCTTTGAGAAAATCCGCAATCGTCGGCGTTCAGAATAAGATATTTCACGATAAGAGCCTCACCTTTATCATATCCCTAAAAGTGGCCAATATCACCGGGATCCTGGCTATATATGACTTCCCCCCTTTGCGGGATTCAAATATCAGGGGATACTGGCATACTTTACCTTTTTTCTTTTTGACGTGGATGAATATTTCGACGTCAATAAAGGGGCTCCTGGAGTGGAACTTAAGATCTTTCACTATTTCCCTGCGCACTATCTTGTAGCCTGAATTAATATCACGCACATTGAGACCGTAAAGGATTCGCACCATGAGGTTATAGCTCTGGGAGATAAACTTCCTTAAAAGCGTATCGCCTTTTTTGACCTTACTGTACCCGGTGACTACGTCGTTCTCATAGATCATAGGAAATGAAGCCTCAATATCGTCGTTAGAGACGGGAAGATCAGAATCCATGTATACGATCACATCTTTTGTGGAGCGGCTGAATCCTTCCGCAAAAGCACCGCCAAATTTCGTGTTCTTCGCGAGGCAAAAAAGCTTGATCCGGCTGTCTTTCGATGCCAGTCTCTCAACGATCTTCTTTGAACCGTCCGTAGAGGCGTCGTCAACGACCACTATTTCATAATCGCTGGTAAGCTTCTCTGACATATTTTTTAGCCTTAAGATGGCTTTTTCGATGTTTGCCTCTTCGTTGTACATAGGCATCATGAAAGAAACACTAAGGCTTTTGTCGTTTTTCATTATTGTCCTTTTAAGATTTTAAAACGTTAAAAGTTTATATCACATTTGACATGAAAAGTTAAGCGAAATGTGGTAAGCTTGACATCGGCGCGAAATGAGGTTATACTTGACTTGACGCATAAAAAAGTTAACACTTTTGTCGTATCATCTTATGATGTTTAATTTTAGAAAACACACAAAAAAGTCCGACCGTTTCGGAGAGATCGCCGTCAAAAAGAATCTCGCCAAAAAAGAAAGCGTCGAAAAAGCTTTGGCTGTACAGCAGAAACACCTGCTCCATCAGAATTTGCATAAAAAGTTAGGGTCTGTGCTGGTAGAAAAAGGTACTTTGTCCCCGGATAACGTAAGCGATATACTGGCGGAACAAAAAAAACAGAGGACTTTTGTTTCAAAGATACACAGTTTGTTCACCCGCGCATCGCGCGCAAAAAAAGACGTAAATGAAGGAGGCTCCCGCAAATGAGACGTATTATCATAGCATTATCCCTCTCCGTGTTCATTTTCCCGCAGCTCGCCCACGCAGGAGCGTGGACATTGCCTAAGAAAAAAACATGGATCGAGGTTTCCACCAAAGGGTCATGGAACAAACGCAGTTTTGACGCCGACCGCGAACTCCGCGGCAACAAATTCGACGCTCAGTCAGTCGGTCTCACCCTCATACCAAAAGTGGAATACGGTCTGACGGACAAGGTGACCCTTATGACAGGTATGCAATACAAGGACTTCGAGTACAAGGAATACTCAAGACCGCAAGAATGGGGCCCCTACAGAAGACGCTCAAGTGATATAACCGAAATGGAAGTCGGAACGCGCGTGCGCTTACTCGAAAAACCGTTCGTGGCCAGCGCTCAGATCAAGGGCATGTTCTACAGCGGTAACGGCCAAAAAGATGAACCGGGCCTCTCGGACGGCAACGACACTCTTGAACTCCGTGCCCTTGTGGGAAAAACTTTCGACAGATTTTTCTATTTCAAAACCCCATGCTATGTCGGACTTGAAGCCGGTTACTGGTTTAACAATAGAAGGGTCTGCAACCAGATACCGCTTTTCGCGGAAGCCGGCATATGGCCAAAAAGCTGGCTGCTCTTTAAAGGAGAATTAGACGGCATACTTTGTCAGGATGGAACAGGCAAAGTCGAAAAAGATTACATGATATGGCGTTTAGGCCCGGCGATCGAGCTTCTTGAGATATACGAGCTCATGCGCAACAGAAAGGCCGATAAAGAATATTCGGTCGCTAACTCGATCACCCATCAGGGCAGATCTCTGCTTCTCTCTGCCACATACGGCCAGACCTTTTCGGGAAGGAACACCGGTGCCGATAACGAAGTGACGGTAAAAATATCGACGCAGTTTTAGTTTAAATACTATTCTGAAACAAAAAGGCCGAACCGTAAGGTTCGGCCTTTTTTGTTTTGGTATAAATACGGTTAGTTTTTAAAGCTATGTTCCTTTACGAATTTAACCAGATCACTTATTTTGCCATCGGCAATAGAAATACACGTATCGGCACAACCGTAATAGATCCTGATATTGTCGCCGGAGACCACTGCGGAACTCGGAAAAACGACGTTCGGAACATCCCCGACCCTTTCGTAAAGTTCCGTCGGCGCGAGAATATAATCTTTAGTCCGGTACAGCACCTTCCAGGGTTTCTCGATGTCCAAGAGCGCGGCTCCCGCATAGTAAATATAACCGTTACAGCTGGTCCATACACCGTGGTATATCAAAAGCCATCCCTCTTTTGTCTCTATCGGCGCCGGGCCGGGCCCGATCTTGGTCGACTGCCAGCTTGAGGCAACCGTCCCGAAAACGAACCTGTGACCGCCCCAATATTTAAGGTCCGGACTTTCAGAATAGAACATGTCCCCGAAGGGCGTGTGTCCCCGGTCACTAGGACGACTAAGCATAGCGTATTTCCCGCCGATCTTTCTCGGAAAAATAACGCAATTCCTGTTGGCCGGCATTAAAGGGTTCTCAAGCTGTTTAAACATCTTGAAATCTTTTGTGGTAGCTAGACCTATGCACGGCCCCTGCGGAGAATCGATACACCACGTAAAATAATACGTATCATCTATTTTCGTGAGCCGCGGGTCGTATGTGCGCGCCTTAACCGGTATTTCGGGATCGTCCGCTTTCATGTTCAAAACTTCCGGATCTATCGTCCAGTTGATACCGTCTTTGCTTTTACCGAAATGCATCGTGAAATTCAGGTCTACTTCGTCCACCCTGAAAATACCGGCATATCCATCCTTGAACGGAACGATCGCGCTATTATGAATGCTGTTCGCTCTCGGAACGGCCGCTGCCGTTATTATCGGGTTACCCTTGTACCTCTTGAACACCGTCTCATTAGCCATTTCGCTCATTCTCCTTTCTCTAGTGCATTTTTAATTCTTCTCTCATATCATCCGCGGCTTTTCTTAAGACCTCCGCCGCCGGTTTATTCTTAAGAACGGCCAGTTGTACCGCCTCGTCAACGAACCTTGTCGCCGCGTCCCACCCGAGTACAGGCGGCGGCCCTTTGGCGTCTTGGGCCTGGTCCATAAGCACTTTCTTTATTTTGGCATCCATCCCCAGTAATTCCCATGTTTTCATGTTCGGCGGCAGATACAAGTCGTCTGTCTCAAGCGAAGAATTATAAAGTTTCAACTGACTTTCGGGCGTAGACAGGAACTTGATGAACTCCCATGACTCTTTCGCCATTTTTGATCTGGAGAATATACCCATAATTCTGCCGCCTATAAAAGCCGTGCGTTTCCCGGATGGACCTTGCGGGAGCATCGCGACCGACCATTTGCCGGCTATCTCGGGAGCACCGAGCTGCAGGCTCAGCACCTTCCAATTACCCGATATGGCGATAGGATAGTCTCCGGTGCGCATACCCTGTTCGAGCGGCACCCTGGTTATCGGAACGCCTCCCTTGTAAAGCGCCGTAAAATATTCCAGAGCTTTTGCCCCCTCGGGGGAATCCATGGTTATTTTACGGTAGTCATCTGAAAAGAAATCTCCGCCGGCCTGCCACAAAAACGGCGCGAACCCTATCCACTCTAAAGATCCCCAATCCAATACCATGCCCCTATTCTCGGCCTTCAATTTTTTTAGAACGGCAAGAAGAGAATCCCAGTCTTTCGGCGCTTCGGATATAATATCGGTTCGGTAATACACGATGTGTTCAGAAAAATCGAGCGGCACTCCGTACATTTTGTTGCCAAGCTTGGTGGATTCTACAAGCCCGGGAAAATTTTCTTTATCAAGGACGGCCACATCTTCCGGGAAATTAGCCTTTAAGTCGATCATAGCGCCAAGTTCACCGAACTCCATACCCCATGTCAGGCCCATGGTGCCAATATCGGGAGTAACCTCACCCGCTATAGCGGTAAGATATTTACTATGCGCGTCACCCCAGGAGATCGCCTGGCAATCGACTTTCACTCCAGTCGTTTCGGTAAAGGTTTTGCTTATCTCCACTATTTTCTGTGCCTGTGCCTCTGACCCCACAAGCCACATGACTATCACGTTTTTCTTTTTATCGTTGCCCGAACCGCAGCCAGTGAGAGATGTCGCTAGAAGAACAGCCGATAAAATTGATATGATGCTTTTAAAAAACATATTGTCTCTCTTTGTCCCTGCCTACCCTACCCCAATATTGCGTAGGGGCACGGCATGCCGTGCCCCTACAAAAAACAAACGACCAACGACTATTACACCTTCGCGAAGAAGTCCTGCGCGACAAGAGCACCGGCCCCAACCGCCACCGAATCATCACCCAAACTGGCCGGCAGTATCTTCACTATCTTCACCGATTCTTCGTAGGCCCAACGCCTCACTGACCTTCTGACTGCGGAGAAGAACAGGTCCCCCGCTTTTTCTATGCTTCGGCCGACAACGACGACTTCGGGATTGAAAAGGTTTATCAAAAAAGCGATCTTCGCCCCTAAATATTCACCGGCGTCTTCGACAATTTTTTTGGCGATCTCATCGCCTTCGTTCGCCGCGTCAACCGTCATGGCAAATGTGATATTTTCGGGATTCTTTCCCGCTTTCGCGAATAAAATAGTCTCCCTGCCCGGATTTTCTTTGAAAAACGAGCGCGCTCTATCGGTTATGCCGAGGTCCAGCCCGCGCGACCTAAGACAGCTCGCCGACGAATAACTTGTCCACGGCTTTTCGGGATCCGGTTCGGAATCCGGACGGGGCGGACTGATATTCAGTTCTCCGGCGCTTTTACTGGCTCCGTAATAGAGCTCCCCGTTTATCACCATACCGCAGCTGGAATCCGAGCATAAAAATATCAGGTTATTTGCGCTCGATATAGCGCCGATACCCGACCACTTCTCGCCAAAAGCGGCAAGCGTAGCGTCGTGCTCGATAGTCGCCGGTATGCCAAACCTGGTCTCGATCTGGTCAAGCAAACTCGTATAACTCACTATAAGTTCATTTTCAACCGCATACCTTACCATACCGCGATATCTGTCGATAACTCCCCAAATACCCACCCCGGCCCCGTATATTTTAGAAGCGTCTACGCCGGAATTTTCAATAAGCCTCGCCATCATTTCGATGACACCGCTGACGAGTTTCTCAAAAGACTCATGCGGCTCCTTTTTTCTCCTTTCCCTGGCTACTATCTTTCCGGTAAGGTCTAATAGAACCACGGTCGATGAAACATCGTTTATGATATGCGGCGCCCCGAGGTCAACCCCGATCGTATAGCAATATTCGGCATTAAGCTTCAGGAGTTCCGGCCTTCTTCCGCCGGATGAAATATCCAGTCCTGTCTCAAAGACCAGTTTGGACTTTACATACTTGCTCACGTAATTCGAAACGGTGACAATATTGAGATCGGTGATCTTGGAAATATCGGCGCGAGATATCTCGTTGTTTCTCCTTATGGAATCGAGAATGCTCAAATTGCGCCTTTCCTTTTCGCTCAACCGCTCAGTCCTGTCGACAAAGTTTCTCATTTACGAACCTCCCCTTTTATGGGTTAGTTTTGTTACCTTTTTATGTTTTTCGCATAATACTCGGTAACTATTTTAGCAGCGGGCTTATTCTGCGGGGTGAAGGCGCGGTTGTACGGTCCGCCCATGTTTTTGTTAGTGCCCCAGATCCACCAGTATTGCCCGTAAAACCACTCTTTCTGAAAGAATATGTCCATAAGCGCCTTGTAGTAATCGGCCTGCAAAGCTAAATTGACTTCCCTGCGCGGATTATGCTCCCACGGTCTTATTGCCGCGCCATCCGCGGAATTGCATCCTATTTCCGGGAAAATTATCGGCTTTTTAACCTGCTTCTGGAACTCTTCCATCTCGGTGACCCATTTTGACCAGCCTTCTTTAAGCTGATCGTATGTGGGCCGCATCTCGCTCGAAAGCGGGAAGTACGCGTTAATGCCGACATAATCCAGTTTATCCCAGAAACGAATGTCGATGTACCTATCCCAATGCGCCGCATATGTCAGGCTTCCGGAATATTTGGCCCTTATCTTAGCGATAAGCCCATCCCAGAATTCGGGTTTTGAAGCGTCAATATTTGAAAGTTCCGTACCTATACAGATCATCTCAACCTTCTCTTTTATCGCGATATCCACGTAATACATGATGTAGTTAGTATAGCCTTCAAACCATTTGCTCCAATCGGCATCTTTTACGCAGCCTATTTCGCCGCGCCAGCTGCCGTCAGAAGTATCTACTATATCCAGATGCGGCTTGAGCATAACTTTCATTCCGAGCTCATGCGCTTTCCGTATGGTTTTGATGACAGCCTCATCTGACGGCGTTATGTCGAGCCTTTTTATCTCATTTGACCAGCACGTATCCTGGTACCACGTCACCAGCACGCCAACCGAGTTAGCACCCGTAGCCTTCAGCGCCTCAAGGGACTGATCGGCTCCCTGAGCCAGATACCCGTCACGTGACCATGAGCCATACACTATGCCCTTTTGAAAATACAGCCCATTGGCACTTTTCGGTTTAGCGAAGAAAAAATGCCCAAGCGCGAACATAAGGCCTATGATCAAAAATAAGGCCGCGAAAGCCGCCAATAACGGCGACAGCCCCAGGATCTTTTTTGATTTGGATTCGTCTTTCTTTTTGGTCGGCATGTGTCCATCCTTTATTTATGTGTAAACCAGGAACTAGTCGCTGGTCGCTGGTCGCTAGTTTTATTTTACTAAGCAACAACCTTTGCGCTCGTAATCACACTAACGACTAGCGACTAACGACTAGCACGCTATCTTCCAACCCGCACGTTATCAATGTATATCGGCCCAGCGTAAACCGGCTTATTGTTCGAGACTACCCTTATAGCGAGTTTCCTTACATCTTTCGCGAAATTCTCGTCGGGTACTACCCTCTTCCAATCGTAACTGCCCGGCTCGATATTCGCCGTGATAGTCACCCATTGGCCTGGGATAAGCGGGATCATCTGGTTCATTTCGACAAATTTCCAGTTATCGCCGACTGTCATTATAAGATTAGCTTTTAACCCCATCGGAGCGCTTTCCGGCACATAAACGTCGAAACTTATTACCCTGTATTTGCTGAGATCAAGATACTGCTCGATCTCGACTAACGCCGCCGTCCACCTTCCGCCGGTAAAATCGGCCGTTACTTTCATGCTGGACTTGCCTTCTTTGGCAAAATCCTGCGAGATCTCAACACTCTTACCTACATAATCACTTTTGCTCTGGGCCCATGCGGGTATTTCCCAGCCCCGAAGCTCGTCCTCAAAACCGAAATATGTCTTTTCCTCGGTAATAGGCTTTTGCTGCACAGTAGGAGTCGCTTCGGGAACTGCAGCCGCCTGCGGAACCCCAGCCTGAGCTGCCGGCGTTTTCTGTGTATTTGCAGCGGCCGCCTTTGATCCCGCCGCCTGATCCGCGGTCTTTTTACCGCATCCCGTAGCGGCAAAACCCGCCACAGCAAAACAGCATAGTACCGTCAATATCGTTTTAGTTTTAAAACAACTCATGATTAACCTCTTCTGATTTTTGTGTTTACGTTTTTTATTTTTTCGTCACTCTGACATTGTCGATATAAATGGGACCAGAATAGACAGGCTGGCTGTTCGATACCACCCTAATGTCCACCTTTCTGATGTCTTTTCGGAAGTTATCGTCAACTTGCACCCGTTTCCAGTCGATACTGCCCGGTAAAAGATCCGCTCTTACCGTGGTCCACTTTCCCGGCTCAAGAGCGAAATCACGGCTCATCTCCACCCATTTCCAGTCATCGCCTACCGTGAGTATAAATTTGGCCTTCAATCCTTTCGGTGCTTCCGCCGGAATGTAAATGTCCGTCGCCAGGTCCTTGTAATTCGTCCAGTCGAAAAATTGCTGTATTTCGACTATCGCGCCCGTCCATGAACCACCGGGGAATTCCGCCATCATTTCCAGGCTTTTCGTACCGTTGGAAGCGAATTTATCCGACGGTTTGATCTCTTTCTGAACATGGTCGGGTTTTTCATAGGCCCAATCAGGGACATCCCACCCCTCAAGCCCGTTCTCGAAACTGAACAGAACTTCTTCTTCTGCGTGAGCGACCATCACTCCAAGAAAAACCGTCGCAGTTAAAAGCGCCAACAATGCCAATTTTTTCATACCGTTTCCTCCTTAACATTTATTTTGGTGTTTGTGTACTATCTTTACTGCCTATCACTTTTATCCATTTGTTCAGGACTTTTTCAGCCTGTTTATCTTTCACAGTAAAACCTAACGGGCTCCACCTTTCCTGCGGCATATACTGCCACCGATAATATCCTTTAAACCAGTTTTTTTGCGAAAGAACACTGAATGTCGCCTCGAGGCAATCGCGTTGTTCC
>JADFYD010000003.1:42596-43078 GCA_015233235.1 Candidatus Omnitrophota bacterium | reverse complement strand
ACATCGTCGGCGGATGTAACATACATCGTGTGATGCTCATGCTGGTCATAATCATATGGGCTTATATATGACTCGGGCGAAGCGATAGACACGTGATCGCGCAAATCAGGAGCTATAGTCGTACCGGGAAAAATATAATCCGTAGGAACTTTCCACCCGGGCGCTGTCGTATCGCGAAAAATACTCTCTTGATATTCTTCACTCACATTCCCGAGATTATCCATATATTGAACATATATCTCACGCGGCCTCGGTTGGCCGTCGATCATGTTGATAGTTAGGCTAGGGACATAAGGCCCCCAATCCATATACCTCCCGTCGGCTACTCTTCCCAACGGACTATCATAGATGTACCCCACCTTCATGTATTTGATACCAGAACCGTTAGAACCATCCGGTGCCAGATCCGTAGCGGAAGAATCAAGCGTAAACGTATAGTAATCAGACCAGCCAGTATCGGGGTTTATCAAATAATCCCCCTT
>JADFYD010000003.1:0-42578 GCA_015233235.1 Candidatus Omnitrophota bacterium | reverse complement strand
GACAGTATCTGTAATTTTAAAAACATTCCCGGCCTGGTCTTCATACTCGACACATAAAGTGTTCTTCCCTTCCCCGGTAAGTTTAACCTGCCTCACTATCGGATTCCCGTCCGGAGTATACGCTTCGGTGATCCAATCGCCCCCGTTTACGGTATATCTAAGCGTACCCTCTTTAAAACCCTCGGGCGCAATATCGGCTATGTTCATGGTGACCGTCGCGGTATCATCTTTCGTGTACCCATTAATCACATTATCACCGGTAAACGAAGCGCTCCCGGAAGGAACATCTAGATCGGCGACTACATAAACTTTAGCGTGTCCATATGAGAGCGGGTTCATCGGATCGGTGCTTTGAGCGTAGATGTCGATATATTGCGGTCCGTCGGCAAGCGTTACTTCCATCGGATCATGAGTCACACCGTCCACCGAATATTCGATCGTTAGTTTGTTTTTGTTGGTTATCCGGGGAATTTCGCTGAGTATTTCTATCTGTGGCGTAGCCGGAGCGTTATAGTTAAGCTCCACGGCAGACGACCAAGGGCTTATCTCATAGGTCTGATCGGCTTCATTATATTTTAAACTCCTCGCACAAATAGTAAAAGTTCCGGACTGCTGAGTCAGCGTGTCGACGTCTACAAGACCAATCAATTCCTGACAAAGACTGCCATGACCGGAAAGTATCCTGTGGGGATCGGCCTGATCATGCCCGTTATTCCAAAAGATCTCATACTGAAATTCCAGATCAAAAGAGTAAAAGGGACCATGTTGCCAGGACCCGTTCTCATAAATATCATAGCTGACCAACCCCGCTATTTGGGAATTCATCACTTCGTTAATGCTTAGGGGGCCGGCATGTGCCGGAGATAGTACCGGGGCGTCAGCGCTAACCGAGATTTTTTTCAGGACCTCATCTTTAATTTCGACCGCGGATATTTCTTTGACCGTCTCCGCCGAAGACAAAATAACGTTAATAAAAGAACTGTTAAAATTTTCAAGAGTCGTGGTCGCCGAAACCCCGGCATCCTCGTATGTCACGACATCTCCCGACACGTTCTTTACAAGTACTATATGCCCGTTTTCGCCCGACATTTGCACCGCCAAGAACGGCGTGTTTATCCCGGCGAGCATATCAGACGTTATTTCGTAGCCATTCATATCCACACCCCGCGAAGATAGTACGCTTTTGATCGAATAGAGTGACGTCGCGAGATCCCCTTTTGTGGATGAAGTTATCACACCCTGCATAATGTCGCTTATTATCGCAAGACCGGCTATATTGTTCTCGTCAGCCGAAACATTGTTTTCCTTGAGGTATGAATAGACCACCTTCACGGCGCAGTTCACTATTTTTTCACCCTGGGTCGCAAGCCACGAGCTGAGCGCGCTTATGCCGGCGTCCGTTAAGAGCGAGCTATTATTCTGCGCCAGCTGGGACGCAATCGACTGAAGCGATACGTCTCCGTAATTATTCTCATACTCCTTCTTCACATCGGTCAAAAAATCCGTGACGGCCGTAACTATGCTGGAAACAGAATCGTTAATAGTCCCTAAATATTTTTGAATGGTGCTCATCGACTCGGATAGAAAGTTTTTTTCTTGCTCGGTAGCGGCATTTTCAATTGAGCTGGGTTCTGCCACTGTTGCGAGTGTCGTTTCAGTTTCCGTCACTACAATATGAGACGCTTGGGAGCTTGCGATATGCCCTACGGAGTTCTCAATATCGTTAAGCGCTTGAACTGCCTCGGTAGCTTGTACTTGTTTTCCCACGTCAAAAATACTTTGTACAGCTATCGCCGATTTAGTCATATCGTCTTTTTTTGTGGTAATGTCCATGCCATATGCGATTTGATTTGCTAAAAACACAACCGCAACTGCCATACGCACTATTCTTCGACAAAAGCGCATAAACAGGACACTTTCTGTAACATTCTTAGCTTCTTTTTTAATCTTTTTAATTATGGCTCCCATAAACATCCTTCCAGGAACGTTGTGCCTCTTGCTATTTATACCTATAAGTATACATGATAATTAGCAGTTTTAGAAAGTATGTTTTCTTGCTTTTTTATTTTTAACTAGACAGAAGCTTAAGAAATTCTGCCTCTCTGAGGATTTTTATGTCCTTTTTTTGGGCATCGGTGGCTTTGGAACCGGGGTTTTCGCCTACAACTACGTAGTCGGTATCTTTTGTTACGTTGGATTGGGCTTCGCCGCCCATGGATTCGATACGTTTTTCGGCTTCTCCGCGGGACATAGCACTAAGGGTTCCTGTAAACACAAATTTTTTTCCTTCGAGTTTTCCCGCGGCCTTTTCATATTTTTTAATTTTCACACCATGCGCGATGAGTTTTTGGATCACATTGCGGTTATTTTTTTCTTCAAAGAAAGATGTTATGCTTTCGGCTATTTCAGGGCCTATCTCTTTGATCTCCATAAGCTCTTCTTCTTTCGACTGCATAAATTTTTCCAGTGAGGTGAATTTTTCCGCGAGAAGCGCGGAAATATGACTGCCTACGTTCCTTATGCCAAGGGCATAAATAAATCTATCAAGCGTAACATTTTTTGCTTTTTCTATGGCGTTCAATATATTTTCTGTTTTCTTTTGTTTCCAGCCATCGAGCGTCATAAGATCATTGGCCTCAAGTTTATATATACCAGCAACATCCTCTATGAGCCCGTTTTCTAAAAGCTGTTCGGCGGTTTTTTCAGAGAAACCTTCTATATCAAAAGCCCCTTTCGAAACAAAATGCGTTATAGCTTCTCTGATCTGGGCCCGGCATGCGAACCCGGCGGGACATCTGTAAAAAACATCTTCTTTAACCAACTTTGTTCCGCAACTCGGACAGACTTCGGGCATTTTGAATTCCCTTTCCGCGCCGGTACGTTTATCTTTTATGACCTCAATGACTTTAGGTATCACGTCTCCGGCCCTTTCTATCCTCACTTGATCTCCTATCATCACGCCCAGGCGGTCCACCTCGTCCATATTGTGCAACGACGCCCTCGACACGGTAACACCGCCGACATCAACCGGCTGAAGAAGCGCGACCGGGGTCAAAATACCGGTACGGCCGACCTGCACCGCTATATCGTCAACTCTGGTCATCTCTTTACGGGCCTCAAACTTATACGCGACAGCCCATTTCGGACTGGTCGTGCGCATACCGAGCCGATTTTGAAAATCAACACGATCCACTTTTATCACCACTCCGTCAATCTCGTAGTCAAGGGAATCACGGCGCTTTTCCATATCGCGATGATACTTTATCACGTCGTCCGTCAAGTTGAGACATCTCACATCCGGAGCTGTTTTCAGCCCCAGACCTTTAATCAAATCCACTGAACCTTTTTGCGTGTCCGGAAGTTTTCCGGAAATGGCCAGTATCTGGTACACATAGACGTCTAACTCTCTTCCGCTCGTTATGGCGACATCCAATTGCCTGAGCGAACCAGCCGCAGCGTTGCGCGGATTAGCGAATGGCTCTTCCCCGAGCTCTATTTGTTTTTTATTGAGACGCTGAAATGCGCTGATATGCATCATTACTTCGCCGCGAAGGGCCAGCATATCGGGGACTTTATCCCCTTTCAATTTTTTAGGCAGGGTTTTGATGGTCTTTACGTTTTCAGTTACGTCTTCGCCTATTAATCCGTCTCCGCGGGTTGAAGCTCTTGCAAATTCACCTTTTTCATAAACAATTTCTACGCTAAGGCCGTCAAGCTTGGGCTCTAGGAGGTACTCTATAGCCTCAACTTCCAGTTCTTTTTTACAGGTTTTGTCAAACTTATCGAATTCTTCCTCCTCGTTAATACTGTCGAGACTAAGCATGGGTGAGGTGTGTTTCACTTTTTTGAACTTATCACGCACAGGCACCGGAGCGCCTACTTTTTGCGTCGGAGAATCCGAAGAAGCATACTCGGGGTGCTCTTTCTCAAGCTTTTTGAGTTCTTTCAGCCGCTTGTCATACTCGGCATCGGAAACGATCGGCTTGCCCTTCGTGTAATACAGGTCATTGTGCCGTTTTATCTCTTCGCGTAGTTCATCAATTCTTGCCTTAACGTCACCCATCTCATCTCCTCAAAAGCTTTCTCAAATCCTCCAGCGAATACGTGTTTATCACATCATCCTTCTCGAGCCATGCCCGGCGCGCCGAGGTAACACCGTACCGGATCGTCTCCAGGCTTTCCACACCGTGCGAATCGGAATCTATTGAAAATTTGAGATCGGATTTTTTCGCCCGCCTGGCAAGTATATCATTCAAGTCGACCCGGTCGCCATGCGTATTTATCTCCATGTGAACTTTATTCTCTTGGGCGTGTTTAAATATCCGTTCGAAATCGATCTCCATCGGACTTCTGCGAGTAATGAGTCTGCCCGTAGGATGCGCGAGAATGTTCACGTATTTATTATCCAGCGCCTTCAGGATACGAGCCGTTTGTTCCTCCATCTCGAGAGAAAAATTAGAATGTATAGCGGCGACGACCACATCCAGCTCCCTGAGGACACTGTCGGCTATATCGAGCTTCCCATCCTTCAAAATATCCACTTCAACCCCGGCTAAAAGCGTTATACCTTTCAGTCTGGAACTTATTTTACGTATATTATCCGCGTGTCTCAAAAGTCTTGTTTCATCCAGTCCGTGCGCGATCTTTATCAGCTGAGAATGGTCGCAAAAAGCGAGATATTCGTGCCCCAATTCTTTGGCCCTTTCGGCCATCTCCTCGATAGAGTTTCTCCCGTCGGAGGCAGTCGAGTGTACATGCAAATCGCCTTTTATGTGCTTTAATGTTATCAGGTTCCGCGGAAGTTTGCTATCTTTTGCGGCCTCGATCTCTCCCCTGTCTTCCCTGAGTTCCGGAGGCATCCATTCAAGTCCGAGGCACTCATAGACTTCTTCTTCGGTTTTAGAAGCGACAAGCTTGCCTTCTTTTTCATCCTCATCTTTTCCGCTTGAACTTATCTCGAAAACACCGTACTCGTTCACCTTCAAACCCCTGTTTTTCGCCAACGTCCTGAGTTTCACGTTGTGTGCCTTTGAACCAGTAAAATACTGTAGCGCCGCCCCGAACGAGCTGTCATCGACTATCCTGAGATCCACCTGCATTTCCCCCTTGAGCAGCAAGCTTGTTTTAGTCGGGCCTTTGGCGATGATTTTTTCAAGCCCCGGATAACTGGCGAAATATCCCATAGCCTTATCGTGATGTTTACTCGAAGCCAATATATCTATGTCACCTATCGTTTCCAGTCCACGGCGCAGACTTCCAGCTTTTTCAATTCTTGTAAACAGTTTAGATTTTTTTAAATACGCTATTATATGATTAGCGATGACCTCTGCCTCTTGTATAAGGGCCCTATCTTTATGTTTTTTATAAAGCTCTATGGAGCTCAATAGATTTTGTTCTACCTTTTCACCCAGGCCTTCGATTTTTGATACCTTACCGGCTTTCGCGGCTTTCTCCAGATCATCTATATTAGCGATACCAAATTCGTCGCGAAGTTTCGCCAGCCGCTTAGGCCCCATTCCAGAGAGGCTAAGCATGTCAAAAAAACCTTGAGGGAATTCTTTTATCAAATCGTCATGATATTTCAAGCGGCCGGTCTTAAGTATCTCAAGTATCTTGTCTTTAAGATCTTTACCAATCCCTTCTATCTTCGACAACTCGTCGGGATTATTCTTGGCAATATCCTCGACCCTTTCAGCCATTGCCTTCAAATTAAGCGCGGCGGTACGGTATGCCCGCACTCTAAAAATATTCTCGCCTTTCACTTCTAATATGTCAGCGATACTCAAGAAAATATCGGCGACCGTTCTGTTATCCATGTAACTCCAACCCTTATGTTGTCATCCCGGAAAAACATCGCCCGTTTCCTGGGCGATGTTTTATCCGGGATCTGATATTATCCACAATCAAACAACATTTTACCCTATATTGCAAAATTTTTCATTTTTTTTGAACGAAACCGCCTCCGAAAATTGTCTATATATATGTGAGCTACTAAAATCAACCAAAACCAAAAGGAGGACAAAATGGACAAGAAACAATCTGTAGTGATCGAACGACTGCACAAACTCGACGGAAGCGGCGCGGTGAAAGCGTTCTGCGATGTGAAGATCGCGGACACTTTCATCGTGAAAGGGTTCAAGATCGTCGACGGCAAGGAGGGGATGTTCGTGGGGCTGCCTTCCGACCTCGGCAAGGACGGCAAGTGGTACGAAACATTCTACACCACGACCCAGGACCAGCGAAAAGAGCTCCAGCAAACGATCCTGGAGGAGTATAAGCGAGAAATAAAAAAATAGTGCTAGTCGTTGGTCGTTAGTCGTTGGTCGTTAGTTTAATTTGTTTGGCACACACACGCAAAAGGACTCAACTAACGACTAACGACAAACGACTAACGACTGACACCAATGTTAATCAAGGAGGATCCATGCCCACTCTGCATAAACAAACCGTCGGCCAAACCGGTGAACGAATTGCAGAAAATTATCTGAGATTCAGAGGTTACAAAATTATCGGCCGGAACGTTCGCACATTTTTTGGCGAAATAGATATAATCGCGCGGCATGCCGCTACGATCGTATTTATTGAAGTAAAAACCCTCACTACGGACGAGCCCGCCATGCCGCTCTATTCCATTACCGAAGATAAAAAAACAAAGTTGATACAAAATGCCCTCTCATACATGAAACAAATGCACTGCCGCGGCAAAAGGTTCCGGATCGACGCTATAGGAATAAACCTCGATATATCCGGCAAGGCAAAAATGATCAAACATATTCGCGGCGCCGTGAATATGGAAGGCAGCTATTTGGATTATTAAATAAGGAGAAAAAATTATGTTATCTAAAATACTTTCAGGCGGTCTCGCCGGTATCGAGGCATATCCGATCGATGTCGAGGCAGACGTCACCTACAGTCAATTGCCCTCATTTAATATTATCGGGCTTCCCGACGTGGCCATAAAAGAAAGTCGCGCCCGCATACGTTCAGCTATAAAAAATTCGGATTACCCGTTCCCGAGCGACAAGATCACGGTGAACCTTTCTCCCGCCGGGATCAAAAAAGAAGGCTCGGGGTTCGACCTTCCTATTGCGGTCGGGATATTGGTAGCTACCGGGATAATCCCGCAAATTGATCTGGGTGATAAACTTTTCTGCGGAGAGCTTTCATTAAACGGAAAGCTGAAGCCATTCCACGGAGCCTTGCCGTTGGCTATATCCATAAAAGACAGTTTTAAAACATTCATTCTCCCCAAAGCAAATGTACACGAACTATCCCGCTTAAATAACGGCATCCAGGTCATCGGAGCGGAATCCTTGAAAGATGTCGTCAACCATCTTACAGGCGCAGTTAAAATATCGCCGGAAGAATTTCGCGCCGAAGAGCCTAAAATCAATTCGGATATGCCTGACTTTGAAGACGTCAAAGGTCAGGAATACGTGAAACGGGGTCTAGAAGTCGCGGCAAGCGGTAATCACAACGTTCTTTTGATCGGTCCGCCCGGTTCGGGAAAAAGTATGCTGGCAAAAAGGTTCCCGTACATTTTGCCGGATATGACAGAAGAAGAAATGCTTGAAACCACGAAAGTTTACAGTGTAGCCGGGAAATTCGCGGGTTCGGATTTTATTTGCGAACGGCCATTCAGGTCACCTCACCACACAATATCATATGCGGCCATAGCCGGCGGAGGCACTTACCCTAATCCCGGTGAAATAAGCCTAGCTCATAACGGCGTGCTTTTCATGGACGAATTCCCGGAATTCCGTCGCGACGTTATAGAAACACTGCGACAACCGATAGAAGCGGGAGAAATAACCGTCGCCCGCGTCGAACAGACCGTAAAATACCCCGCGCGTTTTATTTTTATTTCAGCCATGAATCCGTGCCCCTGTGGAAATTTCACGGATCCGCGTAAAGAATGCAGGTGCACACCGTACCAGATACAAAGATATCTATCGAAAATATCCGGGCCCATTCTTGACCGTATAGATATACACCTCGAAGTCGCCCGAATAGATTATCAAAAACTTTCCGCAAAAAGAAAAGGCGAGAAAACAGAGGCCGTAAAAAGCCGTGTGATAAAAACTATAAAGATACAGACCGAAAGGTTTTCCGGCAAAAAACCGCATCTCGCCTACAACGCCTACATGAATGGCAAAGAGATCGAGAAATATTGCACGCTTTCCACGGAAGCGGAGGAGATCTTAAAAACTGCCATTATCGAGCTTGGTGTTTCGGCACGGGCTTATGATAAGATTTTAAAACTTGCCAGGACTATCGCCGATATGGACGAATCTCCCGGCATAGAAGCCGAACACATATCGGAGGCGATCGGATATCGCTCGTTGGACCGTGGCATCTGGTGCTAAGTCATAATAGACATCTGCCTTTAAAACATGGTCCACAAGTTATTTCAAATATATACGTTACGAAGTTATGAACAATCGTAGAGCACCCTTAAGGGTGCTCTACTAAATTCCGTGAAACAACAATACTAAATGTAAACACAGAAGGGGCTAATTATATGGGTACTATTAAACGCCATTTTGAGGATAAAGCGATTTATTTTGTAACAACCGTGACAAACGATAGAACAAATATTTTTGTCTCCGAAAAGGCGGTAAACCTGCTTTTACTAACAATTGAGTACTTCAAAATAACATTAGACTACAAAGTATATGCTTATTGCCTTTTACCGGAACATCTCCATATTCTGATTCATCCCATCGGTAAATATAACTTATCGTATATTATGCAAATGATCAAAGGTGATCTTGCAAGAAGGTTTAATAGAATGAACAATATTATTGGTCCTGTATGGCAAAAACGATTTTATGATGAAGGCATTCGAAGTGAGACAATGTTATTGAACAAAATGGAATACATTCACAACAATCCAGTAAAACATAAGCTAGTCATGGACTTAAATCACTATCCGCATTCCAGCTATCACCACTATTATAAAAAAAACTGTTCCGTTTTACATATTGACAAATTGGAGTTTTAAAACAATCCAATACATTTGATATCTCATTTTGATACAACGATTTATGGAGTTATGAACAATAGTAGCGCACCCTTAAAGGTGCGCTACAAGAATTACACATAACTAGTTATAAATACTTACTTTATGGAGTTATCAACAATCGTAGGGCACCCTTAAGGGTGCCCTACTGTTATTATGCGTGGAGTGTTGTTATGCGCGGAAGTAGACCTCTTGCATGCGTTCGTATAGCTGCCTGAGGCCTTCATACCCAAGAGGAGCGGGTTTTGGGATTATGGTAATAATGCGATTCTTTAACATTTCCCGTAAGGCGACGACATCAACGGGTTCTTTTGATATAAGGTCGATAAGATTTTTCAGACTATCGATATCGGTCCCGATCTCCGACATAAATGCGATGGCCGCCATTTCCACCAGAGGGATATAATTGAAATTGTCGAGGCCAGAGTCGTTTATTGCGGTAATGAGCGCCCGCCCGGACAATGCGTCAAACTCCCTGATATTTTTAGCGTTGACCAGTAACAATATATTCTCATCTTTCAGAAAATTTCCCTCGCGAGACTTGATCTTCCCAATAACAGATTTTAACCCCCGGTCGGTATTGTCACTCGCGCTGCCCCGTACGACCCTGAGGTTGGGGTACATTTTTTCTCCGCCGTTTTTTGTTGCATTGCCTAGGCTGTCGATTATTTTGAATAATTTTATGATCTCCGCGCCCTCAAAAGACCCGATGTCAGTATCAAGAGCAAACAAAAATATTTTTTCCGGATCCTTCGAGAGCATATTTTCCAGATTTGTCCTGAACCGTGCGCATCCGGACTCGATATCCGTATCGGTAAGCAAATTAGTCCTTGCTTCGCCCTCATACACATCGAAGCTCTTACGAAACTTTACCTTCTCAGCCGTTATTTTATCCTTTTCGGCTCTAACTATGCTCATAGTGTCCTGCGCGATAACAAGTTCTTCGTTAGTGGGTATTTGCCGGACAGACGGAGCCTTGTCAGGTTTTATCTGAGTTCTGATAAAATACTGTATTTTTTCGATTATCCGTCCGCTAACCTTGTTCTTAGTCTCGCCTATCCCTCCCGTCAGCACGATCGCGTCGCACGTACCAAGCTTTCCGTAACACAAGTGGATATAATCCATGACCCTGCTTATAAACATCCTTAGCGCGAGATCAGCTTTCATGTTACCACCGTCAAATATGTTCTCAAAAAATATGTCCATGACGTCCTCTCGTGCATAACCGAGTCGATCCGAGTTTTGGAGCAAATAAACATAGATCCCTTTTGGTATTTTAGTACTTTCGACCTGAGGCGCGAATTCCTCCAGCGCTGTCTTTATCCCTCCCATTGCACTCAGCAACATTTTATCGTAAAGTTTTTGCACGTTGTGCCCGTTCGCGGCCAGTACCATGAAAAGGTCAACCACGTCCGTTGGTGCGTATCCGCCTTTTCCCGCTTCTTCAATAAGAAAATTCATATAATTCAGACCCGTTTTGATATCATTTTTGCCCAGGTCTTTTTTGATCTTCGAATATGTATTGCCGGACAAATATCCATCCAAATAACTTTTAAGTTTACCATCCGCAAGAGAGGCCAGATCCTCAATAAAGAACATGTTCGGCACATATTCCATCGCAAGCATCCGCACCGTACGCATTCGAACTTCTTCTTTTGATGTTTGATTTTCAATATATCCGATAAAATCTCGCCAAGTTTTGATATCATGGGCCTCAAGACCCTGCCCCTTGAGCGCCGCAAGCATTTCCCTGAAAGTCCCTTTTTCCGAAGAATCGGTGAACTGTTTAAGCAAAAACCTGGCACTATACCCGTATGCGGCGGATTCCAGTGTCCAACAGTCACTATTCATACCGGACACGCCCAGCATGCCGCTATCCTTGTTGAGTATCTGGTCAACGTCTTGTATCGTAAGTCCGAATTTCCCGTCGTTCACTATTTTGGTCAAAAGCGCGGGGTCAATGTCCCCGGATCTAGTACCCATGATAAGCCCCTGAAGCGGCGTAAGCCCCATACTGTTAAATATGCACTTGCCGTTCCTTACGGCGCTGATGCTGGATCCGTTACCTAAGTGTACCGTTATGACATTAGGCAAGCGATTTGCTTTACCGTTTTTGTACGGCCCCTTTTTCATTTTTTTAAGCCAATCCACGGCTTTCGCGTAAACATACCTATGACTTGTTCCATGAAAACCGAATCTTCGAAGACCATACTTTTCACAAAATTTGAGCGGTACTGCGTAAAGAAAGTCCTCAATGGGCATCGTTTGGTGAAAAGCCGTATCAAAAACGGCGATCTGCGGCACACCGGGAAGACACGCTTTCGCGGCCTGTATCCCCTCATCGGCCGGAGGATTATGAAGCGGAGCAAGCTCAAAAAGACGCTTTATTTCAGCCTCAACTTCGCCATCTATCAGAACGGATTTGCTGTACTTGTTGCCCCCGTGCACCACTCTGTGCCCGACAGCGATCGGACGCGCCTTAAGCGATTCCAATATTTCTTTTAGCACAGCAGCATGTCCTCGTCCCGCAGTACCTTTATTGCCTTTGACGACCACTTGCCAGGTCCTGGCGTTCAGAACCTGATATTTCACTGTAGAGCTTCCGCAGTTGAGTATCAGAATACATGGTTCAATAAAGCTTCTTAAATCTTTTTTTAGCTCCAAGACCTCTTCTACGCCGAATATGTCGGATTGTAATTCCTTATAGATACGCTGATGTTCCAACCTGTCAAGATTAGCGGCACCATCGGAAGGAAATATTATTGACCTCTCCGGTACACATTCGTGATAAACATACTGAGCAAGCCTTAAAGGTGAGATATTGTACAAAATGTCTATAAGTTCTACTGAAAGACCTATTTTGCCGCCATAATTAAACCCCAGCAAATAGTCTTCCGGGCCTGTTATGGTATCTGCCGCGTTGTAGAGATAAAGTTTTTTCGCGAAGGATCTCTCAAATTCGTACAGATTATCCAGTGCCTCCTTGGCGAGTATCGCCTGTCCGGGTCTGACTGCGCCGGATTTTTTTACGGCTAGTTTAATGGCAAGATCCAACGCCTCCCTGGTTTGTCGTACAGCATCCGCCACATTTTTACTTCCGGACTTTACGGGTATACGTTTAGGCAGGCCTTTTTTACCGTTTTTTACGAGATTTATCAGCGGTTTACCATTACCAATGGCGCCGGGGTCCCCGGTTTGGATAACAGCCTCGCGTGTCCCCCTATCAACAAGACCCGGTGAGCTAGCAAGTGGTACCGCTAGAAAATCCTGAGCAGAAACACTTGAAAAGGTATTTGACAAAAAAAGTAATACTAACAAAAATGTTGAAAACACACGACCAAAAGAACATCGATACATATTTTTCCTTCTGGAGTTTTGTATGTTGCGTTAATGTTTAGCCATTACAAATTTAGGTTATTTTATCGCTTTGCAGGTTTTTAGTCAATAAGAAAGTCATATTGCGGTAGTCTGCCCGGACGCTTTTTTGAGCTCGGTTAGAAAATCCTTAGGCACCACGCCGCCTAATGCCTGGGCATTTTTTACATCATTCCAGCTTTCATTATAACGGCCAAGAAGAAAGTACACAATGGCCCTGTCTTTGTAGGCATGTGCATAATTTTTGTTTAAAGAGATCGCTTTATTATAATCGTTGATCGCCTTGTCGTAAGCTTTCCAGGAGAGAAACACGTTACCACGCGTAACATATGCTTCAAAATTCAGCGGGTCAATCTTGATAGCATTGTCCGCGTCGGCAAAAGATTCGTCTAAATGGTTGCCCTTATAATAGAGCCTGGCCCGAAGGTTGTAGGCCCTAACGTCATTCTTATCAGTTGCAATAGCACTTGTGTAATCGTCCAAAGCCTTTTCGTCTCTTCCGAGTTTCTCCCAAACCAATGCCCGATTTATATGACCGGTAGTTTTTATTGTGTAATGCTCCGCTAATTTTATGGCTTTATCGTCATCTTCCAGAGCTTTTTCCATATTCCCGCGATGGAAATAAATAAGACCTCGATTAAGATAGGAAAGCGCGCTTACAGGGTTAATTTCTATAGCCTTATTAAAATCCTGAAACGCTCTATCCGGATATCCGGCCATATTGTAGCCGACCCCCCTATTCTGATATGCCGCATAACTATGCGGAAATTTTCTGACCGCGTCATCCCATAAGGTTAAAGAATTTTTCCACGCGAAATTACGGTGAAAAGTCATTACCGAATAAATGATAAGAAAGTATGCAGCAAGCAATATGACGGTCTTCTTATTTTTGCCAAAGATGTAATACAGGGTCCCTACCCCAAAAAAAGCGTAACCGGCAGTTGCCAGATACACCCGGTGTTCAAAGACAAGGTCCTGTAGAACGACAAAGCTTGATTGCGGCAGAATTGTTATAAAAAACCAGAATATTCCGAAAGAAACTAGCCTGTATCGGCTGAAAAGCTTCACTCCCATAGCGAGAAATATAAGAATGGCGGATGCACTGAACAAAAAAGCCGGACAGAACGGCGTTGTGATAAGACTGTAGTCATAACATATACTCTGGTTTACAGGAAGCAAAAGAAGCCGCATGTACGTTACAAGGACCCTAATCTCTGTAAGAAAATAATCGTGTAATGAGTAACTCGTTGTCATCCTTAACATGCCCAGCAAATCTTTAAGCCCCTTACCGGCAAAGAAACCGTACATAAATGGTATAACAAAAAGCATCGATAGAAAAAACATACTCTTTCTAAAACCATATTTACCTATGCCGCGTAAAAAACATACTTCACAAAGAACTACAGTGATCGGGAGCGTTATCGATATCTCTTTTGCGAACATGGCAAAAATACCTACACACAGCGCGTATATGAACAGATGAATATGACCGATGCCTTTTTCTGACTCGGCCAGCCTTGATTTAATGAAAAAGAAAACACTTGCTAAGTATAACGCCGAAGCAAGAGACATAAATCTTTGGGCGATATAGTCTACAGCCTGGGTCTGGATCGGATGGAGGAGGAATACAGCGCTTATCAAAAAAGCTAATGCCCCGGCATGTTCTCTTTCAACACCAATTTTAATTTTTGGGGACGAAAGCACAGCGTAGGCCATCCTCCACAAAAAAAGAGAAGCGGTCATGTGTATTAAAAAGTTGACTACGTGATATCCAAGGACATCAAACCTGCCAAACCTGTAATTGAGCGCGAATGTCAAATTACATAAAAACCTGGGACGGTTATAACGCCATAAATCTAAAAGATGCGAGAGATTTCTTATAAGCGGATTGTCCAGTATATAAAAGCTGTCATCAAACTGAAAACCGTTATGAAAGGAATTGGAGTAAGCGGCAAATCCGAGGATTGTCAGTAGCGCAAAAAAAAATTTATTGCCATGTTTCATTCGTGAAAACCATAAAATAATCAAGTAGCATGTTTCAGAGGAACCATAAATTGAAATTCCGAACCGGTTCCCCACTTAGACTCGGCCCAGATCTTTCCTTTGTGCTGTTCAATTATTTTTTTTGAAATAGCCAGGCCAAGTCCCGTGCCGCTCTTGGCACTGCCGCTGTCTTTTATCTGCTCAAAACTCTTGAAGAGCCGCGACATATTTTCCTCAGCTTTGCGTTTCAGTGTGATGTCCTGGAATATCTCTATCATATCTCATGTGGCTTATATCCCAGCCTTTCAACCGCCTTATTCAAAAAAGAGAACTTTCCTTCGATAGTGGTCTCAAAGAGGATATCGGGGATAGCTTGTACCAGTCTCCTATGCCTTTCCTCGCTCTCTCTCAAAGCATCACGTGTCTCTTTGAGCTTCTCTATAGACTCATCCAGAAGAGCACCGGCATGTTTTGCACTTTCATCAAACTTCTTCTCGGACAAGCCGTCCGCCATATTCACTCCGTCTTCTCTATGCTAAATTCAAACTTTTTATTTTTTATAACCGCCTCGCATGCGTCCGCTACAGCCTGATCATAGAGTTTGCCTTTATTTTTCATGATCTCTTCTAAGGCTCTGTCTACCCCCAGAGCGCCTCTGTAGGGTCTTGCAAATGCCATGGCTTCTACCACATCCGCCACCGCAATGATCTTGGCTTCTAAAAGTATGTCCTCATTGACCAAACCATTAGGATACCCGGAACCGTCCATACGCTCGTGATGCTGAAGCACAATTTTGGCTAACGGCCAGGGAAACTCTATCGCCTTCAAAATATCATAACCGACTTGCGGATGGGTTTTGATCTTCGCGAATTCCTCGTCGGTCAACCGTTCTTTTTTATTCAAGATCTCCATCGGAATCCCTATTTTTCCTATATCATGGCTGACTCCTGACATATAGATCTCATTCACGGTGGATTCTTTCAAATTCATTTCTCTCGCAATGGCACAGGCAAGCGCAGCTACCCTTTCCTGGTGGCCGGCGGTATACGGGTCCCTTGATTCTACCGCTTTCGCCAGCGCCTGAACACTACCCCTGAAAGTCATTTCCATTTCCTCGTAGCTCTTACGAAGCTGTTTTTCTATCCTCTGACGCTGGATTATATCCAGGTTCAACTTCATGTTGGCGTCCGCAAGTTCAGCCGTTCTCTCTTCAACTCTTTTTTCGAGCTCATCATGTGCCCTTTGCAGCAACATTTGCGCTTTTTTAATATCCGTAATATCCTTCACCGCGCAAATTATGTTTTTTTCACTGGTTTTTTCTCCGGATATTTCAGCCGTACTCAGGAGAACCGGCACCAGCTGCCCGCCGGCGGCTTTGATTTTTGTTTCGAAATTCCTGCTCTCGCCGGACCTTGAAAAATCAATTATACCTTTTTCTTTGAAAATATATTCACCGTCGGTAACAATATCGCCGAAAGATCTACCGAGGATCTTTTCTTCGGTGCTGTTCAGCAAAACTTTACCGGCCCTGTTGAGAGTGATTATTTTTCCCGTAACGCTTAACACAAAGAGCGCGTCGTTCATGTTCTCGATAATATTCTTCACATAATCCCTTGAAACCGTTTTTTCCTCGAGCTCCTTTGTCATAAGCTCAAATGAAACACCAAACTCCTTGAGCTCATCTCCCGCAGCCTCCTTAACCTGTTTTTGCAGATTGAACCTGGAATTGATATAGTCAACTTTTTTCGCCAGTTCCGAAATAGGTTTTGTGAAATTTTTAGTCAAAAGATATAAAAGGCACATAACCGCGACAAGAAGAGCTATTATCAGTATCCCCACATTCTTGACGATAAGGCCCAGCGCCATGTCATCGACGGTCTTATTCTGTATGCCGATATGTATCGTCCCTTTAACATCAAAGTCGGAAACTATTGGTATTACGCACTCATAATATTTCCCGGTAGGGATGATCACGCTGTTCACTTTATCGCTGAATTTAAGTTTCTCGTATATCCTGGGGTCAAGCTTTACACCCTTGGTTTTTCCGTCGCTGTGATATAGGATAATGTTCTTATTGTCGGCGATATACGAGTAGCTGAATTTTTTATGGAGATGCAGGTTTAATAACTGCGTCATATCGGAAAAACTATCCAACGAAAAATATTGCAGGCCCTGTTGAACAGCTTCGCGTAGATCCTGAGCATCGGCCCTGGCGCGTTCAAAAAGAGCCTCAATGCAGACTTCCTTGAATTGCGTAATATTCACTGCGGCAGTTGCGGCGACAACCAGGAACAGTACGGATATCGTTGTCGCCAAAAGTTTTATTCGTATGCTTACATTCTTGTTTTTCATGCTAGACTGCCTTTGTTGTCTTTTTAGTCTCCTGACCGCTCTTGTCGGGTGTCTCGCTACCGCCACTCGGTGATTTCCCTTCTGCCGACGTTCCGGCCCTAGACATATTTTCCAGCCTTTTTTTGTAGATATAGTCCACTATGTTCACCTTCTCACCGTCAGCGATGATCACATCCCCGCCGGAAACTTTCGCTGAGTTTTCCGATTTCGTTTTCTTATAAATTTCTTTTTCCAGGTGATGTGCGATGACCTGCTCTTTAAACCAGCTCACAACTTCCTGCGGCGCCTCTTCCTGGGCCCCGGGGTCTTTGTAAAGCGCGGTTTTCCGTTGATAGCCGGAACCCACTTGGTATTTTTTCTCACTCGGCGTACCATCCTTGTTAATACCGCATACATACGCCTGGCCGTCTATCACCACTGTTTTTGTATAAGTACCGTCCCCGGAAACACCCCAACCCGCGCTTGTCGACTCGGCTACGACCGACGGTGTCATCACTCTGAATACTTCGTCTTTTTTCACGTCTTCAAGAATGGCATATAGTTCTCCTTTCAGAAGCTGCATTTTTACGTAGCCGTCCATTTTAAGTATGATAAGGCTGCTCTCCTGAACCTTGATAACATTATCTGCGTTTTCATCGAAGGACAATGTGACTTCCGAGGCGGGTCCGGTCTTGATCCAATCGTTGGGGTTTACTACCATGCCTTTTTCGCACTTGACGCCTATGTTACTGCCGACGGGGACTATTTTCACATCGCCCTTGAATGAGAATACAAAGGCGCTCGTCGTCTCTGCCGAAACGACTGGAGCGATAGAAATAAAAAACAGAAAGGCCAATATTCCGAAAAATGAGTTTTTCATCATGTCACGCGGGAACATGCTAGCTAATCTTAACTTTTTCCAGTTTTTCGGAAATATCCTTAACATGCTCGGGAGAGGCACCGCTTTTGTCCACGGAAGATTTTATTTCCTGGATAATTTTATCCCTCGCCTCTTTTTTCTCGCGCATACAATCACACAATTCAGTCATTTTCTTGGCAAGACCCTGCAATTCGTCATTCTTCCTGAGAGTAAGAGGTCTGGAAAAGTCGTTTTTCTTTAGCGCTTCTACGTAAAGACCCAGCCTGTAAATAGGCCCGGCGATCCTATGCGACAACAAGATCCCTATTATAATAAAAACCGGAGTAAGAAGAGCTATCCTGAGTAGAAGCGTCATATTAGCCGCGTGGAATATATAGATCAGCCTGCCGCGCGGATACACGTTGGCAAGCTTTTCCCCTAAAGTGACCCATGTTGTCCAATACACGGTGTATCCGGCGACGGCCGCACCGATGTATAGGAAAAAGAGGATATAAAATATGTACTTAGCTTGGAACTTAAGCAAGATCAGATAATTTTTACGCCTGTACTTTACGGCCGGCATACAACTCCCCCTTGCGCAAATTAATGTTCAGTTAGTGAATGTCTTAACACTTATCATTTAGCGACTATTTTTTTCCAAACAGAGACATCACGCTTTACCGTCAAAGTTACCTTTTTCCCGGCACAGTTCCCGACTATCCCTATTACCTCATCCAAAGGCATATACCTCGTTTTTTTGCCTTCGATCTCGGTCAAAATATCTCCGTCTTTAATGCCTGTCTTAGCGGCCAGAGATCCTTCCCTGACTCCGTCAGTTTTAAGCCCATCCATCTCCGAAAAACTGAATTTTAAACCCAGAGCATCGCTGTAGTTCTTTTTTTCGCGCGGAAGGCTTATTTCACATTTCCTTTCCAATGTCAGCTGAACATCCATAGATCCAATACTGACAAGTCGTTCCAGAACTTCTTTAGGCTCCATATAGCTTATGCCTCTCCCCCAAATGGCCAGGACCTTATCACCCTTTCTAAGCTCGGCCGCATAGGCCGGAGAACCTTCGCGCACAGCCTTTATCTCAAATGTGCCATTACCGGTCTTAAATTTCAAACCAAGATCTTTATCGATAATGCCTTCGTTGCTGACATCATCGCCGGCCTTCTTAGTGTTCTTTGTCCAACCTTCCTCAATATTTAAACGGCTGATATCCTGCATTTTTTTCAAACTGTCAGTCTGTTGCATATGTATACTGACAAAATTCATACCGTTTTGCGCCGGTTTATATTTAGAATTTATCTTGAGCGCCTTTTCGTAATAGTACCTGGCTTTCGAGTACATTCTCTTGTCCTGATAATAATCACCCAATTTGGTAAGGTTTTGTTCCTCAAGATCGTAAATTATGTCTTGTATATCGCTTTTCATAAGGGTTTTTTCGCCGTCGATCGTGGAGAGTATCACCCTGTCTCCGTATTCCTCAACGACCACACCCTTTTCCTTGGCGTTGTTTTTTAAAACCACCGTATCAGCTGAACTGTTAAGTTTGAACACCAGTATAATAAACACGGTTACAGCAGTTACCAAGGCAAAAAAACCAAAAGCCTTCATATGACCCCCTGCCTTCAAAACTCTTTCAAGCAGTTCACGCGACGATCACGTTAACATTGTATAAACCCAAAAGTTGGGTTAAATACACACTGTTATTTTACCCTCAAGTTTTATTTATTGCAAGTTTCAAGGCCGGATATCGGGAGGCGTAGGTACTTTTGTATGTCCTTCGTATTTTTTAGCGGGGTCGGTTGTTCTCTCTTGTCTTAAGTTTTCGTAGACCGTTATGAGCATCTTCACGGTTTTAAGGTCCAACGCCCATTTCATACCCATTATGAGACTGGCCATCAGGCATTGGATAAAGTATTTACGCATTATGAACGATAAGATAAAGCAGGTAAACGAAACAAAAAACCACCTGTGAAGTATCAGGGCAAACGCCAAATCCTTCCAAAAAGCGGAAGTTTTATTCTTTTTTAGTATCTCATGGGCGTCCAGGACGAGTTCACGGCAGGAAATGCAATCAGCAAGATGTTCCTCTATTCTCGCCCTTTCTTCCTTATCCCCGCAGCCGGCCATATATCCGCTCAGCACCTCTTCGGATAAACACAATCTACTTTTCATAGCACTCACCCCCTACTAATATAGACAATTATTCGAGGCACTTTAGTTCAAAATATTTTGAGATTTTTTCTGACAAGTCTCCTTTTACTCTCCGGACCAATGTCGCTACGGTATTTGTCGGAATATTCATCATCTCTCCGATGTCCTTAAAAGTCTTACCGTGATACGCATTGAGTTTGAACGCCAATTTCTTCTTCGCGTCCAAATTACCTATTTCCTCTTCGATAAAACATTTCATTTCACTGGCGATGCTCTCATCTTCCGCGGTAAAAGAGCTGCCCGGCAATATCTGCTTAAGCAAAGTTTTCGATCCGTCAAGTCCTCTGTCCGTAACTTCCTCTTCAAGCGAAATAATTGACCCGCTTCGCTTGAAAAGGTTTTTTTTGCAGTAATTTATCGTGGCATTGACCGAAATCATAGACAGCCAGCATTCAAGAGTAGCAATGTTCTCAAGTCGCGCCAACTTGTTTTTCTCCCAGATATCCAGAAATATTTCCTGCACTATATCCGCGTGCATATCCAGCCGGAACCTGACTTTCATCTTATTCAGCTTGTATTCCACGCTCTTTTCAACCAGGCCTTTATAAACTGCGTGAAAAGAACCCCACGCCTCCCTGTCTCCGGCAACACATCTGTTTATGAGTTCTGTTCTATCGACCACAAAAACCCGCTCCTCGCCGGGATCCCTTGCGGCACCGCCGCCCCAGCAGGAGTATCATAGTATTACTTTTGTTTTTTGTCAATTATTTTTTCATGTATTTACAAAGCTATCTATGTCCTTTGTGGCTTGCCATATTTTGCGGATCTTTGGGATGTTCTTCATAAAGGCAGCAATAACTTTAGGATCAAAATGTTTTCCGGACTCTTCACTAAGCATATCCACCGCAACATCAAAATCAATGGAATTCTTGTATGGCCTGGCGTTTGTAAGTGCGTCAAATACGTCGGCGACAGCAACGATCCTGCCTGCAAGAGATATCTCCTCGCCCTTTTTTTTGTAGGGATACCCGCTGCCGTCATATTTCTCATGATGCGTAATGCAGATATCTTGCGCCATTATAAGCAGTTCCGCCTTACTCCCTTCAAAAATATCCGCACCAAAAATGGTGTGTTTCTCCATGATCATTCTTTCTTCCGAAGTAAGTTTGCCGGGTTTTTTGAGAATGTTATCGGTAATAACCAGTTTACCTATGTCGTGCATAGGGCTGGCATATTTGATCAATTCGATGGTCTTATGAGCGAGACCCAGCCCCGCGGCTAGTTCCGTGCTGTAATCCGCGATCCTGACAAGGTGTGTTCCTGTCGTATCGTCCTTAAGCTCAGCCACAAGGGCCATACGGAATATCATCTCCGCATATGAATCTTTGACTTCCTTATAAGACTTCTTAAGGTTCTTATAGGCGGTCCTAAGTCTGGAAGAAAAATTTAAATATTTACGTATCATTTTTTACGCTTTAATAAAACTGTTCAGCGCTTCCTGCTCAGTCGGAAAGATGCTGAATACTCTGTCAACTTTTGTGATCTTAAAAATACTGCCTATTTTAGGCGGTACATCTGACAAGACGAGCGAGGAACCGGAAGCAAGGCATTTCTTATGGATCTTTATGACCGTGGCCATCCCCATGCTGTCTATGTATTCAACTTTTGAAAAATTCAAAAGCACTTTTTGCCCGGAAAAACCCGCAAAATTGTCAAAAAATACGGAAAGTGCCTCGGACGTATTGATGTTTATCTGCCCTTCGATGCGGCAAATGATAGCGCCGTTCCTTTTTTCATGTTTGATCTGCATTCATCTCACCGTGTTCTATCTGTTGTAGAGGTCCGTCCGATTGCGGCAGAACCGCAATCAAGTATATCATCAATTATCCAAAACAAGAAGGCTTCCCGCATCATAAATCGGCAAACCATCGCAACAAATGAGATCAATCTTTTGCCTGGAAAAGAAACTTGTTATTTTCAGGCAGTCCGTATGATATTTTAAGTCCCCCAGGACGATAGTGGCACCAGACGGCAAGTTTCCGGAAGCCCCTCCTATAAATCCGCATTTTTCGCCTTCAAGCGTGACGCCACCCGGCCCCACTTTCAATACATCAATACCTGAAGCGATTCCCGCCTTTGAAATGCCCGTGTCAGAAGTTATCATCGCACTATCTCCGACCAGAAGCACGGCGCACTTAGTATAACCCTGCTTTACACCGATCTTCTCCAATTTCAGCGCGTCTATCTGTTCAAGCACCGACTTATCGGTATGCTTAAAATTATGAAACACCTTCCGCCCCACCCGCACGGCATTATATTTTGACGACGCGGGGTATTCCGCCCCGGGCGTCTCGAGGCCGGGGAAGAGATTAATACCGGCGCGCGCCAGTAAACGCAAAGTCTCGTCGCCGACCGATGGCGAATACACGACGGAATTTTTATCAAGTTTAAAAAAATGTATGTCCGGATGGGATTTGATCGACTCATAGGTCCTTGAGGCGGGACACTCAAAAGGACACCATACGGCACCTGAAATCTTGCACTTCAGAATATCGAGGTATTTCCCGGGTATCCTATGGTCGTGTATGATGATCATGAAATCCTTTGCAGCGTACCCACTCTATTGTCACCCGAAAAATCTATTACCATTTAATATTAATCACTCCGCGTGCGACCGAGGTATCCTTTACAATAACCCGTTTTTTGTTGCTGAATATTTTATCGAGAGCCGCGACATTGCTGCCGCCATACCCGTAAAACGCGCATTCGTCTTCAGGATTTATCGCAAGAGATGTTACTTCTCCGGATGAGGCCAATATCTTCTCCATCACAAGCGCAAAGATTCCACTATCCACCTTCTGCCTGAAAGCCGGATGGAACGGCCCGGCCAGATAGCCCTCATGGCTGATCAAATTTTCTGACGGATGCAACCCGCACCTTATCACTCTTATATTCTTTTCGTTAAGGAACAACATGAGTTTCACGCACCTTTTCACAGCCTCACCTTCCGGTAAAGGGTGATATTTGCCCTCCTCCCAAGATTTGGCCAGTTCCGTGTTTTTAACCACGATCGTCGGGTATATTCTTATTTCACCCGCGCCAAGCAGTGCGGCCTCTTTTACCGTGCAATATTCGTCATCAAAAGTGCTTTCCGGCAAACCCACCATCATCTGATGCACAAGAGTGAATCCGCGCCGAACGATCGATTCAGAAGAACGACGAACATCCTCTGCGGTGTACCCTCGCTTAACGGCAGCCAGAACCGTATCTGACATGGATTGGACCCCAAGTTCTATGGTTTTAACGCCATATCCTTTCAAAAAAGTTAAAACATCTTCGCTAATGCAATCCGGCCTGGTTGAAAGTCTGATGCCGGAGATACTGTTATTGGCCATGAATTCCTGCAGCGGCTCAAGAAACTTTGTTTGCACCGTTTTATCCAGCGCCGTAAAAGTCCCGCCGAAAAACCCGGCCTCGATGACCGCGCCGTCCCTGTTAATGGTCGCAAGGTGTTTCTCGACAATAGGCTTAACATCCTCAGGCGAAATACCTTCCTGCGACGTAATAGCCCGCTGATCGCAGTACACGCATTTATGCGGACATCCCTTATGGAGGACAAATAATGGAATCGTATAATGTTTTTTCACAATTTCACAAAATCCAGAATATCCAGCCCGACACGCTCAAACAGTTCCCGTAATTTCATCATGGAAAGGCCGAGAATGTTGAAGTAAGAGCCGGTGACATCATCAAAGATCATCGATCCTACGCCCTCTATGGAGAACCCTCCGGCCTTGTCATACGGTCCAAGGTGCGCGAATACTTCCGCGACAAATTTTTCATCCATTTTTATGACTTTAATACCGCTTACGTCAACCGCTTGCGCTTTCTTGCCGGTAAGAGCGTTTATCACACACATACCGGTATAAACCTTTATTGATCTTCCTGAAAAACCCAATAGCATTTTCTTGGCGTGCTTCGCATCGCGGGGTTTGCCGATTATTTTACCGCCCGAAACGACCAGAGTATCGGCTGAAATAATTACTTCTTTCCGGCTGAGCTCGCACACTTTTTCGGCTTTCATGACGGCATTCTTGAGGACTATTTTTCTAACTGTCAGATTACCCGATTCTATCTCTTTGACATGGCTCACTACACATTCATGTGCGATCCCGCAACTTTTGAGTATCTCGGAACGTCTCTTCGACGCCGACGCTAATATGATTTTTTTCATATATTTTCTCCAAATATTTTTCAGAAGCGCATCAAAAGCGCGGGTTTAACGGCATATTCGAGCACCGCAGAGTCGGCGCCGAGGCCTTTATTAACATACTCTACAGCGAAGATCTTCTCCTGCTTGATAATAATGGACTCGGCTGCCGACCAAGGCGCGCAGAATATGCCGTTAAACCCGCCCATCATCAAATCGCAACCGATTGTTTTCATCTATCCTAAGCTGCCGCAAAAACTCGGCGAAAGTTTCCTCGGAATCAATTTTTATGTACGCTTTCATGACTTCATCGAGATTCTTGTACCCCTTAAGATACCAGGCGATGTTCTTGTATGCCCTCGAGCACTTATTCCTGAAGATACCGTTGTAACGCAGGTTGAGCGCCATGTGTTCACCCATGGCTTTTTTTATCTCGTCAAACGTCCTTTTGCGCGGGGCTTCTCCCGTCTTAAAATAATTATATGTGTCCTCAAATATCCACGGTTTTCCCAGTGCGCCGCGTGCGATGTGAACAGCGTCACATCCGGTTTCCTTAATGATGTTCTCAACGTCCAAGGAGCTAAAAATATTACCGCTTCCGAATACAGGTATTTTCAGGTTCTCCTTTATTTCCCTGATCACGCTATAGTCCGGCTTACCTTTATACATTTGTTCTTTTGTTCTGGGGTGTATTGAAACGGCCTTAGCGCCGGATGATTCCGCTATTTTCGCCACTTGAAGATAGTTCTTGTCAAGATCGTCCCATCCGCTGCGTATCTTCACCGTGATCGGGACTTTTACCCTGCCGGCGAGCGTCTCGATTATCTTAGCGAACCGAAGTGTTTCCCTCATCAATGCCGAACCTTTACCTCCTTTCACGACCTTACGCGCGGGACATGCCGCGTTAAAATCTATCAGGCTATAGCCTTTCTCTTCCGCGTAATTCGCCGCGTATAAGATCTTTTCGATATCCTGTCCGACTATTTGTATGGCAAGCGGGGTATCTTCATTCGACCAATCGACCATGCGGGCATTTCTGCGGCTTTTAAAATAGACCGCGCTCACGTCTATCATTTCGGTGAAGGCAAAACGGCATCCGTATTTTCTGGCGATTATCCTGAACGGGGCGTCGGTAATACCCGACATCGGCGCCAGCATGATCTTTGACTCTATTATCGTTCGTATCGGATCGCCGGATATCGTTTTATTCATCATGCTTTGTCTTCCCCGAAAAGTTTCTTTCTATACATATCGGTGATAGCTTTATATACGCCGTTATTATATTCTTTTTCGTCCTGTTTTTCCCGGATAGACTTTTTCGTAACGGTCTTGATCAATTCTTCGGAATTGATGACCGTCGCGCCATATCCTCTGGCGTTATTGCGTACATAATTGTCATTGGACGCCAACACGACCCTTCCTTTCGATGAACAAATGCGCACCGCCTCTATGATAGTGCGGTCCCCCTTGTCCGTGCCGGAGAAAATTTGTGTGCCATCGCTGTTACTATACTTGTTCAGCCAGGCATACCTATCATCGCCGTCGAAAACAACTTTCACGTGGCTGATATACCCGCTTGAGCGTGCATACTCTTTGCTGAGAGCGGTGACCTTATCTCTGGCTTTTTTGAGGTTGTCCTTAAGAAGAGCTCTGATCTCCGGAATGGCATATATCGCGTTATATGCGTCAACAACTAACGTAACCACTTTAGCCCTTTACCTTGATCGTTACTATGAGATCCCCGTTATGCCCGCAACAGGGACACTTTTTACCCTGGCCCCTTAACCTGAATTTTCTTCCGTCTTTCGTGTCCGCCGGAACTTTCAATTTGATCGTACTGCCCCCGGATAATTTGAATTTCGCTTCGCCGCCCTTATTGGCGATCGCACCGGGGATAGGCAGCATGGCAGTTACATCCGTATCCACTTCTTTTTCTTCCTGTTCATACGGTTCTCCCTCGCCGGAATCACCCGGCGAATAGTAATAGCTTCTTGCCCCGCCCCTCGCTGCGTTACCAAAGTTGGCATTACCGAAAATTTCGGCAAAAATATCGCTGAAATCGTGACTTGACGCGCGGCTTTTTCCTCCGCCCCGTGAAAAATTGCTGAAGAAATCTGAAGGATCAAAACCGTGAGACTCGGAATAATCATCTGTATAAGCCCCCATTTTCCTCAGATTATCATATTCCTTGCGCCGGCGCGCCTCCCCCAGCGTGTAATACGCTTCGGATATTTTTTTGAACTGCTCCTCGGCTTTCTTATCGCCGGGATTTTTATCCGGATGGTACTTAAGCGCTAATTTTCTATACGCCTTCTTAATTTCGTCCTCACTCGCGCTTTCCGCTACCCCAAGCACCCCATAATAATCTTTGCCCGCCATTTTTTATTCTCCGCTTTTTATTTTTTTACTTTTTAGTTTTTTTTGATTTTGACTCATACTCGGCATATGCCTGCAATTTTTTGCTCACCAGATAGTTAATACTGCCTTTGGGGTATTTACCGTTCTTCCCTTTTGTTCCGGCTTTTTTACTTGTCAGTATTTCAATGCCCTCATCCACCGTCGAAACCGACCAAATATGGAATTTACCGTCCTTCACTGCTTCGACCACTTCATCTTTAAGCATCAGATGCCTGGTATTTTGATACGGTATTATAACTCCCTGTTTCCCGGTAAGACCTTTTACCTTGCAAACATGGTAAAATCCCTCTATCTTTTCGTTAACTCCGCCTATGGGCTGTATGCCGCCGTGCTGATTCATCGAACCTGTCACGGCAATGCCCTGATTGAGCGGAACACCCGCGAGCGAAGAGATCAAACAGTACGCTTCGGTACTTGAGGCGGAGTCCCCGTCAACGCCGTCGTAGGTTTGTTCAAAACAAATATGCGCGCTCAGGGATAAGGGATATTCCTGCGCGTATTTTTCACCCATATACCCTCCGAGGATCAGTACGCCTTTAGAATGGAGGCTCCCGCCCAATTTAACCTGCCGTTCGATATCGATAACACCGGATTTTCCCATGAAACTTGATACGGTTATTCTCGATGGCTTACCGAAAGAAAAATCGCCCATATTGTATACGGCCAAACCGTTAATCTGTCCCACCGCGGCACCTTCCACATCTATCATTATCACGTTCTCTTCGATAAGCTCGGTTATTTTCTGGTCCACAAGGTCCGAGCGGTACACCTTTTCCTTCAGAGCTTTTTCCACATGTTCGTATCTGACGTATTTCGCGCCCTCTTTTTCGGCCCAATAGTCGGCCTCGCGCAGAATATCCGCAACTGGCATGAAGCGGGCGCTCAGTTTGTTTTGATCATCGACCAACCGCGAACCGTAATCGACAATGCGCGCGACCGCCTTTTTTTCAAAATGCCTCAATTTTTCCTCGTCGCACCTGACCTTTATGAACGCCGCGTACTTCATTATTTTCTCGCTCGTCCGGTCGATCTCATTCTCAAAATCGGCCTTTACCTTGAACATTTTCTTAAAATCGTCATCATACATGTAGAGCAGCCGGTACATCCATGCGGGACCGACCATGATGATCTTGATATCGCACGGTATGGGACGGGGCTTCAGGCTCGTCGTAGAGATAAGGCGGAACTGTTCGTTTATGTCCTCGACCTTTATTTGGTGATTGCGTATCACTCTTTTCAGCGCATCCCACGCCATAAATGATGTCATAACATCCGCAGCCTGAAGAATCAGGTATCCGCCATTCGCTTTGTGAAGCGACCCGGAAGCGATCATGGTAAAATCGGTGGTCATCGCACCGAACTGGGCGACGTACTCTATCCTGCCGACCAGATTATAATAAGTCGGGTTCGACTCTATTACCACGGGCGCGCCTTCCGAAAAGCTCCGGTCGACAAGAAGGTTCACTTTATATTTCTTGAAAGTATCTTCCCTCTGAGCGGGTTTTGCCCCCAGTACCGGCAGCATCGGCGCTTCTTCTTCGGGCTTGAACACGTCTATGTTGGAAAGGATATCTTCCTGCACACGATTCAGGTGCAAGAGCACATCACCGGAAAATCTGTATTTTTTGCGCAGTTCATCGATGGTATGCTTGACCGAAAAAAGAGTGACTGCCTTCTCAAGTTCTTTAACTTTCACCTTAATGTCCTTCTCCATTGCCCTTATTTCCGCGAGCACCTGGTCGATCTGTATGTGAAGGTTATGTTTTTTCTTTTCTATTCTTTCGCTTTCGGCCGCCGGAAGGTCCTCAAACTCCTCGTTGGTCATCGCTCTGTCTTTTATCCTAGGCACAAGGATGACCCCTGTCGCGGTCTGCTTAAGCACAAAACCTTTTTTGAACGCGATATCCTCGACATCCTGAAGGACACGGTCCCTTTTCATCTTGTAGTCTTTCAAGAGCGCGTGTTTCCTTTTTTCATAATCGTCGCTTTCAAAAGCTTTAGGTATATCGTTCTTAAGTTCCGATATCAGCTCCTCCATGTCACGCCTGAACACTTTTCCCATGCCGGACGGAAGGCTGACCGCGATCGGTTCGTCCTCGTGTATAAAATTGTACACATACACCCAGTCATCGGGGGTTTTCTGTTTTTCAGCCAGGCGGTATACAGCTTTCTTTACCTGCGTATTTCTGCCGGTACCGGAAGGACCCGATACGAAAACATTGAAGCCTTTCGATTTTATATCCAGCCCGAAATCGATAGAACTCACACCCCGTTCCTGATGCAAAGGCTCAACGCCAAAATTGAAATTCTCGGTGGTCTTGAACTTAAAAACCGACGGGTCACAGACATTCTTAAGTTCCTTCGGTTTAAGTTTTTTTTTGGCCATATTTCTCCTTTATTTCATCTTAAATGCGCACTTAAAGATCTCCAGCCACAAGGGGATCAGAAATATCCCCAGCAGATGCGAATAGAATATAACGCTGCTCAAAAACCTGTTGCGCGCGTTGGTATATGCGCCGATGATGATAAGCGATACGGCGACCGGCATGATCGACTGAAGGAACAAAAAAAACCTCAAATGTGCGTCCATCGGAAAAACTTTCATCGCCAGCAAGACCAGCGCCGGAAAAGCTAAGAACCTCACGACCAAAACCAGGAACACGTCTGTTTTCTTTTCCGGAAGATGTCCTCTGTAAATAGACAGGTAAGCTCCGAGTACTATCATAACCAAGGGAAAGGCGGTGTCGCCTATCTTCGCGACGGGGTCCATAACGATATCCGGCACATGCCCTTTCCCGAAAAAGAATACCCATAAAAGTGAAACAATAGTGACCACGACAGGCGGACTGAATATATTTTTAAAACCTTCTTTCAATTTTGTTCCGCCGGACAGAAATATCGGCACGAACGACCACATGATAAGGTCAAACCCGATTATATACAAAAACACCATAATGAGGAATTTGTCGCGCACCGCTCCGTCGAACATAAAAAAAATTACGCTCATCGGAAGGTACCCGCAGTTCTGGAAAGCCGCGGCGCATAAAAATTCCCTTTTCCCTTCTTTGTCCTTACTGAAACCATAAAACAAAAAACCTAACAATAAACCCAGCGCCGAAAAAGCAACAGCCGCTATCGGCAGTGCCCACCAGTAATAAAGCTCGGTAAAACTGAAAGATGAAGTTATCCTGTGGGCAATGAGGCACGGGAAGATAAGAACCACCAGCAGTTTGCCGAGTTTGTCGACAAAATGCTTGTCCATGAGTTTCAACTCGACCAGCGCCGAGCCTATTACTGCGAGAATAATAAGTTTTACGATAGATGAACTTATGACAGACCCTTCCCTAAAAGTTTGAACATTTTTTTCTTGTAAGACTCTACCCCGGGCTGATCGAACGGGTTTGACCCGAGCGCGTATGCCGAAAGCGCGACGGCCTTTTCAAAGAAATATATGAGCTCTCCGGCAAAAAAAGCGCTTTTTTCCGGGAATAAGATCGAGATATTAGGGACGCCTCCCTCAAAATGGGCTTCGGCCGTGGCCAAGTAAGCCTTTTTATTGATAAAAGAAAACTGTTTACCCGCCAGATAATTCAGGCCATCAAGGTCATCCGCGTCGGATGGGACGGCAAGCGCTTTATCCTCGACCTCTTCGATCAAAAATGTCTCAAAAATATCCCTTTCTCCGTCCTGTATCCATTGTCCCATGGAATGCAGATCGGTCGTGAAATCACATGCCGCCGGGAATATACCCTTTTTATTTTTACCTTCGCTTTCGCCGTAAAGCTGTTTCCACCACTCTGAGACAAAATGCATTTTCGGGTCAAAATTCGACATGATCTCTATTTTTTTACCTTTCCTGTAAAGGATATTTCTCACAGCGGCGTATTCGGCGCTCAAATTTCCGTCGACACGGCCGGACGAAACTAATTGGCGCATCTCCCTGGCACCCGCCACGAGATCCTTTATATTTATTCCGGCACACGCTATAGGCAAAAGCCCTACAGGCGTAAGCACTGAAAAACGCCCACCCACATCATCGGGAACAATGAAAGTTTCAAAGCCCTTCTCGGAGGCGAGCGATCTCAAGGCGCCTTTTGATCTGTCGGTGGTACAAACGATTCTGTCCTTTATCCCATTTTCGCCGTACTTTTTCTTCATGAGGTCCATAATGGCCCTGAAGGCTATCGCCGGTTCTGTCGTCGTTCCGGATTTTGATATCACATTGACGCTGACTTCCCTGTCTTTAAGATAATCCAAAAGATCCCTGTGATACTCACCGGAGATCTGGTGTCCGGCGAATACTATTTTTTTATCCTTGAAATCCGGCAGAAGCATTTCCGTCACGGCTTTAGCTCCCAGATATGATCCGCCGATGCCGATCACGACGATAACGTCCGACTGGCCCGACAATCTTTTCGCGGAGTTCTCTACGCCGGTTATTTCCCGATCCGAAAGCCTTTCCGGAAGGTCCATCCACCCCAGAAAATCGCTGCCCGGCCCCTTGCCGCCGGCGAGAAGTTTTTCCGCGTCGTTCAAAAGCGGAGAAATATCACCGAGATCTTTTTGCGAAACGAAACCTTCCAAAAAACGCGTATCTATTTTCAGCGTTCCTTCCATATACGTCTCCTAGGACCCTTTTTTTGAACTGCGAAATAAATTATAAAAACCTGACAGCTTCGCCCTGAAATGCAACGGACTATTCATGTCGGAATTAGTCACTTTTATCCGTTTAAGTTCATATAGGTCCGCATTGGTGCGGTCATACCCACGGTTAGTGGTAAAAGCCGCCGTGTACCCTGCGCCTTTAACGGCTTTTTTTACCTTCTCGGTAAATCCTCCCAGCGGATAACAGAAAAATTCCGCGTCCAGCCCCACTTTTAGTTTGATGTCGGCTTTGGGCCCTAATATTTCCTGCAGAAGTTTTTTGTCGTCGGTAATGGACGGAAGATACGCATGCTCCCGCGAATGCGCCCCGAACGTAAGGCCGTTCCTGTGCATCAGTGAGACCTGTTCCCATGTCAGATATCTTTTACGGACATTGAATTGTCTATCCGGATCCCATTCAAGAGCGGCATTATCGGTACCGACAAAACCCGTTATGATGAATATCGTGGCCGGCATGTTGTATTTCGCCAGCACGGGAAAAGCATTGGTAAAATTATCCTCGTATCCGTCGTCGAAGGTTATCACGACCACCTTCGGCAGGTACCTGTGTCCTTTTTTTATCTCCGCCACAAGGCTCTCCAGGGATATGACCCTGTAATCGTGATAATACAGGAATTCCATCTGCTTTTTGAAGTTTTCGGGAGACACGGTGGTTGATGCGTTCCCGAATCCCGAGATCGAGTGGTACATGAGTATCGGGGTCGTTCTTTCGGGCAGTACAAAAGCGGCCAAAACCCCTATGACAAGAACAAGCGCCGCTAAAACGCCAATGATCACTTTCGCGCCGAAAATCCTTCGTGTATCGGTCTTATCCGTCATTTTGTGTCCTCTGTCTCTTGCGTACCCGGGTTATAGATCCCAAAGCGACCAGTTGCCTCCGCCCATGAAGGCGATCTGGGCGCAACCTATGATCATAAGAAGATCAAATTCATAACCTCCGTTCTGTATAAAAAACCCGTTGGAAAAATTTATTTTATATATGCTGACTACGAGAAGGGCTGCGATAAGAATCGCCGATATTCTGGCGAAAAATCCCATAATAAGAAACATTCCGCCGAAAAATTCCGCGCAAGACCACACGATAGCGGAATAGTAGGGATAAGAAAAACCCAAGCTTTCCATCATTTTGGTGGTGCCCTCTATCCCCACGCCTCCGAACATACCAAAAAGATTCTGCGCCCCATGGGCCAGAAAAATAGCCCCCAACCCCAGCCTCAGCACAAAAAGGGAAAGATCTTTCGCCGTTTTTTCTTTCATGATATGTAGCCTCCACACTTGCAGTTATAATTCTAACCCATTGAACTTCAAATGCAAAGGTATTTTGAGTTTTTTGCAGATTTTTTGAACGAAACAGGGCGGTTTTTTTGTCTATATAAGTAGGGGGTTTAGTTCAAAGTTCAGAGTTCAAAGTACAATGGAGGTAGCATGACAGTCGCTCAATTGCTAAATTTCATTCTTCCATCAAGATGCGGAGGTTGCGGAATGTCGGTTTATGACAATCCGTTCCCCATCTGCGCCGGATGCGTGGAGAAAATAGACTTTAGAACTTTTATCGAAACACGAGGTTTGGAAAACCTGGAAAGCGTGCGTTCATGCTGCCCATATGAGAATCCCATAAAAAAATATGTGCTGCAGATGAAGGATCGAAATAAAGCATCCATCCGCTATTTTTTCGAACATATTATAACTCAAAACCTCGACGCCCATCCGTTGGCCTTTGAGCATTTTGACGCGATAGTTCCTATCCCTATTTCACGAGCGCAATTACTCGAGAGAGGGTTTAATCAGGCAGAAATACTCGCCCGGATAGTGCGGGAGATCATTAAACAGCCGCTTCTTGCCGGAGTTTTAATAAAGACAAGGCACACACACTCCCAAAAGTACCTCAACAAAAAAGAAAGAATGGAAAACCTAAAAAGAAGTTTTGGAATACCGGATAGAAGTGCCATCGACGGCAAAAGCATACTTCTCGTGGATGACGTCATAACCACTGGCTCAACCCTTGAAGCATGCGCCGAAACGCTCATCACGAACGGCGCCACAAAAGTATACGGTTTAACGCTCGCAAAAACTTTCCGAAGAGACCAAATAACTTAACTTACACGGCTGATGAGTATTATACCGGCGAGACCGAAAACCGCCATGGCAAGCCAGGACGCGAGATACGGGTTCAAGACCCCGCTTTTACCCAACGCGAGGCATACCGCCATGACGGGAACATACGTAAAAGCGCAGACTATGCCTTTTGCCATTCCGACAAGCGTGTTCACTCTGCCCACTGAAATGCAAAAAGGTATGCCCATCATAACCGTAACAAGGGCCGTAAAGGGGAAAGCTATTTTATAGTTCAGGTCCACAATAAGCCGCGTTGCGGAAGAAGGGGAATTCTTGCTTAAAAGCATGATGTATCTTTTCAAGTCCGCGTAGTTCATGAGTTTCGGGTCATGTTTGCCCCTAAGAAATTCGAGCGGGGTTTCCTTGACCGGTAATTTCATGGTTTTCAGAGTTTGAGGTTCCCCAACGAATTTGCCGTTCTCGTCAAGGTTGAATACCAGACAATCGAAAGCCATCCAAAAATGCCCCTTCCTGTTCCATTCTGAAATTCTCGCGTTTATCTTAGATGTCACGACCTGTTGCTCATTTTGTTTGTATATGATAACGTCTTCCAATTTATTTTCGTAAGGATAATATTTTTTCGCGAAAATAAGGAGATCCCCCTCGCCGTAAATGGAAAAATTGCGTATTACGGTCTTTGAAGCTTTGTATTTCACCGATTCCAGTTCCTGATGTTTTATCTGTTCGGCTTTATCCAGCGTGGACGGTACGACTTTTTCGTTCACAATAAAAGTTACCAGGCATATGATAAAGGTCAGGAACATGATGGGCCTGACCACCGACCAAATGCTTATGCCGTTAGTGATAATAGCCACCACTTCATGATTTTTGCTGAGGTTACTAAAAACGAACACGCCAGCCAGAAGACACGCGAACGGTACCATATTCACAAAAGCAAACGGCAAAAAATTCAGGTAGAAGCTGAAAACACTGGCAAGCGGGATATTGTTCTTAAAAATATCGTCCAGAAAACCCAAAACATCGCCGATGATGCCAAGAACTATGAGGAGCATCGCCGAAAATATAAAAGCGGTGAAATATTCCCAAAATACCGATTTTTGCAATATTCGCATAATATCACTCTAAAATGAATTTTCGATACAACACTGCCGCGAAACATACAAGTATTATGTTCGCCGACCACACGCCCAGCCATGGCGCAACAACCGAACGTATGGCAAAAGCTATCCCCGTCAGCATTATTCCCCAGTAGAGAAGGAAAAGTCCCATAGCAAAACCAAAACCTATGAATTTTTCACGGCGATGTGTTTTTATGGCGAGCGGTATGCCTACCAGAACAAAGACAAGGTTCGAGAACGCCAGGGCGAATTTCTTATGCAATTCTATTTTTAGCGGGACATCCGCTCCTTCCATGCCTTTCATGGTCTTTATCTCGGATAACAGCTCTTTTACGCTTTTTTCCCGGGTTTTTTTGTCGATCGTCTTAGTTCCAGGAGCGTCATCCAGCGAAAGTGTCATCTGATATTCCGCGAAAGCGACTTTATAAAATTCTTCCGGTTTTTTCGGGTCGATCTCATCCGCGCTACCGTTTTCCAACCTCAGTTTTATGCTATTCCTATCCGGTATGGATATTATCTCCCCTTTCCTGGCGATCACCGTTCTTGTCGGGCCCTCACCCTCGGAAGGCTTATAAATGCGTATATCCGAAAGTTTATTGCCGGATACGCCGTGTACGAAAACCACATAATCCTTGAAGCCTTTTATAAAAACACCGGGTTCTAAAAGCGCCGCGGGATGTTTCACAGTCATCCGGCGTAGCAGTTTTCTGGCTCCATATTCGGACTGCGGAAGGATCTTATCGTTGAGGGGAATATTCAGAAGGCTGATCACAAAACCGCAAACGATGACCGGGACCAGAATGTTCTTCAAGCTTGTGCCGCTGGTCCTGATCGCCGTCACTTCGTTATCGCCGGAGAGCCTTCCGAAACCTAATAAAACAGCCGAAAGCACCGAAATGGGTATAGTGAAAATAAGCACATACGGCAGGAAATACAGGAAGATCTTAATGACATACATCGGCTCTACGCCTTTGTTGATGATCATATCGATCGTCTGAATAATATTGCCGGCTGCAAGAATAAGGGAAGATACCAAAAGAGAAGAAAAGAAAGGTCCCGCCAACTCTTTCAGTATATATCTGTCAAACGTTCTCATAAAACCTAAGTCCCGATCTGCCAACTGGACAAATACTTCTTTTGTTCCGGGGTAAGAGCATCTATCGCAATACCCATTGACGCGAGTTTAAGCTCTGAGATATTTCTATCCAGGTGTTCCGGAACGGCATAAACTTTTTTCTCAAGCTTTTTCGCGTTTTTGACCAGATATTCTGCGGAAAGCGACTGATCGGCAAAACTCATATCCATGACCATGGCGGGATGCCCTTCCGCAGCGGCAAGGTTAACAAGCCTTCCCTCTCCAAGCAAAATAATTTTTTTGCCTCCCTTTCTGAGAGTATACTCCTCCACAAAAGGCCTTATCGTCCTTACGGCTCTCGAAGCTTTTTTGAGAGCGGGTATGTCGATCTCAACATTGAAATGTCCGGAATTAGCCACTATCGCGCCGTCTTTCATGGCGATAAAATGCTCAAGTCTGATAACGTTGATATTTCCGGTAAGCGTAACAAAAACATTTCCGCGTTTGGCTGCTTCTTTCATGGGCATAACATCAAAACCATCCATGACCGCTTCCAAGGCTTTCATCTCGTTGATCTCAGTCACAACAACCTTTGCTCCCATACCGCGGGCCCTCATCGCCACACCCCTGCCGCACCAGCCGTATCCGGCGACAACCACGGTGCTCCCCGCGAGCAGATGGTTAGTTGCCCTTATGATACCGTCAATGGTCGATTGCCCGGTACCGTAACGGTTATCGAATAAGTGTTTCGTCAACGCATCGTTGACGGCGATTATCGGAAAAGCCAGAAGTTTTTTATTTTCGAGACTTTTCAACCTTATCACGCCGGTAGTCGTTTCTTCCGTTCCGCCGATAATGTTGGCTATAAGTGCTCTTCTCTTTGAGTGTATTTCCGAAACAAGATCAGCGCCATCGTCCATTGTAATATGCGGCTTCATATCAAGTACTTCATTGAGGTGGCTGTAATAAACTTTATTGTTCTCACCTTTGATGGCAAATACGGGAATACCGTAATCCGCGACCAAAGACGCCGCTACATCATCCTGCGTACTCAACGGGTTAGAAGCGCAAAGCTTCACATCCGCACCGCCAACTTTTAGAGCTATTGCCAGGTTCGCTGTTTCCGTTGTAACGTGCAGGCAAGCGCCCAACTTAACTCCCTTCAGTGGTTTTTCCTTGGCGAACCTTTTTGTTATCATTTTAACTACAGGCATATTATTGGCGGCCCATTCGATGCGCAACTTCCCGCCCTTGGCCAGTTTAATATTTTTTATGTCACTCTTCATCGGCATATTCTCTCCCTTCTGATTTACACATTTATTTGTTCTCTCTACTCTGAACTTTGAACTCTGAACTCTGAACCATATCACTTCACGCTCTTACGAAGCACATCAGCCATATCGACATTCTCCCATGTGAAGCCTTCTTCCTGCCTTCCGAAATGCCCGTAAGCGGCGGTATTCCGATATATAGCCCTGCGGAGTTTAAGTTTGTTAATTATCCCGCCGGGAGTAAGATCAAATTTTTCGGTGACAGCCTTAACAATTCTTTCTTCCGCTACTTTGCCTGTGCCGAAAGTGTTCACCATTACGCTGACGGGTTCAGCCACGCCGATCGCGTAGGCAATCTGTATTTCACACTTGTCCGCGAGGCCCGCATAAACGATATTTTTCGCGACGTACCGGGCCATATATGAAGCGGACCTGTCAACCTTCGAAGGGTCCTTTCCGCTAAACGCCCCGCCGCCATGCGACCCCACGCCGCCGTATGTGTCAACTATGATTTTTCTGCCGGTAACACCCGTATCGCCCTGAGGCCCGCCGATCTCAAAACGTCCCGTCGGATTAATAAATATTTTCGTGTTCTTGTCCATAAGGTTTTTCGGTATGGCTTTAGCGATAACCAGTTGTTTGATGTCCGCCTGGATCTGCGCCATTTTCACTTTTTTATCGTGATGCGCGCTCACGACTATGGCCGATATCCTTACGGGCTTTCCGTGCACATATTCAACAGTTACCTGGCTTTTGCCATCAGGCCTCAAGTATTCCAATATGCCGTCTTTACGCACCCTCGCCAGTCTGCGTGTCAAAGCATGGGCCAGAGTGATCGGCATGGGCATAAGTTCTTTCGTTTCGTTGGTAGCGTAACCGAACATCATCCCCTGGTCACCGGCTCCGCCCGTATCCACTCCCATAGCGATATCCGGAGACTGCTCATGGATGGATGTAAGCACACCGCATGTCGCGTAGTCAAAACCAAACTCCGGAGAAACATAGCCTATCTCTTTTAAGGTGCGTCTAACAACTTTCGGGATGTCTATATAACAAGTAGTGGTGACCTCTCCCGCGACCATAACGAATCCTGTGGCAACAAGCGTTTCACAGGCAACTCTCCCCGAAGGGTCTTCTTTCAAGATCTCATCAAGTATCGCATCTGACACCTGGTCACAAACTTTGTCGGGGTGCCCTTCTGTAACGCTTTCTGATGTGAATAGATATTTCTCTTTCATGTTAGTCCTTTCTCCTTGTTTAGTTTAGATTAAAACGCCCGCGTTATATTTTTTTTGTTTTATACTCGGCATTCGCCCTTTCATAAGAGAGAATGTCCCCGATATCGTACCAGCCTTGGGTAAAAACAAACCCAAAAGCGCCTTCGGTCTCAGACATCCATCTGACGAAATTGCCGGGAGCGTCCTTGGAATTACTCGTTTTCATGTACTCGCCTATTCTGGTGATCTTGCTCCCAGGCAGGTAATAAATGCCGGTCGAGGCGAGCGTGGATTGCGGTAAAGCGGGCTTTTCCTGAAAATTAGTTATTTTCGAATTTTTATCCACGGAAACGATACCGTATCGTTTGGCAAGCTCTTTATCTGAAACGTCGAATAAGGCCACAGAAAGGCCCTTTTTCTCTTCGGAAAATTTTACAAAATCCCTGATATCGAATTCAAAAAGATTGTCCCCCGCCATGATCACAATATCCTCATGAGGTTTTTTCGCCCCTAGAACAAGATTTATGTCCCCTATCGCGCCTAATCTGTCATCGTTAGAAGTAGTCATATCGTTCACTATCGACACCGGAAAGCGAAATTTGCTCTTAATTCTCCACGATTCGAGCTTTTCATAAAATTTCGCGTTAGTGACGATGTATATCTCATTGCACGAAGGAACCTGTTCCAATTTTTCTAAAAGCCTGGTAAGTATGCTTTTCCCCGCAACTTCCAAGAGAGGCTTAGGAATGTCGATAGTCAGGGGATATAACCTCGTACCGTATCCGCCAGCAAGTATCAGTCCTTTCATCTAATCACCTTTATTTAATAGATTTTCGACTTACGACTTTCTGCACATATTACTCGATCCCCAGCTCCGTCGCTATCTCTGGCACAAGCTCTTTCATCTTATTTGTCGCGAATTTATGTATCTCTTCACCCGTCGACATTCTTATTATTTCGTCGGCTATTTGCCTGGCGACACTGAAATTGACGGAACGAATAACTTTCTTTATCTCCGGTATGGCGATCGGTGAAACACTAAGTTCGTCAAGCCCTAGTCCCAGAAGCACTATCGTCAAAGTTATATCGCTACCCATTTCACCGCAAAGACCGACCGAAATACCCTCTTTGTGTCCATTGTCAATTACCGTTTTTATAAGGTTCAGTATGGCCGGGTGCGCGGGCTCGTACAAATAAGCGATCTTCTCGTTCACTCTGTCTATCGCGAGGGAATATTGTATCAGATCATTCGTGCCTATTGAGAAGAAATCGGCTTCCCTCGCTATTATGCCGCTCGTAAGAGCCGCCGAGGGAACCTCTATCATGGCCCCGACCTCGATATTTTCATCGAACGATATCTGCTTCTTCCTGAGCTCTTTTTTTGTCTCTTCGAGTATAGCCCCGGCCTGCACAAACTCGCCTACACCCGAGATCATGGGATACATCAGGCGTATTTTTCCGAAAGCTGACGCACGCAAAATAGCCCTGAACTGTGTTTTGAAAATATCGGGCCTCGCCAGACAAAAACGTATCGCTCTCCACCCTAAAAAGGGGTTCATTTCTCTTGGGACATCCAGCTGCGACAAAAATTTATCCCCGCCGACGTCAAGCGTGCGTATGGTTACATAGCTGGGTTTCATCCTTTGCGCGACAAGTTTATAAGCTTTGAACTGTTCCTCTTCGCTGGGAAGAGTGTTCCTATTCATGAAGAGATATTCGGTCCTGTAGAGGCCGATCCCTTCGGCGCCGTGAAAAAGAACGCTTGAAACGTCCTCGGCAAGTTCTATATTAGCCGCAAGTTTTATTTTTTTCCCGTCTTTGGTCTCGCTCGGCAGGAACTTTAGTTCTATCAGTCCCTCTTCCATGTGATCATATTTTTTCTTATCTTTCTGGTATTTCGCCAGGAAAGCTTTTGTGGGGTTCACTATGACTATGCCGTGGTTACCGTCAACGATGATCGTGTCTCCGTCCTGCACGGCATCGGTAACGTTTTCAAGACCGACAACAGCCGGTATTTCGAGAGATTTGGCCATGATCGCGGTGTGGGACGTCCTGCCGCCGATATCGGTGGCGAAGCCCAGTACTTTCCCGCGGTGCATCATGGCTGTATCTGACGGGGAAAGGTCATACGCGATAACGACGGATTCCTCCGACAGACTATCAAGCCCTTTGCCTTCTGCGCCCATGAGATTGCGCAAGATCCTGTTGCCGACGTCAATGATATCGGATATCCTGTCCCTCAAATATTCGTCTTTCGCCTCCGACAAAACGTCGATGTATTTATTCAGCACCTCATGAAAGATGATCTCGATGTTCTTTTTCTGCTTTTTCAAACGCGCTATCACTTCTTCTATCAAAACCGGATCTTCCAAAACCAATAGATGCGCGCTGAAGATCTTGCCGTGTTCTACGCCCAACTCCTCGGAAATTTTCTTCTCTATCTCAAGTATTTCCTTCTTTGTCTTAAGGATAACACTGTTATATTTTTCTATTTCCCTGGGGATATCCTTGTCGGCTATTTTTCTTTCGATGGGTACAAGATCGTTCCCGCCAAAAATAAACGCCTTGCCTATCACTATCCCGGGCGCCGCCGGTATACCTTTAAGCTGCAATTGTTTTTTTACGGTTTTTTTGTCCATAACTCTACCCTTTAAACGTACGCTAAATTTTGTCGCTTATACGGTCTTAGCAGTCATACCCAGTGTGTCTATGTCCCCGGCCAATATGGCCGATAGTTCCTCTGCCGCCCTCAAGGCGTCGTCGCCTTCCGCCACGATTGTTATTTTAGAACCTTTCTCCGCGGCAAGCATCAATATCCCCATAATGGATTTACCGTTGACCTGCTGATCGTCTTTTATTATGAGTATCCCGCTCGTGAACTTATTCGCCGCCTGGACAAAAAGCGCGGCCGGTCTGGCATGAAGGCCGGACTTATTCTTGATAGTGACTTCTTTTTTTATGACCATATTATCTTCCCGTAATATTAAACACATCCACTACGGCATTAGCCAATTTTACCGGGTCATGCCTGACAAATTCTTCCATACTCGCGATATGCGCTTTGATAAGCGTTATTTTTTCCTGTCTGAACCATTCCACGTCCCGCGCCCCCAACTCTACCGGATACTGCTCTTTCATCTTGTATTTAGAATACAGGTGCTGAGGTATGGGCGTGATATTAGCGATGCAAAAATCCAGTATCCCGGGGCCTGTATGTTTCAGTATGGCCCTAGCGTGGTCGCTTATGGTATAACCGTCGGTTTCGCCGTTTTCCGTCATCACATTGCCTACATACACCTTAAACGCCTTGGACTTTATGATCTCTTCCCTGATACCTTTGATCAATAGATTCGGCATAACACTTGAATACAGGCTACCCGGACCTAAAACTATCATGTCCGCCTGCTTTATCGCTTCCACTGTTTCCGGTGTGGCTTCACAATCTTCCGGGATCAGCCGCATCCTATCGATTGGGCTGCCCTTTTCTTCCCGTATACGGCTTTCTCCCACCGTAGAACGCCCGTCTTCCCTGAACGCCACTAGTTTTATCTTCTCTAAAGTGGCCGGAAAAACTCTTCCTCTTATCGCAAGGACCTTACTCGATTCTTTAATGGCCTTGGCAAAATCTCCTGTGATCTGAGACAGCGCAGTTATGAACAAATTGCCGAAGTTATGCCCTTCCAGCTCTTTACCGTTCTGGAAACGAAACTGAAAAAGCGACCTCAAGAGATCTTCTGAATCCGACAACGCAACCAAACAGTTCCTTATATCTCCCGGCGGAGGAACATCGAATTGTTCCCGCAGTCTCCCGGAAGAACCGCCATCATCGGAAACCGTTACAATTGCGGTCAAATTGCTCGTGTGATGCTTAAGTCCGCTCAAAAGCGTCGAGAGCCCCGTCCCGCCGCCGACAACGACTATTTTCTGCCCTTTATCAAGAACTCTTTTTTTGTATATCCTGTCGAGAAGACCGCTATCAAGCTCCTCCGGCAATACCGCTGCCATGAACGACTTAAGTATCCTCTTAACGGCATACACCATACCCATTATGCCAAGTATGATAATGACACCTGCGATGGCTTTATTCCCGGACCGCGGTTCGGAGATCATCATCACAAAGCCCATTGAAACCATGATGATCCCGAAAACAGAAAGCGAGATCCACCGTTTCACGAACATGCCAGGATAAAGCCACTTCAATCTTTGCATAAAACTGTCCTAACTCAGCAGCAAAAACTCGTTAAATAATTAACGTGTTCTTCTGTTCCTCATCCCTTATTATACCCAAAATTTCCTTGCCGTTCTTCGCCGCTCGAAGTCTTTCTCGTATGAATTTGTCATCCAGAAGCCTTGAGATCCTGGACAGCACCTTAAGATGCGGACCAGGGTTATCCCCCGGAGCCGCCAATAGGAAGAAAATGTACGTGGGCTCCCCGTCAAGGGACTTAAAATCCACGCCTTTTTTTGATATGCCGATCGCAGCCACCATCTTTTTGGTTACGCTCGTTTTAGCATGCGGTATACCTATGCCTTTTCCTATTCCCGTAGAACCAAGCTGCTCTCTTTCCTTGACCTTTTCCAGTATTTCATCCCTGTCTTTCTTTTTGATGTTCCCGGAGTTCACTAAAAGGTCAACCATTTCGCTTATTACACCCTCTTTTTTGTCCGCTTCCAGGTCCACTGAGATTGTGTCAAGTTGGATCAAATCGGTTAGTTTCATGTGACTTATCTCCCCGCGCTTAATTTAGTAGTTTCGTCGTTCTCTTTGAGGCTCACAAAAACGGAACGGCAGGAT
>JADFYD010000039.1 GCA_015233235.1 Candidatus Omnitrophota bacterium | reverse complement strand
TTAATGGATTTTTTTCTGTCATTTAAAATATCCTGTATCCTGCCGACCACATATTCCGGCATTCCGTGATTGACTTCGGCCGCGAGCTCGATAAATCTTGGGTCAAAGCCGTAAACGCGCGACTTCCAGGTAAGATAATAAGGGTCCACCGGTATACAGTGTCCTCCTATCCCGGGCCCCGGATAGAACGGCATAAATCCGAAAGGTTTGGTGCTGGCCGCGTCTATCACTTCCCATACGTCCACACCCAATTTGTCACAGATAAGGCACAATTCGTTCGCGAGCGCTATGTTCACGCTGCGAAAAGTATTTTCATAAAGTTTCGCCATCTCCGCCACTTTCGACGAAGAGACTTCAACAAGGCGGTCGATCACTTTAGAATAGAATTTCATCGCGATCTTAGTGCAAACGGGTGTGACCCCTCCCATGATCTTAGGTATGTTTTTTGTTACAAACTTCGGATTCGACGGGTCAATCCTCTCGGGAGAAAACGCCAGAAAGAAATCCTTTCCGGCTTTTAGCCCTGTTTCCTCGAACATCGAAAGAAGAACTTCATCGGTCGTTCCGGGGTAAGTGGTGCTTTCAAGCACGATGAGCTGACCCGACCTAAGATGCTTTTTTATCTCGTCCGCGGCGGAAATGATGAAGGACATGTCGGGTTCTTTTGTTTTGGCAAGCGGAGTCGGAACGCACACGATTATCATGTCGCTCTCCGAGAGCACGGCAAAATCCCAAGTAGGAACAAGCTTTTTGGCGGTGACCAGTTTTTTTATGTCCGAAGATCTGATATCGACGATATAGGATACGCCGGCTTTCAAATTGTTGATCTTCTCCTTGGCGATATCCACGCCGTAAACTTTATAGCCTTTCGCCGCGAACTCCATGGCGAGAGGCAGGCCCACATAACCCATTCCTATGACCGCACATTTCGCGGTTTTGTTGGCTATCTTATTTTCCAGCTGAGATATCATGTTTTTCCCCTTTTTTGTTAAGTTCCCAGCGCCACGCGGAGGCGATTATTTCATCCAAACCGCGCCGCGGCAGCCACTTAAGGACCTTACTGATCTTTTTATTATCCGCGATAAGTTTTGCCGAATCGCCGGACCTTCTAGCGCAAAATTTTATCCGGATATTTTTTCGAGTTATTTTTTCGGCGCGAAGAATTATCTCTTTTACCGAATAGCCTCTGCCGCATCCCAAATTAAAAACATCGCTCGCCCCACCTGAGAACAAATACCTTAACGCCAATAAATGCGCTTCAGCCAGGTCCATGACGTGGATATAGTCCCTCACACAAGTCCCGTCCGGAGTCGGGTAATCGTTCCCGTAAACTTCAACGGTTCCGGAGCGTCCTTTCGCGGCCGCAAGCACATTGGGTATCAAATGTGTCTCTGGAACATGATTTTCACCGATATCACCCGAAGCATGCGCCCCCGCGGCATTAAAGTACCTCAAAGAAATATACCTTATCTTCCCGGCGCTCGCCAGGTCTTCGAGTATTTTTTCTGTCATTCGCTTAGTAACGCCGTAAGGATTAATGGGCGCTATGCGGTCGTTTTCTTTTATTGGCACGCGTTCGGCCTTTCCGTATACGGCAGCGCTCGACGAAAATATAAATTTATCTACACCGCAAGCGCCCATTTGTTTGAGAAGGTTTATACCGCCGATAACGTTGTTTTCATAATATTTCAGCGGTTCTCTGACCGATTCCGAAACAACGATATATGAGGCAAAATGCATCACGGCGCTTATTTTGATCTTTTCAAAAACCTTACGAACATCGCCCGCGTTCTTAAGGTCTCCCTTAAATAATTCGACGTTCCCGGGAATGAATTTCTTGTAGCCCGTGCTCAAATTATCGAAGACCAGCGGTTTATATCCTTTTTCCAGGAGCAGTCTCACCATATGCGAACCGATGTATCCGGCGCCGCCCACCACAAGGACATTCTTATTTGAATTATTTTTATCCATATCAGACTTTTTCCAAAATATTTATAAGCCCGTCAAATATCAGGTCCGGATAGACTTTTTGTACGTATTTAGAATATTTAGCTATTATCGCCGCGTCCCCGCCTGTGGCGACTATATTGAGAGATCGTCCATATTTCTCCCTGAACATTGCTATGAGACCGTCACAAAAAGCCGCATATCCGTATATTATGCCGTTATTAATGCTTTCCGCCGTACTCTTACCCAAAAAACCTTTTGTGAGCCGGAGATCTATCATCGGTAGAAGCGCGGTATTCCTCACAAGACTGTTAAGCGAGAGCCGCAACCCCGGAAAAATAAAGCCGCCGTGATATTCTTTTTTTTCGTTAACGTAATCCATAGTAACGGCAGTTCCAAAATCGATGACTACAATCGGGGGTTTCACTCTGCAAAGGGCCGCGAATGATGTAAGCAGCCTGTCCTGCCCCACTTCGCTTCTTTTTTTATAGCAATTTTTTATCGGGACTTTTATTCCTTTTCCCACAACAGCTACGGGAACACCGCGAAAAGTTCTCCTGAATATCCTAAGCAACTCGGTAAGAGCACGAGGCACGACGCTTACTACTACTATTTTTTCTATCATACCGGAATAACGATATATTTCACGGGACAACTTCTTAAGTTCGTCCGGATCGCACCCAGTGGGCGTGCGGACAAGAAATTTTTTGGTAATTTTCTTGGCCTTAACGACCGCGAAAGATATATTCGTATTGCCTATATCTGCCAGTAAAAGCATGCCGGTATCCTATCCAGTTGCACCCAGTCTCTATTCTATTTCTAAATCGCCCGAAAGCAGGCGCCTCAATTGCCCATCCTCTTCTTTTACTATCAGAGCGCCGATATCGTCAATATCCATTATCATTACAGACTTCTTTTTCCCCGAGATCAAAACACTGACATTTCCGCCCATTCCAAAAAGGCGTTTTTTTATCTCGCCTCTGAAGGCATCGAAACCGCTTCTCATCATTTTATCATAAGAACGTTCGAGCTCTTCAACTATTCTTCTGAAAATGCTTATTTTCGAGAATTCTTTGCCAGCTTCTATTTTTAATGCCGTAGCATTATCCGGCAACTTATTTGCCGGGGTGTTAACGTTTACACCTATACCGAGTATCAGGAAATCCACTTTATCGGGCTGAGCCTTCACTTCGATCAACATACCCGAAACTTTCTTTGAATTCACGAAAATATCATTAGGCCATTTAACCTTAACCGGTGTGCCGCATGCCTCTTCCAGTACCTTAGCGATGCCAAGAGCCGTTACCAGGGTTATGCCGTAAATTTTATTCATATCGGTCCTGGGCCTCAAAATAACGGAAAAGTATATTCCTCCAAACGGCTAAACCCACTCCCTGTCAAAACGTCCGCGTCCGGCGGTCTGTTTTTCGGCGATCACCAAAGTTCCCTCAGGCGCGCCGTTCTCGGCCAACCGGTAAGCGACATCGTTGGTTGAGCCGATCGTCTCGTAATAGCGTATGCCGCCTTTACCTATCCTTTCCGTGTTCAGCCCCCGCGCGACCTCAAAAGGCAGAAGTTTATCGGGCGCCGAACGAAGGGTATACCCGGAATTCGTGACCGCGTCGATCTCATAGCCTTCAGCGCGAAGTTCGCTTATACACTTCCACACATTGGCCCGTGAGCATTTAAGCGCCTCGGATATTTTTTCTCCGGAGACGCATTTCCCGCCCGCCGCATCGAAACAATCCAGTATTTTTCGCAATTTTTCCGTATCATGCTTTCTGGGCATATCCATCCTTTTTCATTTCAACTTTTTGCGCAACTGAAATACCTGATCCCTCAGAACTATCGCTTTCTCAAACTGGAGGTTCCTCGCGGCATCCTCCATTTCTTCCTCAAGCCCGGCTATGACTTCCGAAATATCATATTCTTCGAGAGTCTCCCCCGCGGCGCCGGCGATAATGCTTTTCGCTTTTTTGTAAATTTCCAAACCTTCCTTAACGGCCTTTTCCACCGTCCTGGGCGTTATTCCGTTTTTCTTATTATATTCCGCCTGTGTTTTTCTTCTCTCTGCCGTAATATCGATCAATTTCTGCATGGAATTCGTTACAGTATCGGCGTACAGTATGACCTTACCGTTCACGTTCCTCGCGGCCCTGCTGTCGGTCTGAAATCGCGACGTCCCGCTCCTTAAAAAGCCCTCCTTATCGGCATCGAGTATCACCACAAGCGAAACTTCCGGAAGATCCAGGCCTTCCCTCAATAGGTTAACCCCTATGAGGCAATCAAAATCTCCAAGTCTGAGGTCCCTCATGATCTCTACACGTTCCAGGGTGTTTATTTCAGAATGCATATACCGCACTTTCAATTGCTTATCCGAGAGGTACCTAGTCAATTCTTCCGCCATTTTTTTTGTAAGGGTCGTGACGAGCGTGCGCTCTCCCAGCCGGGCGCGTTTTTCAACCTCAGCGATCAGGTCGTCGATCTCGCCTTCCGTCTTCCTCACAATGATCTCCGGGTCCAATAGCCCAGTGGGCCGTATGACCTGCTGGGCAACCGTTGAACTTATGCCGATCTCATACTCTCCGGGCGTAGCGGAGACAAAAAGTATCTGTTTCGGGATCTCCAGGAACTCCTCGTATCTCAAGGGTCTGTTATCAAGCGCCGAAGGCAGGCGGAAACCGTATTCCACAAGAGTTTCCTTGCGCGCGCGGTCACCGTTATACATTGCCCTGAGCTGCGGCAACGTCACATGCGATTCGTCTATCACGATAAGAAAATCTTTTTCAAAATAATCAAGCAGGCACCATGGACGGGAACCCGGCTCGCGCCCCGAAATGTGTCTGGAGTAGTTTTCTATCCCGGAGCAATAGCCAAGCTCTTTGAGCATCTCGAGATCATATTTCGTTCTGTTCGACAGGCGCTGGGCCTCTAATATTTTTCCGTTCCTTTCCAGCTGTGCGACCCTCTCTTCCAATTCCAGGCTTATCGCCTTTGTGGCCTTTTCAAGTTTTTCCTCGGTAGTCACGAAATGCTTGGCCGGATAAATAAAGACTTTTTCGACCCTCGAGATGATTTCGCCGGAGACAGGATTTATCTCGTCTATCCGCTCCAATTCATCGCCGAAAAAAGCCAAACGGAAGGCCGTCTCTTTGTAGGCCGGGGATATTTCCACCGTATCGCCTTTCACTCTGAACTTGCCGCGAACAAGATCGTAATTGTTCCTTTCATATTGTATGTCCACCAACTTTTTGAGAAATGAATTTCTGTCTATCCGTTCCCCCGTCTCGGCCTTGACAAGCATGGCCGAATAATCCTCGGGAGAACCCAGGCCATAAATACACGAGACACTCGCGACTACCAGCACATCACGCCGCGAAAAAATTGAACTCGTAGCGGAAAGTCTCAGTCGGTCTATAGTTTCGTTTATCGATGCGTCTTTCTCTATATAAAGGTCGGTCTGCGGAACATAAGCCTCGGGCTGGTAGTAATCGTAATAAGAGACGAAATATTCGACCGCGTTTTTCGGGAAAAAATCCTTAAATTCGGAATAAAGCTGTGCCGCCAGAGTTTTGTTATGAGATATAATAAGGACCGGTTTTGAGACCGCGGCAACTATGTTAGCCATGGTAAATGTCTTGCCGCTTCCCGTAACGCCTACCAGGGTTTGAAACCTATCGCCGCGCTCTATTGAGGATATTATCCCGCTTATGGCGTTATTTTGATCGCCCGCGGGCCGGAGGTCGGTGGTCAGTGTGAATTTGTCATTTATCACGCAAGATAACCTCTAAACTGAAATCGAGCGAATTCGGCCGACTAGTCAATGAGCCCGATGAAATTATATCTACGCCGGTAGAGGCATAAGACCTGACGTTGTCGAGCGTTATCCCTCCCGAAACTTCGAACTTCACTGTTTTCTCCAAGGCCAGTTTTTTACGCAATTCAACCGCCTTTACGACCAAATCGGGTTTCATATTGTCCAGCATTATCACATCAGGCTTTTCGGAAAGAGCATATTCGCATTCTTTAAGAGTTTCGACTTCGATCTCCACAAGTATATTCTTCTGAACATCTTCCCTGGCCGCGCGTATGATATTTTTCACTATGCTTTCCGTATTCCGCGTTTTGCGCTGCATCCCGAACGCCCTGAGATGGTTGTCTTTGATAAGGACCATGTCCCAAAGGCCCCATCTGTGGTTATGTCCCCCACCTATTCTTACGGCATATTTTTGCAGGTACCTGTGAAGGGGCAACGTCTTACGCGTATCAAATATTTTAACACCCGTATCCTTGACAAGTTCTACGAATTTTCCCGTCTCGGTGGCGATACCGCTCATATAACTTAAAAAATTTAGCGCCACGCGTTCCACTCTGAGTATTGCCTGCGCGTTGCCTTCTATAAAAGCTATTTCTCTGTCGGGTTCGACCTTTTCGCCGTCTTTCACCATGGGTCTGAACCTTATATCCGGGTCAGCCACGTTAAACGCTTTTTCAGCCACGGCCATCCCGCAAACAATACCTTTTTGTCTCGACAAGATCACGGCGTCCACTTCAAGCTCCGCGTCCAGGACCGCATCCGAAGTAATGTCACCCGTCCAAACGTCTTCTTTTATGGTAAAACGCACTATTCGCTCGACACGTTTCATATTGAGTTCATTTACGTTCAGCATGCCTTCTCCTGTCCGTTTCCGGCGGATACCCCGGACCGCCGCCTTGACATAAGTTTATCGACCTCTTCCCGCGTCAACTCCCTGTACCCGCCTATCTTGAGTTCCTTGATATCAAGCCCGGCGTATTTCACACGCGACAACTCCAGGACAGAACACCCCATGGCTTTCATCATGAGGCGGATCTGCCGTTTTCTGCCCTCGTGAAGGATAATACTAAGTTCCATGCCATTCTTGAACTGTTTAGTCACTTTAATGCTACAGGGATGTGTGTGAAACTCACCTATATCGACACCCTTTTCCAACTGCTGTATTTTAATAGGCGTAAGTTCTCCTTCAATTTTCGCGATATATTCTTTCTCGACCTCAAAGCTCGGGTGAGACAATCTATGCGCAAGCTCCCCGTCGTTAGTAAGAATAATGAGCCCTGTAGTATCCTTATCAAGACGCCCTATGGAAAACAAACGTTCGTCGTGCCCCTCGAAATAATCGGTTATTTTAAGCCGCCCGTGCGTATCGGCGCTTGTCGAAATTACGCCCTTCGGTTTATTGAACAGGAAATAACATTTTCTCTCTGTTTTGACGGGTTTTCCGCCGACCGATATCTCATGTTTGTCGGGGTCGACCCGTAATCCTTTGGACGATACCACCTTCCCATCGACGGTAACTTTGCCTTCCTGTATCAGGACAGCCGCCTGCCTCCGAGACGCCATCCCGGCATCCTGTAAAATACATTGCAACCGTTTTTCCATAGGAATTTAATTAACCCAGTACCGCTTCAAGATTGTCTTTAAGCGCTGCCAGCTGCTCGGAAAATTTTCCCTGTTTTGAGCGTTCTTTTTCTATGATATCGGCCGGGGCGCGCTTTACGAAATTCTCATCGGAAAGTTTTCTTGCGATACCGGTGAGATAGTTCTCTAGTTCCTGAATTTTTTTACTGATGCGGGCTTTTTCCTCGTTAATATCCACCAGTTTTCCTATCGGTATGAATACTTGCAGTTTGTCGACGATCGCGGATACAGAATTTGCCGGACGCGCGACGAGGGGCTCCGCCTTCACGACCGTACAGCGGGCTAATTTTTCTATGTACTTCCTGTTATCAAAGATCAGCCCGGGTTGGTCGGTCTTGATTTCGACTTCCAATATGGTATTGATGTTGATATTCCAAAACGCCCTTGCGTTGCGGACCGCCGTTATCACGCCCATCAAATTTTCCATATTTGAAAGAGCCTGACGGTCGATAGCTTTTTCATCCGCCGCCGGCCACGCCGACTTCATTATCCACCTGTCCGGACGTGCGGGCATAGACTGCCAGATCTCCTCGGTAATAAACGGCATGATCGGATGCAAAAGTTTGAGCACCCCTCCCAGGATATAGACCAGTATATTTTGTGTGTTCGCCTTGTCATCCGAAAGTTTGGATATTTCCAGGTACCAATCGCAATACTTGTGCCAAATAAAATCATAAATGTGTCCCGCCGCTTCGCTAAAACGGTACTCGGCAAGACTTGAATCAACCCGCTTGACCGTTTCGTGGAATGAGCTGATTATCCACTTATCGGGCAAGGTACATGACGAAATATCATAATCCGGTTTAAGGGTTTTCTCGTCGACATTCAGGAGAACGTACCGCGCCGCGTTCCAGATCTTATTGGCGAAATTCCTGCCTGATTCGAATTTATCCTTTGAAAGAAAAACGTCCTGGCCTTGTGACGTTATCGAGATTATGCTGAAACGCAAAGCGTCGCTGCCCACATCGTTTATTATGTCCAAAGGATCGATGACATTGCCAAGAGATTTGGACATTTTCTTTCCGGACGAGTCCCTGACAGTACCGTGGATGTAAACATCTTTGAACGGCGCTTCTTTTCCGAATTTGAGACCCGCCATGATCATTCTCGCCACCCAGAAAAATATTATCTCCTGCGCAGTGACGAGCGCTTCGGTCGGATAGAACACTTCCAGATCTTTAGTTTTTTTCGGCCATCCTAAGGTTGAGAACGGCCATAACCAGGAACTGAACCATGTATCCAGAACGTCGGGGTCCTGTTCGATATCTTTACCGCCGCAGCGCGGGCATTTTTCGAGCTTTTCTCCGCCGGTGGAAAGAAAGATCCCTTCGGCTTTCGGCCCGGACACAGAAACATCCCTCACATTTTTATATTTCAGGCAATCTTTACAATACCAGACCGGTATGCGATGTCCCCACCATATTTGGCGCGAAATGCACCAATCCTTTATATTGTGCATCCAGTTGAGGTAAACCTTTGTCCAGCGGGACGGATAAAATTTCACCGTACCGTCTTCTACCACACGCGCCGCTTCGATCGCCAAGGGTTTCATTTTTACGAACCATTGTTTGGAAAGCCTCGGTTCGACCATGGTATGGCACCTGTAGCAGTGCCCTACCGCATGTAGATGATCTTTTTTCTCAACCAATAAACCCGCCGTTTCCAAGTCCTCGAGGATCTTTTTGCGACATTCGAATCTGTCGAGCCCCGCGTACTTCCCACCCAGCGCGTTAATCGAGGCGTCGCTCTCCATTACATTCACCCTGGGAAGGCCATGCTTAATGCTCAAAAGAAAGTCCACCGGGTCATGCGCGGGAGTGACTTTAAGCGCCCCCGTTCCAAATAAAGGATCAACATCTTCGTCAAAAATTATTTTCAGTTCGCGCCCTACAAGCGGCAATATCGCCGTTTTGCCATTCAGAGCCGCATATCTTTCGTCCTTAGGGTTCACGGCGATCGCGGTGTCTCCCAGCAGGGTCTCGGGTCTGGTAGTAGCAACAACGACGTAGTCTTCTAAATATTTTTCAAATCCCGCGCTTCCCTTAATTTGATATTTAATGTGGTAAAGCGCTCCGTTCACTTCCTCATGTTCGGCCTCTTCGTCGCTGAGAGCGGTCCCGCAGCGCGGACACCAGTTAATTATATAATCGCCCTTGTAGAGCAGGTTCTCGGCGTAAAGTCTGGAAAAAACTTCCATCACAGCCTTTGAAAGGCCTTCATCCATGGTAAAACGCGTTCTGTCCCAGTCACACGACGAACCCAATTTTTTAAGCTGTTTTATAATAGTGCTGCCATATGATTCTTTCCACTGCCAAACCTTTTCGAGAAATTTCTCGCGCCCGAGATCATCTCTTTTAAGTCCTTCTTTTGCTATGCTTTTTTCGACGACGTTTTGAGTCGCTATACCCGCATGATCTGTCCCGGGCACCCAGAGCGTCTCGAAACCCTGCATGCGTTTCCAGCGGATAAGTATATCCTGAATGGAGTTATTCAGCGCATGCCCCATATGGAGCGCGCCGGTAACATTGGGAGGAGGTATAACGATGGTGTAAACTTTTTTTCCCGAAGCGTTGTCGGCGTGAAAAAGTTTTTCTTTTTCCCACGCCGCGTAAATGCGTTCCTCTATAGCCTTCGGGTCATACTTATTTGGCAGTTCTTTCACGCTTTTTCGCTCTCTCGTCTTTAAAAAACTTATACTCGAAGGAATCCAATATCGCCTGCCAGCTGGCCTCGATAATGTTCTCGGAAACACCTACCGTCCACCAAGAATCGTGGGCGTCCTGCGACTCGATCAAAACTCTTACTTTGGCCGCTGTCGCGGCTTTTTCATTCAGCACCCTTACGCTGAAATCCGAAAGATGCATACTTTTAAGTACCGGAAAATAACTGCTGAGCGCCTTTCGAAGCGCCTGGTCCATAGCGTGCACGGGACCGTCTCCCTGGGACACCATATGTATCTCTTCTTTGCCGACCTTCACTTTCACCGTGGCCTCGGACACGACCGCGCCTCGCTCCTTCTTTTCCACTATGACGCGCAGATCCCTGACCTCAAAATGGCTTTTGAATTTTCCCATGGCTTTTTGCATAAGAATAGCAAGCGAGGCTTCGGCCAATTCAAACTGAAAACCCTGACTTTCGAGATCCTGCACCTTGTTCAGTATTTCCGTGGCTTCGCCCGCCTCGGCGTTCACCAAAACTCCCACTTCCTTCGCTTTGGCCAAAATACTCGACTTGCCGGAAAGGTCGGATATGAGCATCCGTCTCGCGTTGCCCACTTTTTCGGGATCGATGCTTTCATATGACCGCGAGTTTTTCATTATTGCGTTGATATGTACGCCGGCCTTGTGAGCGAAAGCGCTCGACCCCACGTAGGCCTGAGAATCCTGGTGCTTCATATTGGCTATCTCGGCGATATACTTCGACGCATCGGTAAGTTCACGCACGGCGAAATCGGACAAACAGTCATAACCAAGTTTTAACTTCAGGGCGGGGATAATGGAAACAAGGTTAGCATTACCGCATCTTTCACCGTAACCGTTGATCGTGCCCTGCACCTGGCTGCAACCCGCCTGAACGGCGGCAACGGAATTGGCTACGGCCATCTCGCCGTCATTATGCGTATGTATGCCAAGCGGCGCGCCAATGGCAAGTTTCACTTCTTCTACCACTTCAAAGACCCTACCGGTGAGCGCCCCGCCGTTGGTATCGCACAGAACAATTACCTCGGCTCCCGCTCCGTAAGCGGCTTTCAGCGTCAGAATGGCATACTCGGGGTTGTCGTCGTACCCGTCAAAAAAATGTTCCGCATCGAAGAACACATGC
>JADFYD010000038.1 GCA_015233235.1 Candidatus Omnitrophota bacterium | reverse complement strand
GCCGATCGGTTTTACACCGCAGCCCCGCGAAGAATTAACGCTTAACCTCGGGTCCAAAACGCAAAAATTTACTATCCTGGGAGCTTTCGGACGCAGGGAGGATACGTGGTTGCACCTCGCCGTGGACGAAGATACCGGCAAGTTGTTTGTGATACGCAAACTGGCCACGGCCGAAGCGGCAAGGCATTGCGGCGAAGTCTCGCGTGTAATGGAAATGATCCCGGAGGGATACAAAGGGATCTATGACGCGAAATGGATGGAGGCGCTTCCCGAATTGAACCCGGGCAATAAATTATGGATCAGCTCGGATGAGGACGATAAATTTGCCTATGCCTCCGCCATAGTGTACCCGTTCATCGAGGGTCTGGATTTTGAAGATTATTTCTCACGGTTCAAGGGCGAACGCTTATCCTCGTATTCACGCCTGCTGCTTGACAAAATAATACGGGTGGCGGAAATATGCGCCGATCTTGAGACATGGGGCGTGCCGGGTATCTGGGACATAAACAGTTTCAACGAGATCATAGGGCCTGACGGGGATGTGGTGATGATCGATTATTCGAAAGTGGGTTTCACCCCGACAGGCGCGCTGGAAGACCTGTTTTATGCGCCTTTTGACAACATGAGGCGGCCGGAACGCGAAAAAAATCTGTCCAAACTGGTTTTTGTGGAAGACCAACACCTTAACGATCGGATCATAAGCGGCTTGCGCGCTATCCACCACAAGATCAAGAGTGGTGAATATACCTCACTAAAAGAATTCCTTAGTGACTTGAGGAACATGAGGAGTTTATTTCCTAATGATGGAGTGAGGTCCGGCATCAACCGACAGGGCGATGCGTCATATGCCGGGGTTGGGCAAATACACGCCGCGTCCTCCTGCGAGGCAAAGGATATGTACGACTCGGAAGAGTTTAAAGTTCTGTGGTTTGATATGTTGAGAAAGGCTTTTCACGAAAAGAGTGTCTACAAAATAAAATATGATGAAACCAGGTTTAGCGGATCCCAGATAGCCATAATAAAAGAGTATGTGAGATTGTTGAACATGAAAACCGGCGGCAAATTCGAAACCGCGGGATTCTCGAGCGCCAACGGGGCAAGGGAAGCGCTGCTGACAGTTTATAAGCTGAATCATACCGGCAATGTCATGGGTAAAGGTTGTGTCGACATAGATATCCCCGCGGGAGACGACATAAAACAGTATGCCCTGAGAATAACGGGTATGCTTAACATCGCTCTCGCCGCTTCGAATATTGGAGAGGACCTGTCTGACGGTGACAATACTCCCATAGCCGGGTTTATCAGGCGGGAATGCAGGGAGATACTCGGCGACGGATCAGCGATTCCCGATGATTTAGCCAGCTTGATCAAATTGATACGAAACCTTCCGATACCCAAAGCAGCCATAATACCCACCGAAAAGATCGAAGAGTACAATAAACTGGCCAAAGAAGCCCTTAGCGCGGCATAATTCCTAACACATCGACAAATTTTTCTACCCTTTTCTTGACTTGTTAACATCCATTGGGTATATTTAAGCTGTGTTTTCTAAAAAGTTAGAACGGGGATGGAATTTATACGAACTGAGTTTTTGTAATTTACTGAGTTTTTGTTTACGAAAGTTGAATGTGGGCAAGAAAGCACACGCTAGGCCTAAAACATAAAATTAATAGACGGCAGTTTTCCGCGGAGGGTTGTGTTGGACTCAAGTGTAAAATATTTTAAGATCCGTCCGCGTACCGACCAGGAACAATTGAGCGCGGCGTTGTTCAACTATTTCAGAAGGAAAAAAATTTTTGAAAGTGATGTCATCGATCCGGAATTGAACGTCCAAAAAGAAGCGTTTAACAGGTACATCGACGGGTGCGTAGAAAAAGGCTTGCTGAAAGCGGAAACAAGTGAAAAAAAGAGAGGAATAGGTTTCAACACGTCCGGCAAAAGGGTCATGGGAATAGGCTTTCGGGGAGATAAATGTTTCTTAACATTGATGGATCTCGGCGGCAACATAATAGGTAAAGAAAATGTTAGAATTGAATTACTGCTGGCTGGCGATATCCGTAATAAGGACATTCAGGGTATCGTGAAAGCCATAGAGACACGCACTACATTGAGAGATAGTGATCTCGCCTGTGTTGGAATAGCCATGCCTGAGGAAATGGTCAAAGTAAATCCCAAAAGTATGACGATCTTTTCAAGAGGTTTAACCCAGCTTATGAATACCAGGGTCTTTGTGACCAGGTCTGCTACGGCTGCCGGATATGGGGATAGGGAATTTTGCCCGGATTTTCTGGGGACAAACCTTTTGTACATGTATTCTGACGTAGGGATGGGAGTAGTTTTGAAAGGTGAAATGATATTTGAAGCCGACGAATACACGGAAGAGAGATACAGTGCCTACCTTAGGCCTTGGAATCAATATAGCATTGTTAATACTACGAGAGAGTTAGTTTCCAGGGGAGTAGGTACACAGATAGTGGAAATGGTCAAAGGCGATATTGATGCCATAACCTTGGAGGTTGTATTGTGCGCGGCCGAAAAGAAAGATGAATTGGCCGAAGACCTTGTCAGAAGATCCGGTCTCGCGCTGGGGATAAGGGTGGCTTACCTCGTGAACATGTTCGGCGTAAAACTGGTCATTTTCGGCGGGGGTATAGAAAAAGACGAAGGTGTGTTCGTGGATTCAGTGAAAAAGAGTATGTCCAGGTTTTTAACCAAGGAAATAGCCAAAGAGTTGCGGATGGTCCCGGGTGTTCTGGGGGAAGTCGCTTCATCAATAGGGGCGGCGGCTTTATGCCGTAGGGAACTATTTATGGAGGTGTAACGTGTTGGAAGAAAAGAAAAAAGGCCGTGAGAAAGTATGTGAAGTATGCGGGAAGCCGTTTGTTGTCAATAAGTACAGGCCGAACCAGGAGGTATGTTCCAGCCTCGAGTGCCAGTACCAAAGGCAGCTGGAGAACATGAAGGAATGGCGCAAAAATAACCCTAATTACTTCAAATACAAAGAGTCACAGGATAAGTCCTGGAAACAGACCTGCCGTGAAAGGTCACTTGAATGGCGCAGAAAGCACAAAGAGTATCTCCAGCTGTACCGCGAAGCGAATAAAGAAAGACATCGCGTGTACATGAGAGACTATATGCGCAAATACCGGCAGATGAAGAAAGAGGGTATTCAGGAAGGCGCCGAGCCGACCCTGCCAGGGAATCCCGAAACCCCCGTTCAGCAATAATGTTTCTTAGTAATATATAGGTAGGGAGTGACTTACGACATAGGAGTTTAGGTGCGTTATCTGCGTAATAAAAACGTTTTTACTTTGCTTATCGGCGTAGTAGTCTCGATCTTTCATCTGTTTTCTGTTTGCGCGCTTCCATGCCGGGCTTTTGCCCAGGACCAAGCTGAAGGCCAGGACAAAACCGTATCGGAAAGTAAAGAACCCGGCGTACCCCCTGATGTAGCTTCAATGATGGAAAAAGCCAGAGAGAGGATCAGGGAAATAGAACTCCTGAAGAAAGAAGGGAAAACAGAAAAGGGCAAAGACGTAAAAATCGCCGAGGAACAAAATATAAATCCGGGGCAGGCAGCGCCTCAAACGCAAACGCCTCCGAAAGAGAAAAAAAAGCTGTTTAATTTCTTTGTAAGGCCGAAGCAGGCAAAGCCGCGTGCGGCGAAAGTCCCGAGACCCGAAACAAAGAGTATGTCGCTTGTCGCGCGGGCGAAAGAAGAAAGGAACAGAAAACTCGCCGAAAAATACCTGGCAAAATCCCGCAAGTATCTCGAGAAATGTAAATACCCCGACGCGAGGACCGCCGTGTATAAGGCTGACAAATTCGAGCATCGCGAAGAAAATAAAAAGTTCAAGCTGGGGATAGACCAGGAAGAAATATACTCGAATATACACAACGAGAACGGCGCCCGGCTTAAAAATATGGCCATAGCGGCTAAAAAATACGACCCGGACGTTGTCGCGAAAAACCGTGAACACAAAAACTGGCTCAAGAACCTGATGAGCGTTTTCGGAGGAGAAAAATACGCGCTTGGAGAAATTTATGACGGCGAAACTTATAACATAGAGCAGTGTGTGCAATTGGCTATGGCCCGAAGTTCCAGAATGGAGTTCGCCGACAGCCAGGTAAGCCTTGCGAAGGTCAAGGTCATGGCGGCGTACAGAAAGTTATTCCCCACGCTCACCGCGTCGTATAAGGATTCCTCGGGGCGCATAGCGGCGAGCGGTTATTTGCGGCATTAAATGGGCAAGAAAATGTCGATGGATATTAAGCATACTATCTTTGATGGCATGGAATCTTGGAACGCTCTTGGTGAAGCTAAAATAGCGCTTGAAAACGCGAAGCTGGAAAAAGTCAAGATATGCAACGAGATAGAAAGCGAGACTAAAAAGGCATATTACAGTCTCGATAAAAACATAAAAAGTTATGCGATACACAAAGAGATGGTCGACAGGACAAGCAAATATTTCTCGGTCCTGGACAAAGCCGTTGCCGATGATTTGGTATCCAAAGAAGAATATTTGAAGGTCAAAGGGCTGAACCTGCAGATAGATTTCCAGGAAAAATCTGCCAAAGAAGATATGCTTCTCGCCGAGAGGACGCTTTTTCAGGCATTGAACATGGAACCGGGCGAGAGCAAAAAGATAAGATTGGTGGATAGCCCGAAAAATATCGTGTCGATCGGGCTTGAGAACTGCTATGAGTTGGCGATGGCGAACAATCCGGAAGTAAGGATAAAGGCGAATAATATAAGGTACTACGATAAAGAACGAAAAGCGCAAAAAGCGAAGAACTGGCCCAAAGTGGAGTTTGACGGTTCGTTCGGGTCGGCGATCGAAAGGTATGAACCATTATTTCTTGAATCCGACTATGATGTACCCGATGACAACTCCGGTCCGGTAATGTCGGGCAGGGATTGGGAACCGGAATGGTACGCGGGTGTAAAAACCAGTATTCCGTTCTGGGGGAGTACCCTTGAGCATAACTATGTCAGGGAGCAATGGGCGCCTACGGTATCGGCTTTCAGGGGATCTCAATCCGCTACGAACTACTTAAACTATAAGATTCTGGACAACATGGAGTCTTTCGTAGGCATTGAAGAAGCAAGATCGAATTTCGCCAAAGCCATAACCGATTATGATAAGGCGAAGAATGAAACACTTATGGGCGTTAAAGACGCCTATTTCAAATACCGCAAAGCCATCATACAAATGCAGGTCTCGATGGCCCAGATGGAGCATCAGGAATCTCTTGTGAACATACTGGAACAGCGGAACCGTTTCGGTGACATGGAAGCGTCGCGTGTTCTGGAAGAAGCGATGAAGCTCGGCGAAGAAAAATATTCTTTGGTGCAGTCGGACTTTGACTACTATACCTCTATCGTGGCTGTTAATCAGTCGGTGGGTGTGCCGGGGTATTTTAAACCCGAGTATGAAAGTCAGGAATTTGACACGTGGCAAGTCGCACAGGATAAAAAAGCTGCCGAAGAAAAAGCGGCGAATGAAGCGAAAAAAGCGAAAAGGGGATTATTTTTCGGGATGTTTGGCCAACGCCGAAAAAGTTCAGCTGATCCAAAAAAAGAACCGGTAGCCGCGGCGGATACGCAGCCGCAGGTTGCCAGTAAGCCGGCTGACGTCGCGGTCGTGGAAGATAAAAAATCGCCCACACTCTGAACTTTGAACTCTGAACTTAATGGGGGTTATACATGGAAAACGATAAGCCAATTGACGAGCAAAATAAACCCGAGACGTCCGGCGCAGCCGACGGGAAAACAAGCCCCGATGGCATGCAGGCCGCGCGGGAGAACCTGAAAAAAGGCAAGTACACTCAAAAAAAATCAGGCGCCAAGGGTAAGTTTTCTCTTCCGAAATTCAACATGAAGGGTATTGCTAAGAATTTCAAGAAGAATTACATCCCGATCGTCGTCGTTCTTCTGATAGGTTCGCTTATCCTTGCCAGGTCATTCGAACAGATAAAGAACGTTATGTTCGGTAAGACGAAAGAAAAAACCAAACAGGTCGAGTTCGCCGAAACCATCCCCGTGAAAGTTTACAAAGTGAAACGCATGGATTTTAAAGACACACTGCCGATAATGGGAAGAATAGAAGGTTTTAAGGAAGTCGAGCTTAAGTTTGAGACTAACGGTATTATCGAAAGTTTTAACTTTGAGGAAGGTGAAAGGGTTCTGGAGGGTGATATCATCGCCAGCCTTGACCAGCGCGACGCGCTTCTTAAGCTAAAATACGCGACGCTTGAGGCGGAAAAAGCGCAAAAACTGCACGACCTAGGCGGTACAGATAAACTGGCGCTCGAACAGAAAAAACTGGAATATGAATCCGCAAAGAGAGATCTTGAGAAGACCAATATTTACGCCAAGAGCGACGGATATCTCGGGACAAAAGAAAAAAGCATCGGTTCTTTTGTGAGCCAGCAGGACAAGGTTGGGACATTTGTCGACTATAGTTCCGTATACGCGGTATTCGATATTATCGAAGAAGATGTTTCAAAAGTGCAGCTTGGGCAGAAAGTGGATATTTTTGCCGACGCGTACCCGAGTGAGACGTTTTCGGGGACCATAGACACGATATCCCCGATAATAGAGGGACATACACGTACGCAGAAAGTAAAGGTCGAGCTTAAGAACGAAAAGAGCATGCTGAAGCCCGGAATGTTCATTAAAGGTGTTCTTAATACATATGAGAAGAAAGACGCCATGATCATACCCAGCTCCGCTTTCAAAAAGAAAGAACAGCAATATTTCGTTTACGTTGTTCATGAAGAAAAAGCGGAAAGCGAAAAAGAGGCTTCAGGCGAAACGGGCACCGAGACAGGCGCGAATGGCGAAGGCGGAGAAGGCGAGAAAGCCGCCGGTGAAGTGAAGAAAGCCACCGGAGACAAAGAAGCTCCGGCGGATGAAAACGCGGAAAACGCCGAACCTTCAAAAGACGAAGGCTCTAAAGACGCGGTGGGGGCTCCTGAAGAACTGAAGCCGGGTTCCGAAGAAAAGTCCGCCGACAAGAACGCTAAAGCCAAACCTGCCAAACCGGAGAAATCTGCGAAGCCCGAAAAACCGGCAAAAGCTGATAAAACCGCGAAGGCCGGAAAAGATGAGAAAGAAGCTTCTTCCGCGCCCGGCGCGCAAGGTGAAGGGCAAGAGGCCGGAAAAGAAGAAAGCCGGGTCGGTATAGTCGAAGAAAGGCCCATCGAGATAGAATATTTAACACACGATATGGCCGAGATAGGCAAAGGCCTTGAAGAAGGCGAACTCGTGATCCGCGAGCTGCATCAGGAATATAAGGATAAAGACAAAGTCGAAATAGCGGAAGTGCAGGAAACGATATTCTAGCCACGGATAATCAATGAGCTTACCCGATTTTTCAGTGAGACGGCCGGTAGCGACGATAATGATATTCGCCGCCGTTATCCTTTTTGGCGTTATATCGCTTTTTAAACTGCCGCAGGAACTCTTTCCCCCGATTGAATATCCTCAGCTCACGATCTTCACGTCGTACGCGAACGCGGCGCCGCAGGAAATAGAAACGCTCCTTACTAAACCCATAGAAGAATCCGTGGGTACGGTGAGCGGCCTCAGGGCCATAAGGTCGATATCCAGGGAAGGCCTTTCGCTTGTTTTCGCCGAATTCGGCTGGGACCAGAACATGGATTTCGCCTCGTTGAGGGTCCGCGAAAAGGTCGACCTCATCAAGGCCCAGCTTCCGCGCGACTCGTCCGAGCCGCTGGTCGTGCCGGTGAACCCGTTCGAACTTCCGGTCATGCGTCTCAGTATCACCGGCGCGCGCAATCTTATGCAGGTAAGGCGTATAGCCGTGGACACTATCAAGCAGGAGCTTGAAAAAGTCGAAGGCGTAGCGTCCGCCACGGTAGAAGGGGGCCTTGAACGCGAGATCCTCGTGGATGTCGACCAGAGCAAACTGTACAACCACAAGATCCCCATACTTGACGTTTCGGATTCGATCACGAATTCCAACCTTAACTATCCCGCCGGCACGATAAAAGAGAGCTTCTATGAGTACCTGATAAGGACACTCGGTGAGTTCCAAAGTGTCGAGGAAATAAAGAACGTCGTGGTCAAGAGCGACCAGGATAACCGCCGCGAGAACATGGCTTTCGACGAAAAACTGAAGGCACGGGACATGAGCAAAAGGCCCGATCTCGTGCAGATAAAGGACCTTGCGCTGGTGCTGGATACCGCTAAAGAGATCAGCAGTTATTCCCGTTTCAACGGTACCGACAACGTGTCTATCACCATACAAAAACAGTCCAAGACAAATACCCTCAGCGTTATAGAGAACATAAAAAAGTCGTTTCCCGCGATAAGAAAAAAATTGCCCGATGATATACGCATCGATGTCGCGTATGACCAGTCGCTTTTCATCATAGATTCCATAAACGGTGTGAGAGATACCGCGATCGAGGGCGGCGTTCTTTCTTTCGTTGTGCTCCTGGTCTTTTTGCGGGACATGATATCGTCAGTTATTGTTACGCTCAGTATCCCGATATCGGTAATGATAGCTTTCACTCTCATGTTCTTCGGCGGCATAACGATAAACATGATGTCGCTTATGGGGCTTGCCATGGCGGTAGGGCTTCTCGTCGACGACGGTATCGTCGTCATCGAGAATATTTTCCGGCATCGCGAAAAAGGCCAGGTGCCGCAAACGGCGGCAGTCGAAGGCTCGAACGAAGTGTTTGTGCCTGTCTTGGCCTCCACTCTCACGACGGTCTTCGTTTTTATACCGATCGTTTTTGTCGTCGGTATCGCCGGGCAATTTTTTAAGGAACTGGCCTTCAGCGTCACATTTTCGCTTTTGGGGTCTTTTTGGGTAGCTATGTCGCTTACGCCGCTTTTAAGTTACAAACTGACGCCGAAGAATATGAACATGGAAATATTCGAAGGCGGAAAAACATGGAAAAATATCGTAGTAAAATACAGCGAAGTATTGAAAAGATCCCTTAAATACAAAGGTTTTGTTCTTTTGGGTGTGCTTATTCTTTTAGCCTGCAGCTGTCTTTTGATAGGGGTGCTTGAAAAAGAACTTATGCCGAAAGCCGACCAGGGCGAGTTCATCATAAAATTGGATATGCCGGTCGGCACCGTCGTAGGCGAGACCAACAGGGTCGCGCTTCTTGTTGAAGAGGAAGTGAATAAATATAAGAAAGAGATAAAGACGCTCAGCACCGTTGTCGGGTCCAGTAAAGGAACAAGCGCTAAAGACATAGTGAAAAGCCTGGGATCGCATCAGTCGCAGATAATCGTGGTTCTTGAGGAAGACAGGGACATGAAGACCATGCGTATCGTCACGGAGCTCGGAAAGATCTTCAAAGAAGACAGGTTCAAACCCGCCAAAATAGAGGTTTTGATGCAGCAGAGCATCATGAGCGGCGCGTTCGCCGGAGGCGGCAAGCCCATCACGATCGAGATCAAGGGCAGTGAACTGAAAACTATGGATAGCCTCGCAGAGGTCGTTAAATCTAAACTTCAGGGAATAAAGGGAGTGTTCGGAATAGAAGACGATCTGGCCGAACCGTCGCCGGAAATTAAGATAACGATCGATAAGGATAAAGCGGCCCTATATAACCTTTCGGTGGTGGACCTGGCCAAAGTGGCGCAAATTATTTTAAAAGGATACGTGCCTTCTCAGTTCAAGGAAAAAGGCAAGGAAGTTGATATCAGAGTGGTTGTGCAGAAAAAAGACAGAGACACGTTCGCGAAACTCTACCAGATCCTGGTCAACAGCCCCGTGGCCGGGAACGTTCCGCTCTCGACCGTGGCGAAGTTCGAGAAAACCATAGGGCCCAGCGAGATCAGGCGCATCAGCCAGGAAAAGACCATAACCGTTTCCGCCAACGTCGGGACAAGCCGCAAGACCGCCGACGTTTTGGGGGATGTAGCGAACATGATAAAAACCATCAAACCCGAGAGTGGTTACAGGGTACAGCTCGCCGGCGAGACGGAAGAAATGAAAAGTTCGTTCGATAGTTTGAGGTTCGCGTTAATACTGGCCATACTCCTGGTCTACATGATAATGGCGGCCGAATTCGAATCGCTGGTACAGCCGTTCATTATTCTTTTTACCGTACCGCTTTCGATCATCGGCGTTTTGTGGTCGCTGTATGTGACCAGTACTTCCATAAACATCGTCTCTCTTTTGGGCGTGATAATGCTTGGCGGTATCGTCGTTAAGAACGGCATCATCATGATAGATTTCACGAACATACTCCTTTCTAAAGGAGTACCTCCCAACGAGGCTATTGTCGAGGCGTGCAGGGTGCGCCTTCGCCCCATTATCATGACGGCTCTTACGGCGATCCTGGGTCTTATACCGATGGCGATCGCCGGAGGCAGAGGGTCGGAATTAAGGGCTCCGATGGCGATAAGCGTTATGGGAGGATTACTGGTTTCCACGTTCCTGACCCTTGTCATTATCCCTTCAATATTTCTGCTTGAAATAGAGGTAAGAGAGAAGCTTGGAAGGTCCGCCAGGAGACTGGGAGCTTTTGTGAAGGATACCGCGGGCAGAATTATTAAAAAAATGGACACAGGTCCTGAAACCGAAGAATAGGTTATGAGTTTATCCAGCTTTGCCGTTGGCAGGCCCGTAAGCACATTGATGATATTTGTCTCATTGTGCCTTTTCGGGATCATAGGGCTCACACGCCTTCCGGTGGAACTTTACCCGGATGTTTCGTTCGGGCAGGTCAGCATCATAGTGTATATCCGCGGAGGTATCCCTCCCACCGAAGTCGAGACGCAGGTCTCGATACCCGTAGAAGAAGCCGTAAGCACCGTCTCGCATTTGAAAAGTCTTATGTCCATTTCGAAAGAGGGCGAAGCGACGATCGTCCTTAGTTTTGAGCAGGGCATTGACATGCAGCTTGCCGCGATGGAAGTCAGGGAAAAATTCGCCAAGGTGAAAAACAAAATGCCCAAAGAGTCCGAGAAACCCATAATCGCCCAGTTCTCCCAGACCGATGTGCCGATAGTGATCTTGGCGGTCACAAGTCCCAAACGCACACAAGAAGACCTGCGCATACTCGTAGATGAAAAGATCAAGGAAAGGATAAAAAGGATCAAGGGTGTAGCCAACGTTGACGTCGGCGGCGGCAGGGAAAGAAAGATCATAATCGAGGCCGACAAAAACGCCCTTTTCCGGTATCAGGTCTCGCTGAACCAGCTGATAGCCGTGCTTGACGGTAACAACCTTAACCTTCTCCTTGGGGAACTGCGTCAGGAAAAGACCAAATTTCTTATACGCGCGGTGGGGCAGCTGGAAAATCTCGACGCCATTAAAAACACGATAGTCCTTTCCGAC
>JADFYD010000037.1 GCA_015233235.1 Candidatus Omnitrophota bacterium | reverse complement strand
TCAATGATATTGTAAAGCGCCGCCGGCGCGTCTTCCTCGTCCGAACGGATGAGCGCGGGGATTATGCGTTCACTTATGAAATTTCTTTCCCATTCTGCGGTTATTTCCTCGCCCTCTTTTCCGGCTAACGCTACTAAAGCGATATTTTCATTGAAATGATCGAATACCTTTGAGACGTTGATCTGGTCTCCTCCGGAGTCCACGCGCGCTCCGCTTAACCCCAAAGTGCCGTCTGTACGGGTTTTCCACTCGAGTGTGATATCAAGAAGACCGGCATAGTTAACTCCCAGCACTTTGGTATGAGGTAAAGATGCCGTTGTGCCGGCAGTTTGGTGTTTTATCATGCGTTTGGCGGTTGCGGCTTGTATTACAAAATGGGCGATCTCGCGGTTTATGCGTTTTTTTTCATTATCAGGCCAGGGATCATAAGTATGTGAGATCGCTTTCCTTAAAGAAGATCCCGTAAGCCTGTTTATGCCAAGATCCTTAAGAAACACGTTTTTGATGTCCATGTGCCTAGTATATAGTTTTTCATCGTCTTGTCAAAATTATATTGTTATTTAATTAATCAGATGGTAAACTACAGCAATCTTGTCTTTTCTAAAAAAACGTCCTGCTGGAAGAGTCTAAAATAGATCATTTCTCGGGCGTGGTAAAATAATAAATCCCTATCAGTCAAAAAAAGGAGTGCGCTCAAAATGGAGAAAAAAATTCTGTTTCTCTCTGATTTTGATAAGACTCTTTCTTTAGGAGATGTCGGGCACATATTAAGCTCGAAATTGGGAATATCCGCCGAAAAATTCACCCAGAAGATCGAGGAAATAGTGCAACTTGGCGGAGAGCTCGCGCATTTGATAACGCGGGATCCCGATTACGCGGGGAAAGTAAGCAAAGATCTTCTTTACCAGGTAGGTAAAGAGGTAGAGTTGAAAAAAGGTGTAACGGAAATGATGAAGATCCTGTCCGAGGGGATCGACAATTACCGTTTTTGCACCTACATCGTGTCCGCGGCGCCTAAAGAGTGTGTTGAGAAAGCGGTTGAAAATATCTTTCCCAGCGACCATATATACGGAACTACTTTCACATATAAGAACGGCATTGTTCAGGAAGTTGAGAGGGCCAACGCGGGCCACGCGAAAGTAGCTACTTTGGATATGCTGAAACAAAAAGAGGACGTCGCCAGAAATGCCATAGTGTACGTGGGCGATGGTTCAAGCGATATCCATGTAATGCTCCATACCAAGTCCTACAACGGTTATACAATAACCGTTTCTCCGGCGCCTTATATGGGACACATCTGCCGAAGAAGCGTAATTGCCGATAATGTTCTTGCCATACTCGTGCCGATACTCGAAGACCTGTTGAAATTTGACAGAGAAAAGATCCGGGCATTCTTTGAGGAAAGAGGTCACACTATATTAGAATGGAACAGGGCCGATACTGAGTGGCTGGATATCGCTTAACAAAAACAGGGGGGATGGAGAGACGTGAAAACAAAAAAATATCCTATATGCAAACGGTATGAGGGGAACCCCATTTTGCGGGGTAAAGATTTTCCGGCCGAGGCCGACATTAAAAACGTTTTTAATTCGGGGATTGTGAAATACAAAGACACTTATGTGATGATTTGCCGGGTAGAGAATTCCGCTCTGGTCGACCGATTCTGGATAGCGGAGAGCAAAGATGGCTACCATTTTCAACCGCGGACAAAACCGGTAGATCTGCCTCATGACGATCCTGAGTTCAAAGAGTACACATGCGGAATGTATTATGATCCGCGTGTTACCAAAATAGGTAACGCTTTCTATATAGTCCATGCCGCCCACAGCGGCCACACTTGCCGGCTGAGCCTGGTGAAGACTGAGGACTTTAAGAAATTTAAATGGGAAGGATTTATTTCAGAGACTGATAACCGTAACGGCGTGCTTTTTCCGGAAAAGATCAACGGTCTGTATGCCCGTCTTGACCGGCCCAATACCGGGTCTGATACCGGAGATATTTGGGTATCTTATTCTCCTGACCTGGTCTTTTGGGGCAAGAGTAAATGTGTGTTCAGGAACTGGGAAGGGATACGATGGGCCTGGACAAAGATCGGGCCCGGAGCGACTCCGATAAAAACATCCGAGGGATGGCTCACTATTTTTCATGGGGTGCGCAGCCAATGTAAAGCGCATTTTGTTTATCAGCTGGGTGTGTGTCTTTTAGACCTGGAGGACCCGTCGAAAGTGAAGGCTATGTCGGAGGACGCGATCCTGATCCCTGAGGAACAATATGAGCTTGTGGGACAAACCCCCAGCGTTGTTTTCACCTGCGGCGCGGTTGTGGAGAATAACGGTGAAGTTAAGATCTATTACGGCGGCGCCGATACGGTCCAATGTGTCGCTATTACCAGCGTAGAGCGGCTTGTTGACGCGTGTTATAACCGATAAGATCGATTTACATAAAGGAAAAAGGAGAAAAAACAATGCAAGAAGCTAACGTTGCCGTCGGGAAAAAACCTCTGCGTGATCGTCTGCCGATCCCTACCAAACTGGCGTACAGCCTTGGCACGGCGGTAGATATGTGGGGTCTCTGGTTATACCCGTCCGTTGCTTTCGCGGTTTTCAATATGTACCTGGGTGTTGAACCATGGCTGGTGGGTTTGGCTCTTACTCTGATACGGATCTGGGATGCCTTTGTCGACCCTATCGTAGGCTGGCTGTCGGATAATCTGCGTTCCAGATGGGGCCGCAGACGTCCCTTTATTCTGGTCGCCGGTATCGTGTGCGGTCTTTCTCTTCCGGTACTTTTTCTAGTAGCGCCATCCTGGGCGGAAATCAAATTTCTCGGAATATCGGTGGTGTTCTGGTACATGGTCGTTTCCACTTTGATCTATATGCCGATAGTCAGTTGTTTTACCGTACCCTACTATAGTTTGGGTGCGGAGATGTCGCCCGATTATGAAGAACGTACTTCCATCATGTCCTATCGCTGTATGACGCAAAAGATCTCGGAACTGGGTAATTTTTATGCTCTAAAGTTCACGAATCTTGCCTGGTTCCTTATACCCGGGACGGGACAAAAAAATACTCTCTTCGGGATGCAGGTGTACACGTCGATATTGGGCGTGGTGATGGCCGTTTTCGCAATAATCATAGCCTTTAGAGTTAAAGAACGCTACTATGAAAAAGTGGTAACCAAGGCCACTAAGAAAATTTCTATTTTGAGCGGTCTGGGCGAGACCCTCAGGTGTCAGCCTTTCCGGCAGATCGTTATTATGGGCGGCGCTTTTACTCTTGGGACCAGCATGGTGGGTTCACTCGGCTACTATTCCACTGTTTTTTATGTATCCGGCGGCGACAAGATCATCGGGGATAACTGGCAGTTCTGGATGGGCGTAGCTTTTATGGTAGGAGGTCTTATCGGTGTTCCGCTGCACGCGGCGCTGGCGCACCGTATCGGAAAACGAGAGGCCGCAGTGATAGCTTGTGTAATTGGTATATGCGGGTATGGCGGCTCATGGTTCCTGTATACTCCTCATATACAGTGGCTGCAAACCATCGCGTCTTGCCTGATGGGCATGGCCGCGGCGTCTCTCTGGATGCTGCATAGCTCTATCGGCGCCGATATCATGGACTACGATGAGCTCAATACCGGCATAAGAAGGGAAGGTTCTTTTACCGCGTGCGGTTCATATATTCTTAAACTGGGAAATTCATTAGGGTATTATGTTTCGGGTCTTATTTTGACGTGGGCAGGCTTCACCTGGAAACTTAAAGTACAGGCACCCGAGACCATATTCTGGATCCGCTCGAGCCTGGCATATCTTCCGATCGTGGGGCTTATAATTGCGATGATCTTTGTTTTGCGAGTGCCGCTTACAAAGAAAAAGTCCGAAGAGATACGAAGGCAGCTTGAAGAGAGGAGAGGCACTGTGTAATTGACCGCGTAAGCGGCCGCGGCTGTTCGGATACGAAAATTCAAAACCCTTCTCTCGCGGTAATGCGGGAGAAGGGTTTTTTGTTGTGAAATATATCGGGGAGGATGATCATGGGGAAGAAAACTAGTATTTTTTCGATAGCGTTTATGCTTGGCATTTATATGTGCTCGGGATGCGCGACCGTAAGGCACCCGGTCCCGCAGGATCTTATCACTAAGGCCGAAGTCGGCGGAATGGAAGAGATACGCGTGGTGGGCGGCATGAAAGATTCGGCATTACAAAGGAACCTTCGGGCTTCCGTCAAAGAAGAAACTCCCGGCGATTATCCCGTGGGGGCCGATGGTGTGAAGGTATATCCCGTGCTTGCCATATCTGGAGGAGCGGCTAACGGCGCCTACGGCGCTGGGCTGTTAAAGGGTTGGTCAGAAGAAGGTTCGAGGCCGAAATTCAAGGCTGTTACAGGCGTAAGTACTGGCGCGATAGTGGCGCCTCTGGTGTTTTTAGGTAAAGAATACGACGCTGAATTGGAAAAATTGTATACAACTATGTCCACAAAGGACGTCGCCACCTTTAAAGGGATAGTGAAGGTGCTCACGGGAGATTCATTTCTGAGCAATAAACCTTTGGAAAAACAGATAAAAAATATGCTTACCGATGATCTTTTGGCAAAAGTCGCGGCAGAGCACAAGAAGGGCCGCCGGCTTTATGTGGGCACTACTAACCTTGACGCGCAGAAGTTTGTTGTATGGGATATGGGCGCTATCGCGGTACGCGGCGATAAAGAGCTGTTCGGGAAAGTACTCTTGGCTTCGGCCGCGATCCCGGTGGTATTCCCGCCCGTGTTCATTCATGTCGAGGCTGACGGAGATAAATATGATGAAATGCATGTCGACGGAGGAACTATAACCCAGGGCTTCACTTTGTTCCATCTGGTGGAGCCCATTAAAAGCGAAGCAAAAACCATGCCGGAGGCCGGCGGTCTCAAGATCAAGGCGAAATATTATATTATCAGGAACGGATACACAACCGGTGTGTATAAAGAGGTAAAAGATAATATCGCCGACATAACAGGCCGGGCATTTGACGCGATAATCAATTCGCAAGGAGTGGGTGACACATATAGGATATATGAGTATATGAAGGAAAGAGGCAATGACTATAATCTCGCTTTTATTCCGGGGGATTTCACTCCTCCGGCCAAAGAGATGTTCGATCCAGCGCAGATGAAGGCGCTTTTTGATAAAGGGTACCGGGACGCACTTAAAGGATACGCGTGGCACAAGACACCTCCGGGCCTCGAAAGCACAGAAGGCAAGTGAGGAATAAAATTTGTTAGTACAAACTGTACAATTTAGAGTTTTGTGGTATAGTTTGATATTAGTACGGTTGTGAATTATGTCGGTCAGAGGTTTTTTGTAGAACACAATCCAGGGGGAGAAAAAAATGAAAAAAGTAGTCGCTTGTTTGACAGCAATAATTTTAATGTCTGTTTGCGGTACGGTTTTTGCGTGGGACCAGAAACCGGGAGACGGAGGGTTTTTTACGAAACAACTGAATAAAGCGCTGCCGTCAAAGGGCGCGAAAGCAGCCACAAAGTCGGATGCGAAAAAGAACTTCGCCGCGAGAGAAAAAGCGAAAGCCGCTAAAACTGCGTAATAAATATCTTTCGATCGAGTCGGGTCCTGCCGCGAGATCAACCTCTCGCGGCGGGGCTCGATCTACCGCAATAAAAATTCCACGATTATACCCAGGTACAATTGTTTCTGCCTTAGATGGACCTATAATGCTATTGGACCATAGTGGAAAAAAGTCACAATAAAGAAGAATCAGCCAATAGTGGACCATGGGCGTTGTTGATAGAATTAAAAGCAGAAGACCCGGTTAGACGGTTAGAGCACGGGGTAAAAATGTTCATGATCGAGATCCGATCAAGCGAAATTTAACCCGGCAAATTGCAACGGAGGCGGACATGCTTAAACATTACATGCGTTCGGGAATAGAGACAGCTATTTTTTTGGGTATCTTCTGGTTGAGTTCAGGAACAGCCGTGATGGGGGAAGACCGGAGAGGCGGAAACAGGGACGACCACAGGGAGTATAGCCAAAAGGACAGCGAGGAAGGAAACGCGTTGGAGAATTACAAAACTGAAGATAAAAGTGACAGGGCCGCCGGCAAGAAGGATAGCTGGGAACGCGATATGGCGGAGAGCCAGGAAGATAATACGGATCATGACCGCGGCAACAGCAGTGCTGAAAGGCATTATTACCGTGACGGTAAGTGGTATAGACATGATACGGCGGGAGGCGAGATCTATGTTTCCGATATTCCGGTCGGCGCTATCGCCGAGGTCTTGCCGCCGGAACATACGACCATTGTCATTCAGGATACGCCGTATTATTACGATAACGTACACTACTATAAACAACTGCCCGGCGGAGGTTATGTCGTTGTCGACGCGCCGAGCAGATAACAGGACACGTCTAAAAGGAGGATCAAGATGAAGTATCTGAAAAGTGCAATTATGGGAATGACCGCATTTGCGGTGATCATTTCATTTTCCGGCTTGGCGCTTGCGGACACGGGATGCGGTGTATGTAAAGAAGGTAAGGGAAATAAAGTCGATAAAGATGCCTGGGCTAATCACATAAAAGTGCTGAGAGATTCCGCGGCGGCGCTGGCAACATCGGACCCGACGTTGGCAAAAGGGTTGAACGATCTGGCGGATAAAAAAACAGAAATGATACAAAAACGGCAGGAATTGCAGGATAAACATGCCCAGAAGATGGATCTCCTGAAAGATTCCGCTAAGGCGCTGGCAGTATCAAATCCGGTTTTATCGAAAGAGTTGGAAAAGATGTGCGAAATGAAACATATGAAAAAATAAGAGGCCGGGATAAAAATCCGTATGAACGGCGGAAGATCATTTTATCACCGAGACCATAAAAAAAGGATCCTATAATGACGAATCTAATAGGTGTGTTTATCCTATCCATATTCCTGAGCGGTTGTATGATCACCGCGGCTTCCGGTACGCGTACCGAGTACGAAGATAAAATGCAAGTAATAGAAAAGGATTACCGGGAAAAAAAGATAACTAAAGATGAGTATATCCTGCTCAAAAGTCGCGCCAGTCAGCATGGGGATGTTGCCCAAAGAGATGGGTCAATGAGCCCCTCTCAAAAGACGGCACTGGAAAATTAGAAGAACTGTTAAGACCATATTTTAGGACCGACAAAGGGGAAGCATATGAGAACAAGAGTGGGATTATGGATAGACCATACTAAGGCTGTTGTTGTGGCCGTAAATGAGAAAGGGGAAGAAGCAGGGCTTCTTGTACTATCGAAAGCCCGGAAACACCCAGAGCGTTCCGGTGACAGGCCTCTCAAGGGGCGATATGAAGCGCGCCAAGTGCCGGCTGATGACCGCCGGCAGAACGCTTTTACGGGCAATCTTAATATTTACTACGAAGCTGTGATCGCGTGCCTTCGGGACGCGGAGGCTGTTTTTATCTTTGGTCCCGGTGAGGCGAAAGGTGAACTTGTAAAACGGCTGAAAAAAGACGACATGGGCGAACGCATCGTCGGTACCGAAACGGCTGATAAGTTGACCGACCGCCAGATCGCGGCGAAAGTACGACTGTATTTTAAAAAAGCCCTTGCCGCGCCTTCCGCGAAAACGAAAAAAGCGATTTAGCCATGGGGAGTGAATATTCGGTTATCCACAAAATAGTCTCCAGAATTTCTTCTCGCTATCCGGACAGAATATGCCTCCAAATAAAAAAAAACTCTACCTGGGAGAGGTGGACGTACGGGCAAATAGAGGATCTCTCCCTGCGGATAGGAGCATTTCTGGTTAAGGAAGGATTTGAAAAAGGTGAGTTCGCGGCCATATGCATGGAGAATAGGCCCGAATGGGCGATAACGTATTTAGGTATAGTGACCGCTGGGCTCGTCGCTGTTCCTTTAGATCCGCAGCTGACCGAACACGAAATAGAAAATCTCCTCAATGACTGCGGAGCAAAGATAATTTTTGTTTCCCGGGCCATCGTGGATACGAAACATATAGAGAAGATAAAAACCGTTTCTAATAAGATAATTATTTTGGATTCGTATATTGAAAAAGATGGCCCTATCGGTCCGGCGGGTCTCAAATCTACACCAACCGAAGAAGTTAAATGGCCGGATGTTGTTCCGGAGGACGCCGCGTCTCTCATCTATACATCAGGTACTACGGGCGACCCCAAAGGCGTAATTCTCACGCATAAAAATATTTGTTCCGATTTCCGCAGTATCGACAAGATGAAACTTTTTTCGGACAAGGACAATCTTATATCGATACTCCCTCTGCACCATGCTTATCCTTTTATGGTCATGGTTATAACACCTCTTTTTTGCCGGGCGCGCGTAACATATACCGGAAGCCTCAGAAGCGATGAACTACTTGGTTTGATGAGAGAGACTGCCGTAACGGTAATGGTCGGTGTGCCGCAGTTTTTTTCCATGTTTTATTTGAATATTTCGGAAAAGATAAATAAGATCCCGTTCCTGCTTAAGGCCCCTTTTTTTTTACTCACAGAGATACTGTGGCAGATAAGAAGACTTAGCGGGATAAATTTAAGCAGGCGCTTACTATCGGGCATACACCGGCCGTTCGGAAAGGCCTTGAGATTTTTCGCGTGCGGCGGGGCCAAGCTTAACGAGGAAGCGGCGCGATATCTCATTAAGATCGGTTTCACCATACTTGAAGGTTACGGGCTTACCGAAACATCTCCGGTCGTGGCCTTTAATCCGTTGAAAAGACAAAAGATCGGTTCCGTTGGGAGGGCCGTTCCGGATGTGGAGTTAAGGATCGACTGTCCCGACGCGGCGGGTACTGGTGAAATTCTGATCAAGGGCCACAACGTCATGAAAGGCTACTATAAGCGGCCGGAGGAAACCTCGAGTGTATTGAAAGACGGCTGGTTTTATTCCGGTGACCTGGGCCGAATAGATAAGGATGGATATCTCTATATCACAGGAAGGAAAAAAGAGATAATTGTTCTAAGTTCCGGCAAAAATATCTATCCGGATGAAGTCGAATCTCATTACGCCAAAAGTCCGTATATCAAGGAAATATGCGTTCTTGGCGCAGGCGAAGCGGGAGAAGAAAGGCTTTTTGCCGTAGTAGTGCCTGATACAGAATATTGCCGCAGAGTCGGTGAGGTCGCCGTTAATAGCACGATCAGATGGGAGTTGGAAAATTTATCCGAAGGTCTTGCTTCCTACAAACGCATCAAAGGCTACATCGTCACAATGGAAGACATACCGCGTACGCGGCTGGGTAAGATAAATAGATATTAAGTCAGGTACAGGTACATGGATGAAGTTAACGGATTACAATTATAAAACCAGTCGTAGGAGCTTTCCGTTACGGACGAGGATAAGAATCTCGTCTCTTCCGGAATAGGGATAAAGATGATCGAGATCCTGAAAAAATACGCAAAGTCGGGAAAACATATTTCTCCCGGTGATCATATCGAATTGGATCTTGGCATCGATTCACTGGGCCGTGTGGAACTAATGGCGGCACTGGAACAAGCGTTCAATGTACGTGTCTCGAACGAGTTAATGAGCAAAGTATTCACCGTCAAAGAGCTTATTCTTGGAATAGAAGCGCTGGCCCGGGGCGGAACGCTTCAAAAAGAGTCTGTTCCACCGGACAAGAACCGGGTTTTATGGAACGAGATCTTGAACGAAAAGCCGTCCGAAGACATAACAAAAAAAGTACATCTGGTACCGGGCCGCATAATGCTTTTAGGAATGAGGCTATTCGCCGGGATACTGCGCCTTGCCTTCGGGGTTTTCTGGCGGCTTAAGGTTTCCGGAACGGAGAATATCCCGGTAGAGGGAAAGTGCATTTTGTGCGTTAATCACGGCAGTTTTTTGGACGCTTTTATTGTCGAGGCTTCTGTGCCGGCTAGTTTGAGAAAAAGCCTTTATTTTGTCGGCTTTAAAGCTTATTTTGAACAGCCCTTAATCAGGAACATCATAAAATATATCAGGGTCATACCGATCGACTCGGGTACTCATTTTGTGCAAGCCATGCAGGCGACTTCATATGTTCTCAGAAATCACAAAATAGTTTGTATCTTTCCGGAAGGCCAAAGAACTATCGACGGTGAGGTCAAGGAATTCAAAAAAGGGGTAGGGATACTGGCAAAAGAGCTGAATATCCCGCTGGTCCCGGTGCTGATAACGGGTTCTTATGAATCCTGGCCGAGGACAAAGCCGCTTCCGCGACCGCATCCGATAAAAATAACTTTTGGAAGGCCGTTTAATTTTACCGAACTCAAGGAAGCCGGGGCGATCTCCGGGGTCAAAGACGAATACGAAGCGATAGCCTTAGGTATAAGGGAAGAAGTTGTAAAACTCGAATAAAGCGTGTAAGATGTGATTGCTATACAAAAAAAGGAGATCATTATGATGCTGACATTGTCCTGGGGCGCGTGTGTAAAGATCGGATTATTGATCGTGTTCTCTCATGCTACAAAGAATATGATCAAGAAACTGCAGGAAAAATATTGCCCGTTGTGCAAAGTGGATTCCTGCTCTAAATAACGTTAAAAGGTGGGAATGGCTTTATGTGAAAATGGGAAAGCCATTTCATCATAGAGAAAAGTAAGATCGCTGTTCATGAATACAATGATAAAAAATAGAGTCCCGCATATTATTCTCCTGTATTGGGTGATCAAAATAGTCTCAACGACACTCGGGGAGACAGGGGCGGATATGTTCTCCATGACACTTAATTTGGGCTATGGAGCGACTATCGGGATATTCATGAGCTTTTTCCTGATATTGCTCACGGTCAAACTTCTTCTGAAAGGATACCACCCATGGGTCTACTGGTTGACTTTCACCGCGTCGGCGATAGTAGGCACAGCGATGTCAGATTTTATAGATCGTACGTTAGGTTTTGGTTATGCGCTGGGGGCTGCGATCTTAACGGCGATGTTGCTCTTGATACTCGCGCTTTGGTATAAAAAAGAAAGGTCTATAAATGTGGAATATATCACTAAACCCGCGGCCGAGGTCTTTTATTGGGCCGCTTTTCTTATAGCGAATACACTTGGGACGGCTGCGGGAGATTTTTTCGCCGATAACCTCGGGCTCGGGTTTATGAAGAGCGCTGTTTTGATATCAGTAGTACTAGTCGTCGTCGCTTTGTTGCACTATTTCACAAAAGTTTCAAATATAATATTATTTTGGGTAGCATTTGTCTTAACAAGGCCGTTCGGCGCCACATTCGGCGATTTCCTCACTAAACCCGTCCAGAAGGGCGGGATCAACATCGGCACTATCGGTTCGACCGCGGTCATCTGCGTTATCCTGTTTTTCGCCATCGCCAAAGAGAATAAATTAGAAAGAGAAAGATGACCTCGTCTTTTATGTAAGCCTTTAGCGTTGCAAAGAGCCAACAGCACCCCGTAGGGCATCCTTTAGGGTGCCCGTCAGCACAACTGAAC
>JADFYD010000036.1 GCA_015233235.1 Candidatus Omnitrophota bacterium | reverse complement strand
TACGGTCTAAATTGAAGCCTAAATTCGTGCCCTTGACACCTGTGCATCAGGCCATGTTGTCAGGAAAACCCGTTGAAGAAATAGCAAATCTGATGAGGCTGGATACGGATGAGATGGCCGCGGCGTATTGGTACTGGCTCAGTACCGATGTCGGCTATGAAAATTATACCGGGGAATGGCTGCCCAAGTGGACGAGCGAGATGTGCGGCAAAATGCTTAAAAAAACAGTATCTATCGATGCCATAAACGCGATCGTTGACAGGATACTATTCTATGAGGGCAGATATAGGGAAAAGCTTCTAAAACTCCTAAAAGAAAGGCGTGAAATTTGTGCTAAGAAGAGTGGAACAATGCTCGGTATGCTTATTGTAGATGATGAACAGCTTACGGGAAGGTGTCCTAAACCGGGAGATACCGGCGCCGGAATATTTCAATCCGTGAAAGACATGGCAGCACGAGGCATGGGTAGCAGCCTTCCGGGGCGCGATATCGACAAATTTTTCTGGACCTTGAATGACGGTCCGGGCGTGACGCCTAAGGCCGCCTCTCCCGCTGCGCCGGTGGAGGGAAAAGACCGCGGCAGGGGCGACTATATATCGTGCCTGGAGACATTGGTAAATGCGGGCATTAACTCAACCGAGAAGGCCAAAACAAGAGAAGAATTGGAAGCGATGCGCCAATTTAAAAAGAGCGCGGTCAGCGAAGAATTGAAGGGCCTTGCGGAATTGGGGCTTGTTAAAATTGTAGGCGGCGAGAAACCTAAATATTATGTTATCGGAGAGATGACGAGAGAAGTGGTCACAAGGCTAAAAAGCGATGTACCCGGATTATCGTCCCCGAAACTTACACAATTCGAACTTGAAAGCCTGAAGCCGCGTGTTAATGCTATTTTGTCGGCCATGCTAATTGTTAATGTCAGGCAGGCGATGGTCCGGAAAGATTATTCGGACGCGCTACTAAAGATCGAATGCGCCATAAAGGCATATGAGAGCGCAGAAGGCGGGGTCGGCACGAAACATGAACTTTTGATAAACATACTGGCAGTACTCATCGATCGGATACCGCAGGCGCCCGAGGACGAACTCGGGTTTATACGCACATTTTTCTCCGGGCTGAAAGATCGGCCGGAGGTTTTGAGGTCGGCGGCGGTGACCGAGATCGCCTTTGCGCTCCTTGATCGGAGCGAAACCGGCGAGATCGGCGGACAGAACGATATAAAACACATATACCATCTTAGCGGGATGCTTAGGAACGAGTTATTGACACGCCGGCAACGTCTACAGCTTTCCCGGGCCAGGTTCAGTCACATTATCGGCGAGGATGAAAGGCGCGCCATAATAGATGAGATATTCGACGACCTGAAAGAGTACATCCTGTTAAGAGGGGGCGTGACGGAGAGGCCGAAAGCTTCGCACAGGATAGTTTTTAACGCATTGTCCGAAGCCGAAACGAGAGAGATCGAGTCTGATATAAGCGGTGACATGGAAGGAGCGAAAATACTTCGCAAAAGCAACGGCAAACTCGCGATATCGCGGTATGTGAGCGAATATGCCAACACGACGCCGTATTTTGCCGTTGTGATCGATAAGAACGGTGTTCCTTTGCGTGTCGTATGCAAGGATAAGTATAAAAGCATAGCCGGCAAAGATAATGTGGCGCACATCGTCGGGAACAGTTTATTAGAAGCCATAAACGCTCCTCATGTCTGGGTGAAAGAAGGCAAAAAGTTTGTCTACATAAGGCAGATAGTCGGGCTGGACATGGTCGACTTTTTAAGCCGGATCGACGAATATGCGACAGACGATATTATTATGGGAAAATTCTTTTTCTCTCTTGGCGTGGCGATGTCCGAGGCGCATATAACGGGTATGTGCGACAGAGCGCATAATCTCGTTATCAGCATGAGAAAGCTAAAGGAGAACAGCCGGGCCGGGCTTTTGAATATCGCCGGACGGGCCATCGTGAATATAGACAGAGAGAACGTTTTGACCGAGAGGTACCTTAATAAACCGGCCGCTCTTGATACTGCCGAAGCGGTCGGGAGTTTCTGCAATATGGCGCAATGGGTCCTTCCGCAGCATCGGCAGATATTTACCCGCAATCTGGAAAATTACCTCTCCGGCATAAATGCCGGGTACAAAACAACGAGGCAGTATTTTCTGGTTCACAGGGAGTTTGTGGAAAAAGATATTTTGGCCATTGTTCCCCCGGACAAAGAGGCGTTAGCAGCAAAAATAACGGAAAGAATTACCCTGAGCGACACCGAGATAGGGAAATTAATAAAGAATATACGGGAAGAGATCAGGACTAAGCTGGAAATACCGGCGTCGGAGGGCGGGACAACCCGGCTGCCGGATAGATCCATGAGTATAAACAAAAAGCATGAAGAAGTGACGCTTTCCTTAAAGGAAGAGCAAAACGGGGTAAAAGCAAGGGCCTTATATCATCAGGTTTTCGATGTTGAGATTGGAGAAGGTTTAAAACGGTCCATTTTAAGTTTTGCCGACGGCGAAAAAAGAAGAACCGGAAAATATGACGTCAGGCTGGCTGCTCTGGGCGCGATAGCGCAGAAAGAAGACAAAAGAAAAGCGATCAAGGCGCTGTTGGCGGAAGGGTATGAACCGCCCAAAGTAATTCTGCTGGAAAAGAGCGTTATAGAGGAGATCTTAAGCGGGAAAGGGAGCCTATATCCTTTTGAGCTGAAGGCGAACGTTGCCGCTATGCTGGGAATAGAGCGAAAGGGAGATTGGCATGAAACTCTTCGGGGTCTAAACTCTGCTGACAAAGTACACTTCGCGGCTAAAGTGCTGGCATCTATCGTTCTTGACGGAAAATACCTTCTTCAGCTCAAAACCAGCGAACTGGAGAAAGGGGATATCTGCTACCAGGCTTTCGGAGGGCATCTCAAGGCGCCGAAGAAACCATCTGAGGAACTCGGAAAGTTAGAAGATCATTTTAAAAATGTATTGGGGATCAGCGGTTTTGACGCCGCGACAAGAAGAATGGACTTTTATATCCCGGCCGGACATTTTGCGGATCTCTTCGGGCCGAATAAAGTGCATTACTTCAGGCACGCCCCGCGCTGTATGGCCAGGGAGCTGCTGCAGGAATTCGGCACGAATATCGCGCATGATAGCATAGGAATAGTCCCGGCGGGCGCCGAGGTCGCGGTGCATATTTTTAATCCGGACGGCTTCACTCGTCGCATAGTGAAATTAGAGCCCGAAGTTAGGGACGGTTCCGGTGCCAAAGCTACGTCTGCAACCGAAACAACTAAAAGTTCAAAGTTCAGAGTTCAGAGTTCAGAGTTTGATGTGCGGGCGCATGGCAACATAGAGCTAGCGGCTAGCGACGAGCGACTAGCGACTGACGTACTTTCCGCCATCCGTCGCTTCGAATCCGCCGTGAAAGCTTTGCGCGACAAGATCGACGAGCCAGGCCCGGCGGCCGAAGCACTCAGAATATTCGGAGAGGAAGACAGAGAAAGCGAAAGCCTTATACTTTACGCGGATGATATTTTGCACAGCGTGGCCGTTACCGATCTCGAAGTAACGGTGAGGAATGCCCTGGCCGCGCATGGCGCGCTTAAAGGCGGAAAGGTCGTCATCTTCGGGCGCAAAGAAGCTAACGCCGATATTCTCGAGCTCGTTATCAGCGTGATTGGTGAAAATAGCTACGGACTAGGTATAGAGGCGGTCAAGGTCACGGAACAGGAACTGAAAGCGTCGCGCAATATTAACGGAACTGAACGTTCCGAAATTGAGGCGCTTGTGCGGCATGTCGGCGCGCTTGGAATAAAGACGGAAAATGTTCTAGGCATAATTAAATCTTCCGCCTCCGCCCCGGAAGAGATAGAGGCAACGGCAAAAAGGCTGAGGATACCGGTCGTTATAATAGGTGGCGAGAAAGGCGTTTATTCTTTCGCCGAAGCGATATATAGGGCCATGCTCATAAAACGGGATAATGGTAGCCATGGATGGCACATGAGCCTGCCGCCGGTGAGCACGGTGAGCGAGGACATTAAAACGTTGTATAACGAATACATAATGGCGCTAGAGGCGCTGGTCAAAGCGTAATATAAAGGAGCATAACGTGAATAAGAAACTAATTATAAACATCCGCCGATGTGTGGCGATTGTTGTCGCGCTTACCATGACGATCGATCCATCCTTCGCCCTGGCGCCTTTGTCATTCACAAATAATCCTCAGGTTAAACGCAAGGTATACGCCGCGCTCGAAGGAACGCGTGTCATGTCCGCGGAGTCGCCTTACGCTAAGGGACTGCTTGAGGCGAACCGCGCCGAGGCCCTGCTTTTATCTTCGGGAAAATATCTCATGGACTCGAAGCTCGTCGGCGACGACGTCGGGCTATTGAGAAAAGTTGTCCATGAAGACATAGAGGCATTATTGCAAGTTTTGTACTATAGAGCATTATCCGGTAAGGACGACAGATACCCGCGAATAAAAGAACTGATCTTGAACCATTTCCCACCGGAAGGAAAAATTGTCAGTGAGCAAGGCTATATCCTTTATGTGAACGATACTCTAGCTTCCGCCTTCGAGTGGCTGGTGCTTTTGGCCGATGGGGTAATAACCGAAAAGGATATCTCGCCGGACACAAGAACATTCCTTGAAAAAATATCCCCGGTCATAGCGTCGCGCACGGATCTTTTCACCGCGGAATTCTGGAATATGGCCGAACGCAAAAAAACGATAAAGAGAGCGCTTTCGGAAGGCATGAGGTTCTATCAAGCGACGTCTCTCCTCGACAAGGCCAAACAAGGGCTTGGAGTGCAGGACGACCCGGTAGACGTCGCGGAAATAGTGAAATTCCATAACGCTTTTCAGAAACTCGTCGACGACAACGAAATAGGTACCGATAGCCCCGAAGGTTACAGGGTCGCCTTGAGGGATGTCATAAGGGTCGCGGACATAATCATCGCTAACCACGAGAAAATAGGAGCTAAAGAATCTTTGGCATGGGCGCTCAGGGAAGTTTATTACAAGAGGCTCCGTACCGATGCCGACAAGTCTAAGGTGTACAACATTATTAAAAACATGAAAAACCTCGGCGGCGCGGACACAAAAGCTATTTTCACCAATCACGCTGATAACGAGCTCGAGATCTCTTTCGAGAACGCAGTTTTGCGGGGTGTTGTGAACGGTAAAAAAGTCGTAGAGCAGAAGATACTCGGTGAAGTCGATATGGAGAGGGTCAGGGCTCTTAACATGGTCATGGATAACGATACGATCAAAGAGCTTATAGATCTACTGTTCTTCTCGTCGCAGGAGAAACTGGCTCCGGTGTTCCTGATGGGCCCGACCGCGACCGGAAAAACCTCCAAAATAAGATTTTTGTCGGCATTGGTAGGAAAAGAGTTCTTAAGAGTGCAGTTCAATTCACAAACAGACGAATTGGATCTTTTGGGACACTTCATGCCGCGCGGGATAACCATGGATTTTTCCGAGGCCGCGAAAATAGTGAAAGAATATCTCAATGCCGGAAGGATGGAAGAACTCAAATACATTGTGGCGGGGTTACTTCCATTGGATGAAGAAAAGGAAAAAGCGCGCGTTGACCCCGTTTACGTGCGTGAAAAACTTGAGCACGCGCTTGCCCAGGGCGGAGACAAAGAGGATTTTATTAGGGCCGTGGCGCATGTGATAGTGAGCGGTTCGAGCGGTGTGGAACTTTATTACAAAAAAGCACATTTTCTCGAGGCGCTTGAGAGGGGCGACTGGATACTCCTGGACGAGCTGAACCTTGCCGGAGAGGAGTCGCTGGGTATTCTTTACGGGCTTCTTACAAGGGGCTATATCGAGTTTGCCGGGAAAAGGATATATCCCAAGAAGAACGGCGGAATGATATTCGCCGCGGGTAACCTTGCCAGTGACGAAGGGCGGAACATATTCTCAGAGGCCCTTGAGAACAGGTTCCAGATCTTTTATATGCCGCCGATGTCCGATGAGAAGCAAGCCGCGATACTTAAAGAAAAATATCCCATTAGCGGTATTTCGGCCAAAGAGGTCGAGTCACTCGTGAAACTCAATAGAAAACTTGTCGACATGTCCGCGAAGGGTGAGCTCGATAGTTACGACGGCGAGAGGGAGTATCCTTTTACAATAAGGAACCTTGAAAATATACTCAAGAACACGGCGGATAATCTCTCAGGCGGTAAACAGGGGCGCGATTGTCACGAGATACTACTTCTCGAGACATTTGTCGAATATTCCGACATATTGAAAAAAAGCGCCGACAATATCATCAAGCTCAGGGGTGCCATTAATTCGGTCTTTGGCGGGAATACGGGATTCGACCTCACGCTGCCGGAAAATAGTTATAAGGAAGGCGACGCCGAGTTCGACGGCCTGGCGCTTCCAGCCCCGGCGGACCGAGCCAAAATTGACCCCAAAAAAGTGCCGGACAAGGACCTGGTCGACCTTATCCTTACGGATACGACGCAGGACACGATGCGTGCCGTGCTTTACGGTTTTCGTTCGCCGGGGCGGCCCGTTATGCTGATGGGGCAGACCGCGACCGGTAAGACCGATACGATCGCGAATACGGCGCGTATACTCGGCTGGCAGTACCATTCGGAGAACCTCAGGGATACGCCGCTCGCGAGCCTTGTCGGGAACTGGAAAAGAAATCCGGCTACCGGCCTCATGGATTTTAAGGACGGCGTACTTATCGAAGCGATGAAAAGCGGTTATTGCCTGGTCCTCGAAGAGATAAACTTCATGGATACCGGCTTACTTGAAGTTATCTCCGAGTGGATAGACGAAGGATATTTCACTAACCCGAAAACACACGAACGTGTCAGCGTGCATCCCGATTTCAGGCTTTTCGCGACGCTTAATCCGCGTGTCGGCAACATCAGCCTCTCCCAGGGCAGGAACACTTTGCCCGCGCCGTTCATCAACAGGTTCAAAGTGGTGTGGGTGAAGGAAAAGACCAAAAAGGAATATGTAGAGATCCTTGAGCGGATGTTCGCCGCCGACGGCATAGGCACAGCCGCCACGGGGTCTGATAGCGGAATAAACACCAAGGAACTGGTTGACTTCCATTTCGATTTTATGCGCCTTGTAGGAAAGAGTACCATAGGCACAGATAGCCCCGAAGGCTACAGAGTATCGACGCGCGAGCTTATAAGGGTCGAACGTTTTATAAAAGAACACTGCGCCCTTCTCGGCGCGAGGCGCGCGCTTCTCTGGGCGCTGAAAGAGATATATTACAACAGGGCCGTGAACAATAAGGACAAAGGCCTGATATGCGAAAGCATATCTCGTAATTTAAAGCTCACAACACGGGAGACGAACGGGGTTTTCCACGTGGTAGGCATCAATATCAAATATTCTGACGACAAAAAGAGGCTTATTGTTTCCTCTCCGGGCGGTACATTGATCGAGCACCCGGTACTCGGCGAAGTTGACGGGAACCCGCTCGAGTCTAAAAAAATAGTGCTGGATGAAGATACGCGAAGGGAACTCGCAGATCTAATGTTCTTCTCGTCGCAGAAAAAATTAGTGCCGGTGTTTCTAATGGGCCCGACGGCCACCGGAAAGACGACCAAGGTACGGTATCTCTCATCGCTCGTGGGTAAACGTTTTCTCAGGGTGCAGATAAACTCCCAAACCGACGAAATGGACCTTTTAGGACATTTTATGCCGAGGGGAATGGACATATCGTATGAAGAAGCCGCGAATATAGTGAACGAATATTTGAGAGGCGAGAGGCTCGCGAAACTTCAGCAGGCGCTTTCGGTCATTCTGCCCAGGCAAGAAGACAGGGAAAGGGCATTAAGCGACCCGGCGTATGTGAAAGAAAAACTAATGAACACCCTGTATCTCAAGGAAGACAAAGATTTTATCAGGGCTGTGGGTTATATACTCATGAATGGCACGAGCGGTATAACACTTGAATTCAAAAAGGCGCATTTTCTTGAAGCACTCGAACGCGGCGACTGGATACTTCTCGACGAGGTCAACCTTGCCCGCGAAGAGTCTCTGGGCGTGCTTTACGGCCTGCTCTCTAGAGGCTATCTCGATTTTGAGGGCCGGCGCATATACCCCAAAGAAAACGGCGGCATGATATTCGCGGCCGGTAACCCCGCCTCAAACGCGGGCCGCGAGATGTTCTCGGAGGCCCTTGAGAATAGGTTCCAGGTGATGCAGTACCAGGAGATGAAGCCGGAACGCCTTGCCGAGATACTTTGCAAAAAAATCGATATCCCGGGGCTGGACATAGCGGATATTACGCGCCTGGTAACGCTGAATAAAGCGCTTGACCAGGGCATGCGATCGGGTGAGTTCGCGGGGTTCGATACGGAGACGCTGTACCCTTTCACCATAAGGAACATAGAGAATATCCTGCTTAACGTGGAACGCAGGGTGAAGTGGGACCACAAAATAGACGTCAAAGAGGCTTTCAAAAAAGAGATGTTCATAGAATATAAAGACATGCTCGCGAGAAGCGAAGGCAATGTGGAAATATTGCTCAAAAAAATAAGGGACGTTTTCGGCAGTTTCAATCCTCCGGCGATGAGCCTTAACGTTTCCGAAGACGGTCTTTCGCTGGACGGGCTTTACTTTCCGGGGCAAAAGGATACAGCTAACCAGGACAAATCGCGCATTCCGACCGACGATATGGTGGACCTTGTATTCACAAACTCCTGTTATGACAGCATGCGCGCCGTGCTTTACGGGTTCCGTAATCCGAGAAGGCCCGTAATGCTTGTCGGCCAGACCGCCGGCGGAAAGACAGATATCGTGGCCAATACGGCCAAACTTTTAGAATGGCAATACCACTCCGAGAACATGCGGGATACTCCGCTTTCGAGTTTAGTGGGCACATGGGCCAGGGACCCGAAAACGGGTCTTTTGGCCTTCAGGGACGGCGTACTTATAGAAGCCATGAAAAAAGGATATTGCCTGGTCCTCGAGGAAATAAACTTTATGGAGACCGGGCTGCTCGAAGTTATTTCCGAGTGGATAGACGAAGGATATTTCACCAACCCGAAAACACATGAAAGGGTTGCCATACACCCGGATTTCCGCCTTTTCGCGACATTGAACCCGATACAGGGCAATAACAGAATGTCGGTCGGCAGGCGCAAACTTCCCGAGCCGTTCATTAACAGGTTCAAGATATTCTGGGTGAACGAAAAAAGTTACGAGGAACAGCTGGAGATATTGAAGACGCTCTTTGAGAGGTACGGTGTAAACCCAAAACTGGCAGACGACGTTGTAAAGTTCCACAACCAGTTCGTACAATTGGTCAGGAACAATGTCATAGGCCAGGAATCGCCCGAAGGTTACAGCGTGTCTCTTCGCGAACTCATAAGGGTGGCCGAATTCATGAAGGACAACCATAAAAGGCTCGGCGACGAAAGGGCCCTCGCGTGGGCCCTAAGAGAGATGTATTTTCTTCGGCTGCACACACAGTCCGACAAAGATAAAGTCGGCGGTTGTCTTGTTACTTTGTCGTCACTTAAGGATGTAAATCATGAAGAGCTGTATTCAGTAGAACAGAAAGGCGAGATCGAGACGCTGACCGAAAGTTTCGGGTATGCCGGGGCCATGCTGAAATTTTATAATTCCGGCAAACTGCCCCTTTCGGCGCAGGAACTCATAAACATTATCGTGGGCCTGTTGAATGATAAAGAAGCGAAGTATTCGGAGTATGGTAAAAAATTCGTGCGTGTGCTACCGGCCAAAGTGGCCAGCGACGTGTTCAGTTTGATAGACGACGAAACGAAGGAATACTTAAATACGATCGGCGAAGTTGCCGCCAAAACCAACGACGAGGCGGTAAAGCAGGAAGTGCTCAAAAAACTTATGCAATGCCTTTGGGACAACGATGAAAATATCAGGTCAGGCGCTATTTTGGGACTCGGAAAACTTGCCGCGTCCATGAACGCTGATATCCAAAACGGAGTTATTACGGCATTGAAGGAAAAAGCGGCTAAGCCCTGGGATATAGACGCCGCGACGGCGCTAAAGGATATCGCCGTCCGGTCTTCCGATGCCAAAATTAAAACTGATATATTTAATTACTTGATCGACAAATATATTATTGTGCAGGGCCTCGGTAAAGACTCTAATATAGGCAGGATAGGTAAAAGGATACAGGCGCTCGGTGAGATAGCGGCGTCACTACCGGCTAACGCTGACAAAAGAAAGTATTTCGAGCGTCTTTTCGCTCTGAAGGACAGACTTCTTCTTGTTTACTATTTCCCGGAGATAGCCGAAGCGATCGCCGCGGGAGCCGAGAGAATCGCTTCCGACACCGAGAAAACAGCGATCGCGAAAAGGCTCATGCAGTACGTAATACTTGAAGCCTAGCCGCAAAAAAAATACATGAACATAAAAGCCATTTTGCGTATAGCCCGGACCATTAAGGATAAAAAATGCGTGGACGAAATAGTTTTGATGTTACACGAAAAAATACTTAAAGAACACCCCATGTTACTTAATCTGTGCCTGGGGACCTTCGGGTCGATATCTTCGCTCACCACGAACGTTCAGATACGCGCCGGCGCCGACGTTATACTGAGGAGATTTCTCGCCGAAAAGAACAAAGAGATAAGAGCTTCGGCTTTTGACGGTCTTGTGGACCTGGTCGCCTCCGGCACCGATGAAACGCAAAAAGCCGAACTTATTAAGACGATCTTTGACAATATAAAGCTCCGCGACGATAGATTTGAAGAAGCTCATCTTTTCGCGGGACTTATCACGTTAGCGCAATCGAGCGTCGACAAAAATAAATACATGCCGAGCGTCATCGCTCTTTTCAAAAAAATATTGTCAAGTGACCAGTCGAAACTTTCCCTTCGGCTAAGGGCTTTCAAGGCCATGCCGCGACTTTTGCCCGAGATCAATGACGAGCCGCTGAAGGCGGAATTTATCAATATCATTTTCAGGCTGGATAGGGATACTTATTTGGAACCCGGCAATACAAAAGAGCTCTTGGAGATCGCCGAATTCATCATGCCGGATAGCGGCGCCGCTATGGAAAAAGTTTTTGACGCGCGGCACCAGGAATTCACCGAAGTTACGGGCACGAATGTTCGCCAGCTCAAAAAGTCGGACTATGACATAATTATCGATAAAGTGGGAAATGCGATAGTCGGCACTTTTAAAGGCGAAGAACTTGTCAGGCAACCTATATCCGGCACTTGTGACGAGACCCTTCTTAAAGGTAAGGGCGGCGACATGATCCTTGACCCGGAAACAAAAAAACAGCTGATTGATCTCATGTTTTTCTCTTCGCAGAAAAAACTCACGCCGGTATTTTTGATGGGGCCGACGGCGACCGGTAAAACCTCGAAAGTGCGGTTCCTCGCGAAACTTGCCGGAAAAAACTTCTTAAGGGTGCAATTCAACGCGCAAACCGACGAGCTTGATCTAATGGGGCATTTTATACCGAAAGGTCTTTCCATATCATATCCGGAAGCCGCCTGCGCTGTGCAAGAAGAACTCGCGCGCGGCAGTATGGCGCGCCTGCAGTACATACTGTCTTTACTTATGCCGACTGACGAGATGAAAGCGCGTGTTCGCGTCGACGCCTCTTTTGCCAGGCGGCAGCTCGAGTCGGCGCTTACCGTGAAAAAAGACGCGGAAGATCTTGTGC
>JADFYD010000035.1 GCA_015233235.1 Candidatus Omnitrophota bacterium | reverse complement strand
CGATCTTGTCGCACTTAGACTTCGTGCGGCTCGCCAGGCATATCTCACCGAAAACTTCGGGCACCTGCGCGCATTTATGCGTAACCACCCCGCCCACACCGCCTGCGCCTATAATTAATACTTTTTTCTTTTTCGTTTTCATAACGCGTCTATTTTAATGTATGCACCCTTTGTACACAAGGATTTTTCACGATCTTTCACTTGTCATCGCCACCACACGAGGTATAGAATACCCGCCATGGATAAAGTCGACATTACCATTATAGGGGCGGGAGTGATCGGGCTTGCGATCTCGTACGAACTTTCAAGAAAATTTCCCGACCGCGATATTGTTGTTATCGAACGAAACGACTCCTTCGGCCGCGAGACGAGTTCCCGGAATTCCGAGGTCATACACGCCGGGCTTTATTACCCCGCCGGCAGTCTGAAGGCGGAGACCTGTATAAAAGGTAAGGAGATGGTCTATCGTTTCTGCCGCGAGAACAATATTCCGCACAAAAAGACCGGCAAAATACTCGTAGCCGTGAACGCCGAGGAAGAGGTAAAGATAGAGGCGATATACAAGAACGCCGAAACCTGCGGATTGCGCGGCTTGAAATTCCTAACGAAAGCTGAAATCAAAAAACTCGAGCCTTCCGTCGACTGCCTAAAAGGCTTTTTGAGCCCAGATACCGGCATCCTCGATACACACGCTTTCATGAAAGCGCTTCATGATAACTCACGTGCCGTCTTTGTTTTCGGCTCGGATCTTGAGGCCATAGATAAAAGATCATGGGTTTCGGCCACAGGGTGTACAAAGCGTATGACCCGCGTGCGAGGGTGCTCGAGCCTTTGGCGGCATTTCTCGCCGACCAGAACGAGAGAAGCAAAAATCTTTTCGCTACGGCGAAAGAACTTGAAAAAGAAGTTATGGCGAAATTCGGCACGGCAAAAAAAATATTCCCGAACGTCGATTTTTATTCGGGTATTGTTTATTCGTGTATGGACCTTCCGGAATACATCTTCACTACTATTTTTGCCGTCAGCCGTGTTTCCGGCTGGACCGCGAGGGTGCTGGAATACTTGGAGAATAACCGCATTTTTAGGCCCCGTGCGATGTACACAGGCTCGTTTGATAGGGAATACACATCACTTGATAAACGGTAGAAGAGTTCTAAACAAATTCCGCAAAAAATTTCTCTATCTCTTCACGCGAGGAAAGTTTGTAGAAGTTACCTAAGAGTGCCGCATGTTCCTTTTCGGCTATATGCAGAAGCTCACATTTTATGTCGTCGAATTTTGACGCGGTAACGCTGAAGCTCTCAATCCCTATGGCCAGGAGCACCGGGTAGTACTCCTCGAAAGAAGAGATCTCCCCGCACAGGCATATTTCCTTCCCGGTAGAGCGTGCCTCTTTAACGACGAATTCCATCATTTTCACGAGTGACGGGTGCATTATGTGGTAATGGAGCGCCGAGATCGTATCTTCGCGGAAAGAAGCGATCGTGTACTGCAGAAGATCGTTAGACCCTATATTGGCGAAATCGACTTCCTGCAGAAAATCTTTCACCGCGAAGACGGCGCTTGGCGTTTCGATCATCACGCCTTCCTGCAAGTTTCTCACATGGAATTTCATGCCCTTGTCCTTCAGTTCCTGTTTAGCTTCGGTAAGTATATTCCTGAAGATCCTTAAGTCATTAAGGTCAGAGACCATAGGATACAAAATACGCAAATTGTGGGCCGTGTTGGCGCGGAGCAGCGCTTTTACCTGAGTTTTATATATTGCCGGGAACATCTCGACGGCTAGGGCCCCCCTTAAATTGTAAGAGTTTATGATATCCGGTGATTCCATGAAAACCGGGCGTTTGTCGGGGCTTATGTCCAGAAGCCTCACGGTGACAGGTTTATCGGGAATACTTTCGAAGAACCGGTTGTAGAGCTCGAACTGTTCTTCTTCCGTGGGAGGCGTTCTTCTGTTCGTGAAAAGAAATTCCGTTCTTAAGAGGCCTATGCCGTCATGGGCGAGATCTTTCACAAGTTCATATTCTTCGGGGACGCTTATATTTATCTTAAGCGTTATCTTTTTACCGGTCGTAGTTTGCGGGACAACGGCTTTTTTTGCTTCGCAAACCAGTTTCTTTTTCTGGATATTTTTTATCTTGTTATCATAATACAGTTCCGTCTTTTTGTCGGGGTTGATAACGATCTTACCGTGCGAGGCGTCGACTATCACGGTTTGGCCGTTCTTAAGTTCTTCTTCGACGTTTATGCCGAAAAGTATCGGTACCCGGTATGAGCGGGCAAGTATTATGGCATGACTGGTATAACTTCCTTCTTTCGTCACGAAAGCGAGCACATTCTCTTTCGGGATGCTCAGCACAAGTGACGGTGTCAGTTTGTGAATGGCGATGACCGCGGCTTCATGCGCCAGCGGAGCGCAGACGGGAAGGCGCTTTACCGTTCCGAACGATTCCAGAATTCTATCGCGGCTGTCGATAAAGTCGTGCACCAGTTCCTTGAAATGCCCTTTCTGGTCCTTGAAATTATTGATGTGTTTAGTGAAGATCTCGTTGACGGCGTGTTCCGCGTTCACCAGTTTGGAGTCGATGATATTTTTTATCTCGTCCAGAAGATTAGGGTCGTTGACTATGGCGAGATGTGATTTGATTATGTCGATGGTTTTGGATTCGAAAATATCCTTCGCCGTGTCGAGAGTTTTTTGTATTTCCTGACGGGTTTTTTTAAGCGCCGCGATCAGTCTGTTAAGTTCGGTCTCAACCTGGTCTTTGGATATAGGATACGCGGAGGCGATATTTTTTGATTCGGGCGAACAGAGGTAGATCTTACCTTTTACTATTCCCGGTTGGGCCGAGATCCCCTTGAGCGTTTTGGTTTTATCCATTTAAAACGGCTTTCCGTTATGGAACAGCCTACCTTACTACAATTATTAGTTCAAAAGGCGCCCCTTGTCAAGGGAATTTGGGCATTTGCCGGATTTAAAACATGAGTACTATCTGTGCTGAAGAGTAAAATCATGTCGAGCAGGACCAACAACGTCCCGTAAAACAGGACCAGTAACGTCCCGTAAAATAGGACCAACAACGTCCCGTAGGGCACACTTTAGTGTGCCCGTTAGCACTACCGCACTTTGCAAATGTTAATGGATATTCCGCTATTAAGTGTGCCCTATGGAACGCTGCAGTCCTCGCCAATGCTTAAGGCATGCATAGGTGTGTAAAATATTAAAATGTTAGAGTGAAAAAAGATAGATATCTTTGTGTTGAGCTAACAAACAATAGTGCTATAATATAATAAAAATAATTCAGAAAATGGCAAAAACCCACAATATTCACATAAAACTCACCGCTGTGGTGATGACATGTCTATTCCTTTTGAATGACATCGCCTACGGTTTGTCACCTGTTTCCAGGTTCAATCCCAACGTTGTTCCGGTTTGGAATGAGGGTGAAAAGCGATATGACGTGGTTGGGGATAAGGCCGAAACCACGGAAATGCTTGCCGGGTTTAAAGAAGACGCGGTTTTTATATTTTTGTGCCGGATGGTAGGACGTTTCGCGGAAGACCTGGGGCGCCTCCGCAATTGCGGCATGAGCGATCCCGGTCTTGAGAGACATTTCAGGATCACAATCGACAATTACTTCGAGAAAAACTACAAGGCGCTGACTCCGGAACAAAAAGCCGTCAGGGACGAACTGAAGGCCCGTTTCAAGTGGAACGAACTCCGCATTGAAGGTAACTCTATTTGTCTACCATATATCCGCAAAGACGACGGCCGCGAACAGATCCTCAAGTTCTACAAACAGGACGAAGCCGTAAAAGCCTCGCAGTCTGAAGCAGCCAAAGTTCCGGTCGCCGGTTTCGCTGATAAGATCGACCGGCTTCTTCTCAGGGTTGGCGGGATAAATGTTGTGCTTGAGGATCCAGCGGGGGGCAGGCGTCAGGCAATAGTGGCGGGAAAGACACTACGACCAAATATCCCGGCTTTTATAGAGAAAAAACACCTGACAAAACAGGCTTTCTCATTCGGGGCCGGCGGCGCGGAAGCTTATCAGGGATATTCAGATTTGGTAGGCAATAAGGGAATAAATTTGGCGCTGTTGGCGATGCTGGGAATGCCTGCCCCGCCCGGGTTTACGCTTACTACATTGGTGACTGCGGATTATCTGGAACATAAAACTCTGCCCGACAATTTCGACAAAAATGTTAAAAAATGGATCGCGGTGATAGAAAAGGAAACCGGTAAGAAATTCGGCAGTACCGATAACCCTCTTTTACTTTCCGTAAGGAGCGGCGCCAAAATCTCTATGCCGGGTTTTCTTAAAACCGTATGCAATATTGGGCTGAACGACGCGATTGTTGAGGCCCTGGCGAAAAAAACCGGCAACAGAAAGTTTGCCTTTGACACATACGCGCGTTTTATAGCCAATTACGCTGCGGACGTTCTCGGAATAGATGAGAAAACATTCAGATCGATGACCACAGCCCTTATGTCCGAGCGCGGCCGGACCGCGAGAATTGAAATGAGCGAAAACGATTTCGAGGAACTTGTGAAAAGGTATAAAACAAAGATCAGAGAGGCGAAAAAGGAAATACCGGACGATCCTTATGTTCAGCTAACCGATTCTATAAAAGCGGTGATGTCGTCATGGGTGGCGCCGGAGGCAGTCAAATACAGGGAAAGGAACAATATCCCGCACAACATACTGACCGCTGTCAACGTGCAGGCCATGGTGTTCGGGAACCTGGGGAAAGACTCGGCGACAGGGGTCATCTTTTCGCGGAATCCCCTGAACGGAGACGTCGAGCCCTACGGAGAAGTTTTGTTCGGAGCACAGGGTAGCGACGTGGTTTCCGGCGAAGTAACGCCGTTCGACATTTCAGAACTGGAAAAAAGGATGCCTGCCGCCCACAAGCGGCTAAAAAAGTATCTTGCGCAATTGGAAAAAGACCAAAAAGAAATACAGGAAGTTGAATTTACCGTCGAGAATGGGAAGCTTTATATCCTGCAGACGAGGGGGAATATCGACAAAGTCAGTTCGATAGCCAGGGTGCGTCTCCTTGCTACTATGTCCGACGAATGGTATTCCCGTGAGAATGAACTGGAAGCAAAAACAACGCTTGAAGAACTGGAATGGTTCATTAAAGCGGTTAACGCGCCTCTGGCGGACCCTAAAACCAAAAAGCGCGTTCTTGCTTCCGGGATACCCTCTTCACCTGGCCTTGCCGGCGGGAAAATAGTTTTTAGAAGGGAAGAAGCGTTAAAACTTGCCGCAAAAGGTGACAAAGTCATCTGGGCCATGAACGATTTCACCGAGTTTACCGAAAAAGATGAAGAAGCGGTAAAAGCGGTAGAAGGTGTCCTAATGGCGCATGGTGGCGCTACATCGCACCCGGCGGTTATCTGCAGAGGGTTAAAAACGATGAAACCGGTTATAACGGGCGTGGAAACAGCGGTGATTGATATAAAGAAAAACGAAATGCGTATTGGCAACGTTTTGATAGAGAAAGAGGATTACATAACCCTAGACGGTAACAAAGGCAGGATATTCGAAGGCCGGCTCGCGCCGCAGGATACGGTGGCAGGCATAAAATACTGGGGCGTGTCGGAAAAGCTGATCAGAAAGATTGAGGCCATTATTTCTAAAAAGAAGACGGAAAAGTATGTGAGAGATAAAGGTGAACCTGCCGGGACTAACGATTTGACGAGAGAATCGGCGCTGGAGATACTGACTAACGCCCGGAATATCCTGGAAAAAAGTCACGGGCAATGGCGAGAGTTGTTCGCGGAGGGCGGAGGGCCAAGTTTTATGCTTTTGTCGGAACCTGGACTGGGCGGATGGTCGCTGGATTTTGATAATAAAGTCAAAGTCACGGAATATCTTTTTATCGCCGACAGGGGAGTGACCGGGAAGATACTCCGAGTCGCCGGTTCATGTCATGACGAACTAAAAGAAACGATCAGGAGGCTTTACCGCGCGAAGAAGTTTGATACGGTAAGGGGAATAGTGGAATCCATGGCATTCATTGATATGCGCGAGTTAAGTGAGAAGGAAAAACAAGAGTTCTGGAAGTATGACAGATACAGCCTTGCGCGCCTATTGGGTATTTTTGATGGGAAAGAAGTGATGAATATTTTACAGGGTGTAAACGAAAAAGCGCTTCATGACATTACGGAAGAGGCCGCGGAATGGATAGCAAAACTCGTAAAAGAAAAAGAACTTACGGGAAGTATTGCGAACGACAGGTATGTAGCCAATATCCGGAAAGCCATAAAAAACGTGGCGGCGAAAATGGATAAAAAGTCTTCGGCCCGGTTCATAAGTTCTTTGTCTCCCGACGCCAGGGCAATATTTTTCCCGGGGCCCGATATTTCAGGCTCTTTCAATGCCCTCACCCGCGTGGCAAAAGAAATATTGAAACCCCGACTCGGCATAATGCCCCCGTGGGCGGCGATGTTCATGTCGATGGGTACTACTTCTAAGGGCGCCTCAAACGCCGCAGGGCCGGCGAACACTCCAGAAAAATATTGTATTTACAGCCGGGAAACATTCAATCATCTGGCGACGCTCGCGAGGACCAACGGAGCGGTTTTTGTCTCGGCTATTCAAGGCGCCGGGAAAACCTCATGGATGGAAACGCTAGCCAAAGAAGGCCGGGTAGTTAATTGCGAGTTTGATACACTGGGTAGCAATAAAATGGTGCCATTCATGACAGAGAAATGCGGTATGCCAAAAAAGGAATATGCGAACGAAGACGACTTTCTTAAGGATCTTAAGGGGTATCTTGGCGGCAGGATATTGGTGATCGGCGAGTTAGGCGGCGAGGTGATATTTTTTAGGAATAGCTTTCGTAAAATGGTGGAAGAATATCATATTCCCGTTATATTCCTTCAGGCGGAAAAATTCAGTTATGTCCCGGGAATTTATGAAGAGCTGAAAAAATGTCTGCCAAATACCACGGTGGAGTGCGTACACCTCGCTCTACCCACAAGAGAAGACTTAAGTAATGTCCTGCCCGGTATGATAAGAGAGATAGGCAAATTCCCCTATTACCAGGACAAGAGCTTCGACTGGAAATGGTTTTTTGAAAATTTATATCTTTTTGAGGATATGATCTATGAACTCTCCGGAGGAAATTTAAGGATCGCCTATTACGATGTTTTAAAAGGCGTATTTCTCGGTCCAACCGGCCTCATTAGCACTGCGCGTAAAGCAGGTAAAGACCCGCGTGAAGAATTTTTACGCTTGCGGCGTGAGGTCCGCACGGTCGACGATATGTTGTCGGTAATTAGAGCGCTTCCTGACTACCGGCCCAATGTACTGCCACAAACTATAGACACCGTCTTCCGAGATCGAGACCATACTGTCGAACAGTGGAGAGAAGATCTATTCAATAAATTTCAGAATAAAATTACTCCTTCCGATGTCACCGGGTGGAACGCCGATGATAAAGCGTTTGTAAGATCCTGTCTTGATCTGGGGCTCTTGAAAGAAGAAGGCGGATATATTGTCTACGGCATTAAACTTTACAATTTTTATAAAAAGCTGTCCACTCCGATCGCCGCGGCGACACCGGCGGCCGCGCCCGGCGTTCAGGGAGAGGGCGACGGCGGCCTTGTGCCGGCGGACAGGCGGTGGATAGGTGGCAGGCAGACAGACCTAGCTTCAGGATCAAACCGGGTCTTGAAGACGCAAGTGGAACTCACTCAATCGGTATTGGCGGAGCTCATTGCCTACTTTACAAAACAGAATAACGGCGAAATACCCGCCGGCGAACCCGTTCCCCAAAAATTCAATTATATCCTTGAGAAAGGTAACGATGCAGGGATAGTTCAGGCAGTAAGAACATTATTCGCCATGGCTTCACGCGGATGGGTCGCCGGAACGGATGACGTACATGACGAGCTGTCAGAAAAACTGACCAAAATAAGAAAAGATAACCCGTATATTTCTAACGGTAATAATCTTTTCTGGTATCCAATCTCGTTCACTCATAGAGGGGATATTGTTTCATACCAAGACGCCGGGGCGGCCGCTTTTGGAAGGACCTCGGCGGACGGTGAAGAGATCCTGATCACCATAGTGAACCTGACAAAGGATGTGAGGGAAGGCGTGGCCCATGTGGGGCTTAAATTCCTGGGCGTGGATATTGATAAGGATTTTTATTTGAAGGACATTCTGAACAGGAAGGATATAGGATTCACTATGGACGGACCTCGGAAGAATGTATATGAGAACGGGAGCATCTATTATAAACTTTGGCCTGGCGAGGCGCATGTTTTTAAAATGAGACTTAAAAATATCAACAGTGATCTCGAAAGGCTGAAACATTTTTCGCATGTTGACGGTTCAAAGTTCATAGGTTTGCTGGAGGGGGAACTGGAAAGGCCGCTTACCGGACCGGAGTGTGCGAAGGCGGCAGAACTCATAGGGGAGCTTGAAAGGGTACGACGGGAACTCGCTGTTACTGATAGTTTGAACGCGACAGAAAAGAATTGTAGCGAGAACGTTATTTGTATCGACGCCGCCAGAAAAATGAAAGAAATTATGGAACGTATGAAGATAAGTCATTTGGAAATAGTTAAACATGTGTTCTTGGTATATGACCACGAGAGAAGCACATTATATCCTTATGATGTTAGGATACGTGCGCGTTGGTGGGATTTCGGCGAAGGTGATACGTTTGGACATGTGTATTCAGTCATAAATTTCCTGGGTGTACCGCTGATACTTGAACTTACGGGCGACCAGTTTAAGATCGACCTAAAATATTATAACGAAAAAAAATATGAGGACCTGGGGGTAATGGCCATCCCTGTCAGTAAATTACGCGGCCATGACTGGCCGTACGTAGGCGGAAAATTAAAGTTCGGGATGAGCGGAGAAGACCAGGAGAAATTGCTGGGCATACTGGGCGGTCGGAGAGACCTGTTTGGTTTATTGACTGGAATTCAACCGTCCCCAGGCACACCGCAAAAAGAAAACGCAAAATCGGCTCTATTACCGCTTACGATAAATGGGGATGATCTTACGGGCGACAAGGCGCGACTTATGAAAGATATACAGGATCATCCATATGAATCAGATTCCGGGGACAGGAGTGGGATTGCGCCTGTAAACGTCCCCATGAACATGAATGCCCAAAGGGACATTTTTAAGGACCACGGTTTAACCGGAACGACATTGCCGGAGTTTCGCAAAAAACTCAGGGCGTATAACGGGAGTATATACTGTCCGGCGGCCTGTGATGACTTCGTGTCGCTGGCGGAGCTGGCAAAGCTATTTCCTGAAGTGACAGATTATGTGTTCCGCGATAATCTGGACGAAAAAGAAGTTTCCTATTATATGCCGCCGCGGAACGATGCGCAAAAAATAAAAGAATGGCTGGAGGAACGCATCAGCGCGGTCCTGGTTTTTGACATCGAAAGATTTAAAGTAGAAATAGTTTCGGAAGACCTGTTCGAGATAGAGATCGAATTCAGCCCGCTATCCGAGTGCGGCGGACGAAAAATACATATACGGTATGAAATAGGCGATCTCTATACGAACGACAAAAAATACAAGATGATATATGTAAAAGAACCCGGCATGGCCGGGCGAATAAGCAAGAGCAATGTTTTTTGGAATAAGATCAAGTCGGATCTCGATATCGGCGGCCATATTCTTGTTTCGGACGTGCTGACACACTCCAGAGGAATAGATATAGATCCGGGTTATACCAGGGTTGATGAGCTGGTCACGGTTTTCTCGCGTATAAGTGTTTACACAGCCGCCCCGGTAACGCCTTCGGCGAAACCATCGATGGCGTCCGCCGGAACCTCCGGTCAGGAATTAGGCTCCCGTCCGCCGTTACCGCCTACGGCCGAGCAAACGATCACTACCGGCAGCGGGCCGGCGGCACCGAATAATATGTTCACGGAGGCTCCCGCGCCCGCAGAATTGAAACAACTGAGGGAAGAGATGATCAAAGCCTTCCTGAGCGGCGAAGATGCATCGATGAGTATGGGAGTTATTACCGAGAGGATAGATGAATGCAAAAAACAAGCGGCGAAGACAAAATACGGCCGCGATCCTTTGAGCAGCGATGAATATAACGCGGTTTACCTTGAAGCGCTTGACACGGTCCGGCAGGGATTTAAAGATAAATATCCCATGGTGTACAAATACTTCATCTACTACATGACCAAGCGTGACGATAACAAGTGGCTTCCGGAGAATGGATTGGAAGTTGTGTGGTGGCGTTTCCTTTCGATGTCGAGCTTGCACTACAGTGAGAAGTTTACTGTAGATACACTTGACGCTTTCGATAAAATGGCACCTATTTATAAGACATTCATGTATTCCAGGGTTCCGGATGGGTTCATGAAGGCGCGGAAAAGAGGCGCCGCAGGCATGCTCCCACTGCGATTAAATAATCCGGCGACGATCCTTAACGACGCTAAAATTTATGCCGATTTATCCCGGGAACGCTACGAGCGCGTCGCGATCGCGATAAGGAGTCCATGGCACGAGAGCCAGTATAACGAAGATATGGACATAATAAAGCAAGCGACAATGGTCCGTAATCAATTACGATATTTGGAAGAAACATGCATATCAGATGAAGGCATTAAGAGGTATGTAAGAGGGTTAAGCGAAGGATTTCATGCGTCGATCGGCAAATTAAGAAACGCCGTTTATGAAGCTGAAGATATGGCGATCGGGGAAAAATCGCTTGACTATGCGAAAGCAAAAGAATGGTTCAATACCTTATTGAATGCGTATGAAGTGACAATTGGCGTGGATAAAGAATATAACCGACTTTTTGCGAGCCCCTTGAATGTAACATATGCGGTAGACGTGAAAGATGCCATTGAAGTTATTAATGACGGGAAAAAATATTTACCGGACATCATTCGCATGTTGAAAAAACAAATAATGTTTGTTAACGGGGATATCGGCAATGAGGTTGTTGGTATAGATACCTTGGCCGGCAGCTTGGCGGAACATGTGAACAACGTTACACCTGTTGAGAGCTTTAAAGTTGAAGGTGAAAAATTAAAACCTGTTACAGGATGCGACCAGGCACTGTCATTAATGTTAATAGATCTGCTTTCGGATTCTGTACGCTATGCTTACAAAACAGCTCAGGGCACGTCGGCTGTTACCATGACAAAGCGTATAGAACATACTGATAAAGGATATATTGATGTTATCGAAATATCCGATAACGGTCCCGGAATGAGTGAAAAACAGATTGCAACGCTTGGGTACGGTGTTTCGGAGCGCGGTTCCTCGGGTGGCATTGGCATCGCCGAAGCGCGTCTCGTCGCCGCCGACCACGGCGGGTCTCTTGAGATAAAGTCGGAGGTCGGCAAAGGGACGAAGTTCATTATAAAATTACCGATGACGGCGCCGGAGGCAGGAGCAGGCGACCGTGACAAAAGCGGGTCAACGGACCAAGAACAGCAGATCGATGCCACGCGTGGATCCCGATCCTCCCTAATGTCGGGATGGGCGCAAAGAGCGGTCCTCCTTGCAAAGTCGTTCGGCTATCCAGGAACGTATAAGGGAAAGATATCCAAGACCCTTTCGTTCGGCTATCTCTTTAAGGGATTGGATCTGATGGGTGTCCAGCCGGACGGAAACAAGTTTCTTTTTGGGTTTTATGAACTTTATGTTCACGGGCTTAAGCTCATCCAGAAAATCCG
>JADFYD010000034.1 GCA_015233235.1 Candidatus Omnitrophota bacterium | reverse complement strand
GGAGGGGGTTATGATTTTAAAAATGACAAGAAATTGCTGATACCGGAAGACCTTAAAAAGTATATGGCTCCGGGCGGGTATTTGATCAACCACAAGAGCGAAGAAAGCACTTTATCGGGCATACTCGTTCTGCCCGAAAATCCGCTTCTAGTGGTCTCAAGACCCATCGTGACAAGTGACGGTAAAGGCCCCATACACGGAACGATCATTTTCGCGACGTACCTTGACACGGACGAGATCGAACGGCTGGGAGGGATAGTTCAGCTGGATATCGACGTAATGAAGATCAATGACGTAGGATTACCCGACGATTATAAAATGGCGAAAGCGGAATTATTATCCGGCAAAAAGATGGTCGTTCATCCGCTGGGAATTTCCAGTATAGCAGGATATACCGTCTTGGACGATATTTTCGGAAAACCCGGTTTGTTACTAAGGGCTCAAACGCCGAGAGATATTTACAAACACGGCCAACAGACATTGGCCTATTTTATCGTCATACTTGTTCTTGTCGGAATTGTCCTCGGGGTGGTGATCTTTGTTCCGCTTGAGAAAGAACTAATGATCTCCGAAAGGGCCGGGATGAGGCTTTTAAGGATCAATGAGGCGTTTCTGGCGTTCGGCGCGGATCCCTTGAAGAACATAAATACTCTGACGCGGCTTACGGGAGAACTCATGGGTTCTTACAGCGCCGCTTATATACGGCATGAAAAAGGAAAGTTGATCCCGATCGCGAAGTGGAATACTCCCAAAGACTATGACGCGGTGGACTCCGCGGAAGGATATATCTCGTACGATATCATTAGGAAAGGTGGAAACAACATTACCGTCATTCGGGAACTGCAAAAAACAAAATATGCTCAAACCGACCCCGGGGTCCTTAAGTACGATCTTTGTACATATTTGGGAGCTCCCGTCAGCAGCAGCAGCAGCAGCAGCAGCAGCAGCGTTTGCATAGGGGTTTTGTGCGCGGTTTACCAGAAAGATTTTGTGCCGGTCGAGGAAGAGAAAAGAGTAATGAGCATTATAGCCGCCGCCATCGGCGTTGAGGAGAATAGAGCCCGGGCCGAACGCGAACTCATTGAAGCGCGCAGAGAGGCCGACGCGGCCGCCAGGGCGAAAGGTAATTTTCTCGCCAATATGTCACACGAGATACGCACACCGATGAACGCCATTTTGGGATTCAGCGATCTTCTCGCCAAAACAGGGCTTGACGATAAACAGCTTAATTACATATCGACCATCAAATCGAGCGGCGCCATGCTTTTGGACATAATTAACGATATCCTGGATTTTTCTAAACTTGAATCAGGCAAGATCCACAGGGACCTGGTTGATTTTGACATTAAATACCTGATACATGATGTTTTTAAAATGGTACTGACAAGAATTGATGAAAAGAAAGTGGAGACCTACATTGATATCCCCAAAGATATTCCGAGATATCTTAAGGGGGACCCTACACGGCTCAGGCAAATATTCGTTAACTTGCTCAATAACGCCGCGAAATTCACGCATAGAGGCAATATCGGGGTTATTGTGCGTTTCGAAAGTGCCGCAGAAGGCGCGTCAGGTAAGGCCGCCGGGGACGAGAAAGTAATTCTGCGTTTTAGCGTGAAAGACAGCGGAATAGGGATACCAAAAGACAAACAAGAGCTTATCTTCAGGCCTTTTGAACAGGCCGACATGACAACGACACGGCGTTACGGCGGTACCGGGCTTGGGCTGGCTATTTGCCGGAATCTTGTCGCGGTGATGGGCGGTAAAATGTGGGTAGAATCCGAGGCCGACAAAGGCAGTGAATTTATTTTTACGGCTGAATTCAAAAAAAGCGACCCGACGTTCCATTTGGAGATATACCCCGTATCGGCGAAAGAACTTATCGGTAAAACGGCGATGCTTGTTGATGATAACAAAACGGCGCTGGAAATTACCGGGAATTACTGCCGGGACCTTGGCATGCAGGTTATATCCGTGTGCGGCTCCGCGAAGGCCGCGATCGAAGAGGCGAAACGCCTTATCCAGAATAAGAATATCCCGAATTTCATCATAAGTGACATAATGATGCCAGATATGGACGGATATTCCCTGGTCGAGGAACTACGAAAGATAGAGGCTCTGGAAAAGGTGAAGATCATCGCTCTCACTTCGGATATCAGTGTCGGCGCCGCGCATCGGGCCGAGAAGGCCGGGTTTAACGGCTTTATCACGAAGCCGGTCACGTTTGAAGAGCTGACAAAAGTTATGGTTATAATGCTTGGCGATAAACGCAAAGAGCGTACTATCGTGACGCGTCATATGGCGGCGGAACTTTCCTGTGACGGAAAAAAAGTGCTGGTGGTGGAAGACAGCGTCGCGAACCAGGAATTGATCAAGGCGTATTTCGAAGTTTTAAAGTGCGAGGGCGATTACGCCGCGGATGGCGCCGAAGCGGTGGAAAAAGTTAAAACGCGTAAATACGATATGTGTTTTATGGATCTGCAGATGCCCGGGATGGATGGGTATGAGGCCACCCGGAGGATAAGACAGGGCGGAAAAAAGGACCTGCCGATCGTGGCGCTCACGGCGGATGTGAGAGATACCGTTTATGACGACTGCATAAAAGCCGGCATGGACGACCTTCTCACAAAACCGGTCGAGCTCAATAATTTGAGGGAGAAGATACTCAAGTATTGCAAGTAAGTTCAGAGTTTACACAGGAGCACGACATGCCGGATAGACAAAAAGTATTGATAGTCGACGATTCCGCGATATCAAGGGATATCTTCAAGGCGGTTCTGGCCGAGGCCGACGCTAATTACATCATCGATGAAGCCTCTTCCGGGGCCGAGGCCTTCGAAAAAGTGAAAGTGAATACGCCGGATATTATAATATTGGATATACAGATGCCGGGTATGGACGGGTTCGAGGTATGTAAAAAATTCAAGGCCGATCCGGAATACAAAAGCATACCGATACTTATCATAACGGCTTCTGACGAAGTAGAAGATAAGATAAAAGGGTTTGAACTTGGCGCGGCCGATTACATAAACAAGAATATCAACCCCGGCGAGGTAAAGGCCAGGGTGAGCGCGCATCTCAAGATAAGGGAGATCGAGAAGGATCGTTTAGAAGTGGAGAACTTAAGAACAGTTAAGGACATGATTGCGACATTCAACCATTACATTAATCAACCCCTGACGACGGTGTACGCGTACCTAACAATACTTCTTTTAAAGTTCGATAAGACCGATAAGACCGGCGCGACACTGACAAAAATAAAAGGGGAGATCGACAAAATAAACGATACTCTAAAAAAGGTCGATTCACTCACGAAAATAAGAAAGACTTCCTATATCGGCAAGTCGGGAATGATAGAGTTGTAGGGGGGGCTGACGGTACATAAATAAATTGGTGACAAGGAGGATATCCGCTTGTAGAATGTACGCACCCGATGAGCCGAGTAGGGGAAATACGGAGATTAGAAATTAGAGATTAGATTAATCAAGTGTAATAGCGTGTTTGCGGAGAGGTGGCAGAGTGGTCTAATGCACACGCTTGGAAAGCGTGCGTACTGAAAGGTACCGGGGGTTCGAATCCCTTCCTCTCCGCCATAAAAAAGGACAGCAAATGCTGTCCTTTTTTATGGCAAAGCAATGTCGCATTTATGCGACATTGCGATCTAATTTCTAATCTCGAATCTCGGCGAATGCGACATTGCTTTGGCGTTTGCTCGTCGACTTTTTGTGTAAATAAATTTCCACAAAAAGTCTTCTCGCAAACGCCCGGAGAGTCCGGGGCTCCTCGCGTCTCGCTTAGCTCGACGCTCGTCGTCCCTTCCTTTTTTGCCTAGGCGATCGTATCTTTCGGACATGTGCCATTGTGTGCAAATAAAACTGCTAATATGTGCATAATAAAATGTTGTTTTGTGCATAAAATAATGGTATACTTATGATCGAAGGAGGCAATTTTTATGAATTACATTCCACGATGGCTGGAGATGAGGTTCGGCGAAGTGTTCAAATCTCATCCCGTGATCGTGCTGACGGGCCCCAGACAGGTAGGAAAAAGCACGCTTCTTGAACATGCGAACTTTTTTAAGGGCTGGCGGTATCTCACTTTGGACGATCCCGAGGCTCTTGATCAGGCAAAGGAAGATCCTAAGGGGTTGTTGTGGGAGGACAAACCCACTATAATCGACGAAGCACAGAGATGTCCCGAGCTTCTTTTAACGGTTAAATATCTTGTTGATAAAACGGAAAGCCGCAGAAAGTTTGTTATATCCGGTTCCGGAAATGTAGCACTCAGAAAAGCGCCGAGGGAGACTTTAGCCGGAAGGGCCAAATATTTGCATTTAACGGGATTTTCTTTCAGAGAGATGCACGGATCTCCGGTGAGTGGGGTCCTCGATGAGATTTTATCCGGACGTGAAGTAGGGGATTCAAGGGTTAAAACTAACGCGGATATTGCGCGAGCCATATGGCGCGGCTCTCTGCCGGGAGTCGCACTTGCTTCAAATGAGAAAATAGCTCTGGAGCGGCTGAGTGGATATACGGATACATATATCCAGCGGGATATTCAGGATTTGGTCAACATCAGGCATCCTCAGAATTTCAGGCGGTTAATGACCGCTCTTGCGGCGGCGACAGGGTGGGAGTCTGTTCAGGATGAATTGTCAAAAGTTTGCGGAGAAACCCGAACGAATGTCTCGAGATATATTAGTTTGTTGAAGGAGACAAATCTTCTATATGAGTTGAAAGGGTACACCGCGAAAAATGAAAGGGCATATAAACAATCAAAATATTTCTGGTTTGATTCCGGTTCAGCCTGTTTCCTTGCAGGGGTTTATAGCGTTGATGAGCTTTCTAGAACTCATACTAAAGGGCGGTACATGGAGAATTTTATTTTACAGCAGATCCTGTCATGGGCCTCTCTGGAGCTTGTATCTCCCGAGATATTTTATTGGAAGCCGAAAGCGCAGGAAAGTGAAGTTGATTTCGTTCTCTCGTTGGCCAAGCGCACAATAGGGATAGAAGTGAAGTCCGCCGGCCGGATCACATTTGGAGATACAAAACAGATGAGGGAGTTTCTCAAGTCTCATTCCGAGGTTTCAAAAGGCATCATCGTCTACAGTGGGGACAGGATTTATCCGGTGGCGTCAAATATTTATGCGGTTCCGTGGGCAGCGCTTTAGAACCACGCAACAATTATGGTTTGAATTTATAAAAAAGGAGTGTAAACGATGGAACACCCCAAAACAGCCTTTATCACCGGCGCTTCAAGCGGCATCGGCGCTTCTTTCGCGCGCAAATTGGCGGAGAAAGGGTATGACCTCGCTCTTACCGCCCGCAGACACGATAAATTAGAAAGCCTCGCGAAAACAATAAAAGAAAAACATAACGTTAAAATAGAGCTTATTAAGGCGGACCTTTCTTTGGCGGACGATGTGGAACGCCTGTCGAAATACATCAAGGAAAGAGCGGATATATCGTTCCTGGTGAATAATGCCGGTTTCGGGACGGCGGGATTTTTTAATACGGTGGATATCGGTAAATCTCTTTCTATGATAAACGTTCATGCGTACGCGGCGACGGCTCTCACGCATGCGGCGCTGGGCAACATGATAAAAAATAATAGCGGCGCGATAATCAACGTTTCTTCGATGGCGGGGTTCATAATCTCGCCGGGGTCAAGCGTGTACCACGCGACAAAATCTTATTTGAACGTTTTTTCCGCGTGTCTTGCGGGCGAAATGCAAAAAATAGGCGCTGATATTAAGATCCAGGCGCTTTGCCCGGGCATGACCGAAACCGAATTCTTTGATACCGACGAGTATAGAAATAAATTCGACAGAACAAAAGTCCCGCGCCTTATGTGGATGACGGCCGACGAGGTCGTGGGGATATCGTTAAAAGCGTTGGAAAGCGGAAAAGGTTGTCGTGATACCGGGCACCGCGAACAAAATATTCCTCGCCGCAATAAATAATCCAATTACTACAAAATTACTGCATTGGGCGAAAGATCAAAGAAAAAAAGACGCATAGAGGGTGCCCCTACCGCTTCGTGATCGTCAGTGCCACTGATCCTTTTATGTACTGCAGTCTTGAAAGCACAGCATTCGGGTCCTGTTTCGCGAAGACGGCGGCGAAGGTTTTTTCGATATCGCGCAGTGTAGAGTCGGGCAGCTTGAAAGTACCGATATTTATGTAGTCCAATTCCAGGGAAAGGTGATTGTTTGCCTGCGTATTGACGATGATCCTGCCGCTTCCGGTGATCTTGAATTCCAGCGAACCTACTTTAATTTTTATCTCGCCTTGGCACCCGCTTTGGGTGACTTTGAACTCTATGCTTTTTACGAGCGGGGCGTTCTGCAGCCGGTTGGAGATCTTTACGTTGATCGCGTTATCGCTTAAAACATATGACGCTTCGTGTTCTGTGTGAGTGCGGGCAAAGGTATTCATCTGTTCCGAATAGATCTTGGCTCCCAGCTTGATCAGGATGTTGAACACGTTCAGACTTTCCAGCGGGATCTTTAGAACTTCGAAAAAAGTGAGTTTCTCAACTTTCTCTTCGGCGAGTAGCGGCACTTTTTTTATTACTTTGGAAGTATCCACTTCCTTGACATCAAAAAGGCCCGAGGCGCTGCCAGCGGCATACATTGACTTTTTTGATACAGCGGACGGCGTGCTTTGAAAGGATATTACTCTTACCGCCGCAAAATAGACCGCAAGCGCGAGAAAAAGGGAAGCCAGCACTATTGAAAAAATGAAAAATTTTTTTTGAAGAAGCATTTTACCGTGCCCGGGTACGTTTTTTTCTGAAAGTGATCTCGATCCCGCCTTTTTGGTATGACATCTCTTCGATTGTTATGGGCACGGATGTTTTCGAGAAGATCTCTCCGAATGAACTTATCAGCTGATTATTCATGAAATTAGGCATATTAAAACTGCCTAGCTTTAATTCCTTTATATTGAGGGCCAGGTTATTCGCTTTGGTCTTGTCGAGATAAACGATACCGCTGAATTTGAAAGGCATGGTTTTACCGGCTATTGTGACGTCGGCGGAACCCGAAAACCCGTTCGTGTCTATGGAAACAGTGATGTTCTTAATCATTCCGGTCTTATCGAGCTGGGGTATTATCTGGTCCGCGAGTTCCTTCTCGGTGAAAAGGCGTTTAAAGTAATCTTCTTTCACGGAACTGGTGAAAAGCTCCATTTTATCGCAGTATATTTCCGCGGCTTTCGGGACGATTGGCCGTAAAAAATTAAAATCAAGCGCGAGCCCGCCTCCGAGAGTCGTTGTAACCGTAAATTCTTCTCCGGCGTTCACGGTCTTAACAAGTTTACCTTTATTTCCTTCGACGATCTCATAGATGTTAACTGACCCCTCAATGGTCTTTACTTTAACGTTATACGTTATTTTCGGTTCGAATTTCAGGAACATCAGGGATAGCGATACGGCGATAATTATGCCGATCAGAAGGAGGATAATTAATACAGCCAGCAATATAGGTTTTTTGTTCATTATAACCATCCTTTTTAATTTTCACGGTTAAACGAAAAACCACAGATAATATACCTTATATCAGGGCGAAGAGCAATATTGCCACGAGAATATCCCCTTAATATCCCCCCGTAAGCCTGTTGGCGAGGATCGGTGGGAGCCCTGCGTCTATTATTTTTTTTCCGGCGAGCGGGATGTTGTATTCAACCCGGTGAAATTGGACCTCCTGCTTTGCGCTATCGTAAATCAGTGAACACGCTTTGGGGTTACCGTCCCTGGGTTGACCTGCGCTGCCGGCGTTTATGATGTAACGCGTACGGGGTAAAAGCTGTATTTTTTTCTCATGGTTGAACGAGCTGCCGCTGATATTTTTTTCGGGATAATTTGAACCGAATACGCCGGCGATATGCGAGTGACCGATGAATAAAATATCTGTTTTTAGCAGATTAAAATTAGTCTCCGCGTCGGATTCGTCAAGGACATACTTCCATTTTTCCGGATCGTCCAGGGAAGAGTGAACGATCGTGAACGCTTGAAACTCGGATAAAACGGGGAGGGACGACAAATATTTTTTATTGTCATCGTTGAGTGTTTCCCGGGTCCAGAGAAGAGCTTCTTTAGCGTAAGGAGTGAAAGTCTCGAGGCTTCTCTTGCCGGCGGCGGCAAGGTCATGGTTCCCGGCGACGGCGACAGCTTTAATATTTCGTATGATCTCCGTGCAGGCGTTAGGGTCGGCCCCGTACCCGACGAGGTCCCCCAGAATGATGAACCGGTCGATGGTACAGGAATTCAGCACCTTTAGTGTCGCGTTCAAGGCTTCCAGGTTACCGTGAATATCAGCGAGTACCGCAAAGCGCATTGTTTATACTCCGGATGATCTGCAACTACAATTTTGCCTTGCGAAAAGCCGCCACGACATCCGGATTGAACTGGATACCGCTATTTTTTTTGATCTCTGCCACGGCCTGTTCTTTTGTGAAAGCGTCTCTGTAAGCCCTGGTGGAAGTCATGGCATCATAGGCGTCCGCGACGGACAATATCTGGGAAAGGACGCTTATGTCATTGCCGCTTAAAGAATCGGGATAGCCTTTGCCGTCGTAACGCTCATGATGGCCCCTGATGATGTCGATCATCTCTTTGTCCAGTGAAACAGGTTTCACAATATCCTCGCCGATGAGGGGATGTTTTTTGATCGTCTCCCATTCTTCATCGGTGAGTTTACCGTGTTTATTCAGTATATCCTCCTGCACCCCGAGTTTGCCGATGTCGTGCAGAAGCGCGATATTCTTAAGAAGAGCGATCTTTTCCGGAGGAGTACCGATCGCTTCGGCTATTTTCCCGGAAAATTCCGCGACCCTTTCGGAGTGGCCGCGTGTGTATTTGTCACGGGCTTCCATTATCCGCGCGAGCGACTGGACGACCCTGTAAAAATAATCCTGCAGCCTGTCGCGCGATTTCTGCAGGCTCTGGGCCATCATATTGAACGATTGGGCAAGTTCGTTGAACTCATTAGCGCCTTTAACGCGCACCTCGTATTTCAGGTCACCGTCAGCGACATGATGGGTGCCGGCCACCAATTTTTTTACCGGGTCGCTGATCTGACGTGAAAAGAAAAACCCGATGACAAGGGCGAAGAGGAGGGCCAGGAGAGAAATGAACACCAGTCGTCTGGTGATCTCTCTCTGCATGGAGTAAAGAGTTTGCGCGTCGGTATCTATGCCCAGCACGGCGACCGCCTTACCGGTTTTGTCGAACACGGGCGCGTACCCGGATAGGACCGTGCCCCATTCGTCACCGGCGAGGTGCTTATCCGCGCTTGGGGACTTGAAAGCCTGGAGCATTTCCGGGAAACGGGTAGCGTCATATTTATCGCCGGGAAGAGAGGAAATACCAAAACGCGATTCCTCTTTCGTAGGCGGGACCGGGTCGACCATGAATTGCCAGATGCCCTCTTTTTCGGTTTTTGTCATTGTGTAGATGTACCGTATAAGCTGGCCGGAATCCTTGATCTTTTTTAGTTTTGCGGCGATTATTTTATATTCCGCGGTGTTCACTCCCTCGGGGACTAAAGGTATTTTTATGAGCATATCGCCATCTACCGTTAAAGAGGCAGTTTGAGCGATCATCATGAGTTGTGCCCTGAGGTCTTCAAACTGTGTATCGAGGGTATACCGGTAAATAAGGACATTGCTTATGGCGCCGATCGCCAGAAGTGAAAGAACGAATAGAACCGTCACCTTCATGCGGAAACTTTTAAAGAAAGCCAAATTCAGCCTGCTCATAACGTTATTCTACATCGTTTTATGATCCCGCGGTAGGGTTTTTATGCGAATTTACGCGGCCTCAAGTATCATTTTTTTGATAATGGCGTTTATCTTCGGCAGTTCTTTAATTTCCGCCGTAGCCGATGGAAGCGGGAACTCAAACCGCGAAGCGAACGCCATAATATCGTGCATACGGGCAATGTCGTCCGGCAGTTTTTCTCCGGATAGAAAAGCGTACGCGTTCTTCAGACTCTCGATGTTGCCCGAAGACAGAGCTCGCAGCGCCAGCATGAAAGCCTCGGGCTGGACGAAATTGGAACCGGTTTTTTTGAACGCAAGGGCCGGGAAATTCAATGATCGGACGGCCGTTATGTCTGAACAGGCTCCCACAAAGTCGACCTTGTAGCCGTCTTTCTCATAAAGTTCTTTTGTTTCGGCGATACTGACGGCGAAGGAATCTTTTACGAGCACAAATTTTTCCTGATATTGCGTGCCGCGGGCGAGGCGCATTTCCTGTTGGATCTGTTCGAACATATTCAACTGCTCCGGCGGGATAAGATTGCCGTCGACGAGGTATACCACAAGTTTTTTGTCCGATAGCTTCGGCGCGAAATCACGGTTTTTCACATGGATATCTCCCGCGGTGCGGATGATCTTGTCAGTGCTTTCCGCCGAAGGATCCAGGATGCTCATTTTGCGTAAAAGAGTTTTCAGCTCCTGCCAGAGTTCCGGGTATTCTATAGAGAACTTTTTAAGATTGTTGTAAATAACGTTATGTTCGTGGTTCATGCAGGCCCCGGGGGGACACCGTAGGCAGCCGCCCGCGTGTAAAGCTTCGAGCATATTATTACGCGTATCTCCGCCGTAAAGCTCCAGCAGTGTCGACGACCCATCCAGAGAACCAATGTAAGACGCGTGGTCGCCGGACCGTTCTACGCAGTCATATACACCGCCGCCGGGCGCGAGGAACGAAGCATACCCGCAGGCGAGACATTCCGGGTACGGGCGAGGACGGCCCGCCGATAGCATTCTGTGCGCCGGGTAGTTCACGGTGACGTCTGTATTTGCCAGAATAGGCACCGCTTGTTCCTCTATCTCTTTTTTTGCAGCCTCCCAGAAAGGCAGAGAGAACTGCTCTCCTTTTTCAAGAAACGCTTCGTAATCCGCTGCCCATGCGGGTTGATGTTCTCTGACCCATTTTATGCCTTCTCTCGCAATTGGGGAGTCCTGCTTTGTCCCCGGGAAATTATTCATCGGACGCAGAACAAGCCTGTCCGGACCGGAAATTGACGATAACGAGGCGGCATATTTTGCTATACCCGATATATCCCCGATGTTCAAGGGGGAAAGAAGCACGGCAAGACTGACCTCAGTGTCTTTGCCGGGGAGGAAATGATTTATTCGATACAATTTTTCCTGGCAGAGGAGGTTTATATTGTCTTTTACGGTATCGAGCGATGACGCGTTCTCCAAACCGTGAAAAAGCCTGTAGATCTCGGGATCGTTCGCGTTAAGGCTTATGCGGACGAACCGGGGCTCTATGTCGAGAATTTGTTTTATTGTCGAAGGGGTAAGAGTACTGCCGTTCGTGTACAGAACGACATCGAGACCGACCGATTTAGCGTAACGCATAGCGTCTATTGTGTGCGGATTAAGCAAAGGTTCGCCGCCTCCGGTGAAAACCACCTCTTTCGCCCCGCTTGCCTTTATTTTGTCTATATAGGCTTTCATGCTTTCCAGGCTCATTGTGATGACCTTGTGAGCATGCGGGTTTTGACGTAAAGCCATTTTACCTGCCCCGAACATACAGCCGGGACACTGATAATTACATATGAGGCATGGCGCCAAATGTATGGATACCGGGGGGAGAGAGTGAAAATCCAGATCAAATATTTTTCGCAGGCTCGCTTTGTCGAGCCAGTGGAAAGGCGCGAAAATTTTTCCTTCTTTGGCGCTAAGGGTAGGGGCACTCGTCTGACTGTCCACAAGGTCGGACAATTCGCATAAAAGGTCTCCTGCGATATGAGGTTCAAAACCCTCGCTTGATTTCAAAAGGTCCTGTTCCAGCGAATCCAGGATGGGCCGTGCCCGTACCGAAGTTTTTGTGCTGAGCGCAAGAGCGAGGTTGATAATGAAACCATTGACTTGACGGAACATTACATTGTTGTGAGTAAGGCCTGCGCCGTCCCTGAAGGAGA
>JADFYD010000033.1 GCA_015233235.1 Candidatus Omnitrophota bacterium | reverse complement strand
CCGCAGGCCGACGAAGCAATCTCTTCAAACAGGATGAGATTGCTTCGGGCGCTGCGGCGCCCTCGCAATGACGGCGCTGATGACTAACTACTGATAGTTCCCTCCAAACACTTTTCGACAAGCCCATCCACCGTGTATTTTTCCGCCGACAGTACGTGCTTGACGCTTTTCTTTTTGAGCGCTCTTGTAGTTACCGGGCCTATTGAATAGAAGGCGGTACTCTTCTTCAGCTCGCCGGCCATGGGCTTTGGAACGAGTTTAAAAAAAACGTCAACAGCTCTCGGGCTCATGAAAAAAATACCATCCGAGTGCCGGCTGACCGCATTCATAAGCGCCCCGGCATTATCGGCATCAGCTACGTCATAAACATTACAATCTGTTATTTCGGCTTTGGCTTTTACAAGCATTTTTTTCAGAACGTCTCTCTTCATTTTCGGACGTGGCTCTGAAGAGATGCTGTTTCTGAAAAGTAAAGGTGTAGAATGCGAAACCGTACCGGGTATCAGCTCCTGTTACGCCGCGGCCGAAGTTTGCGGCATCCCGCTTACGGATAGAACTCTAGCCAGCGGTTTTATGGTGCTTACCGGACATGAAGATCCGGCCAAAAAAAGTGAAAGCGTAAACTGGGCATATGCCGCGAAATTCTCGGGTACCATTGTGATCATGATGGGCCTTTCTAATCTGAAAACTATCACCGGGAAACTGCTCGCCGGAGGAAAAAGCGCCGATACCCCGTGCGCGGTGATCGCGAGCGGAACAACAAGAAAAGAAAAAATAATTACCAGCACATTGAGAGGTATAGCAGCTGAATCCGCCGGAATGAGTTCTCCGGCCGTTTGCGTTATAGGTGACGTGGTTAAACTGGGGTATTTATTGAGTCCGAAACTTAAACCTCTAGCCGGCAAAAAATATATTTCGACGGCCAGCGACAATTTAACCAATGACATATCCGAAAAAATAAAACGGCTGGGCGGAAAAGTATGTTCGCTGCCACTCATAAAAATAGTTCCGCACAAAGATATCTCCGGGCTGAAAAGCGTTATCAAAAACGCCAAAAGCTATGACTGGCTTGTCTTTACTTCCAGGCATGGAGTGTACTATTTTTTTAAGAAATATTTTTCCCTGGGTGGCAACCCTAGTGATATAGCCGGGCGCGTGGCTTGCGTAGGATCGGGCACTGCGTCTGAGCTGGCTAAATGCGGCATTGAGGCGGATCTTGTTCCGGACGTGTCCACGACTAAGGATCTTGGCCTGGCGCTCCTTGCGCGTGGGGTAAAAGGCAAGCGAATAGCGCTGCTTCGTACAAAAATGAAGAGAGACGTTCTGAAAAAAATGCGCATCCGTAAATTATAAAAGTTATCAGCGCCCATGTCTCTTTGGGATCCCAGCTCCAATATGTACCCCAGGCCGTTTTGGCCCAGAGAGAGCCCGTCGCTATTCCTATCCCAAGAAGAATAACTCCGCCCGCGATAAGCCCGGAATTTAAAGGCGCTAGGTGCTCTACGGGTTTCTTTTTAATGTCAGCAAAAATGCAATACAGGCTTACGGCAAACGATATGCCAAAAGCGCTGTAACTAAGCATAACGACCGGTACGTGTATGCCGAGCCAGAAACTGTTGAGGAGCGGGTTCAAAGGATATAATTTTTTATCCAGGAAAATATCCATTAAAAATATGCCGTCAAAAATAAAAAGCGCCAGTCCCTGAACGAACCTGGACAACCCCTCTTTCACGAAGACGAGATAGATAAGGCTGAGAAGCCACGCGTAAAAGAACGTTATCTCGAAAAGAGTGACTATCGGAAGATGCGCCAGTTCCCTGTAGCGGATATAGAGGAAGAACGCGCCGGCGACAAAGGCCACGGCGAACCACTGTTTAGAATAGATGAAAGAAACGCTTTCTTTCCGAAGAATGGACTTGACGTAAAAAAACGTTCCCAGAGAGTAGAAGAACACGCTTATATGGAAAAACAGAATATTATAGTTCATTCATCCTCCGCTATCCGCTCTCTATAGATTTAACGCCAAGCGGTCTCTTATGCTTTTGGCCCTCGCGGGGCTCACACCGCTTGTGGAGACGCCCACAACAAGGCCTTTTCTTTTTAGTATCGCCGGCATAATGAAATTACCCGGCGCGCTTTTATCAGCGACGTTCACAAGAGTTCTGTCACGAAAAGAATCCGCCGCCACTTTTTTATTCACACACGGATCATCAGTCGCCGCGACCGCAAGTACATATTTTTTTAACGACAAATTTTTGGGATACCGTTTTTTGATCAGCCTTATTTTTTTTAATCCGCCCAGCCGAACCAGAGCGGTAGTAAATGCAGTGCTTAAGCATTTTATATTGGCCCCGAAAGAAAGGAGTACCTTTATTTTTCTCTCTGCCACTCTTCCCCCTCCGACGACGATGCAGTTCTTCCCGCGAACATCAAGACAGATGGGCAAATAAGCGGCTCTTTTGTTAAACATTACGAAATCACCCCGTCCGGTGCGAAAACAAACGACCAACGACTAACGACAGACATTTATTTTCGGCGACGTCCTATCATATCTTCTTCAATATCACGTGACAGGTCTTGCACTTACCCCTGTACTCGTGAATAGCGACTGCGCCTTTCGTTATCGGCGGCGGACTGGGCAGAATATCGCCGGCATCGGTCGGAAGCTGGCCGCCGGTCGTCATAATAATATGACACGCCGTGCAGGGTTTGCTTCTTGATCTATGTGGGCTTAAGGCGCCGGGCGTAATGGGCTGGGCCGCCTCGTTCTGCGAAAACCCGAGCGTCCTTGTCGATGTGATCGTGAATTCCAATATTTGTCCGCGCCGCGAAACCAGCACTTTCGCGTCAAATCTGTTCTTGACTCTCCTGGTTGCTTCAGTGAACGTCGCGATATCCGGCGTAGCCATGCCTTGGATAGCAACGACCATGTCTCCCGCGAGAACTCCGGACTCCGCAGCCTCGAGCGATATCTCGTCGATCAGTATCCCTTTTGTGTCGGGCGCGATATTGAATTCTTTCGCGAGTTCCGGAGTAAGCGGGATGAGTTCCATCCCTAGCCAATGTCCTTCTATAAGTTCTTTTTGCGCCGCGTTCTGTTCTTTGGGAGTCGGAAGGTTCGGGCCCGCGGGAGCTGTCCCCGGGCCGGGATTATTGATGGTGCCCGCTTCTGCCGTTTCGGCCGGCGACCGATTCGCGAACGCCGCCTGTTTCGCGTTACCGTTATCTAGCGCATTAGCGCCCAGGTCTATATTGAACGCTTTTTTTATGGTGTCGTGAAGACCCATCTTGCTTTCCAGGGTAATGTATAGCGGCTGACCGTTCCTCAAAGCGTCGATCAGCACTCCTTTGGATATATCGACGGTTTTCGTCACTTTCAGGAACTCACCGATGCTTTTCACTTTCTTGTTATTGATCGCTTTTATGAGATCGCCTCCGCGCACGCCCGAAGAGTATGCCGGGTCTTCGCACCAATTGACCACGACCCCGCGTTCATCTTTAGGGATGCCGAATTCCATGGCGTTCGCGGGTGTAAGATTCGAGACCGACATGCCCATCCATTCGGCATCGCCCGCTCCTATATGCATGAGCGCCGCGACAAAGAAAAGGGAAAGGACAAAAAGCACCATGACGAGAAGCATCCTCTGCCTTTTTCTTTGTTTGAACTCTTTTAGTTTACCGGTCGGCATAAATATTCACTTTTTTATTGAACTTTTTTAAAGGATCTCGACTTGGGTTTTACCACAACTCGTTCGATCGCTGTGTTACAGTCTTTGCATACCCAAAGTTCCCTTTTTGCCCCGGCCATATAAGCCCCGGCCACCATAAGCGGAACACCCAGCACCGCTCCCACCCAGAAAAGCGTGGAAAAAGCTCCGGCCGCGACCAGCGCGCCGCCAACCTTACGGTTGAATTTCGGCCCCACATAGAGCTCCATCTCGCCGTTACACAGTGTGCATACCAGAGTTTTATTTGCCATCTTTCACCTCGTTTTTACCGCTTCTTTTTTTTAGCCGCGCTCTCTTCCTGCCGGAGAAGCTCTTCGATCTCTTTTTCTTTTTCGTAGTCCACTACCGCTCGCAATTTTTTTGCCGGTTTTTCTTCGGGAATAACGTTTTCCATTTTCTCATCTGCCGCTGTTGGAACCGTTTTGTCCTGTGTTTTACCGCCTTTGGTGAACATAGACAAAATCGCTCCGCCGGCGAAGGACATCACTATAATGCCGAAAAGCGAAAAAGGTTCCATTCACAGCCTCCTGCTATTTTATCACGCACATTCCCGTGCCATTGCCATTGCCGTTACCCAGCGCTACGCGCGTACCGCCGTTTTGATTATCCACCGTGCCGTTATTATTTGCCGGCTGCGGCCCCATGTACTGCATAAGCGGTTGCGCTTGAGTAAAACCGGTCGCCGCCTGCGTGCTCGCGCCTGCCGGTTGCACGTTAATTATCTTGTGGCAGTTACTGCATACGCCTCTGAAAACGTGTCCCATTTGTGAATTACTCGGTATATCCGGCGCTAATGTGACTGCCGGGACCTTACTGGCAGCCTGTGTCGCCCCGTTCGCGGGGATGGCCGCGATTGTCTGATTGTTTTGCGTGTTCTGATTCTGGTAATACGCTCCGCTGCGCGCCATTATCTGTTTGCAGTTGGGACACTGGGGATATTGATTCGCTCCCTGCTGACTGAACATTCTCCAGTTGCAATTGGGACATGTGAAAAATCCGGTTGATTCCTGTCCCTGCCAGAAATTGGGCTGATTATTCGACTGGTTGAACTGCGGCTGTAACTGCGTCATGTCTGCCGCCCATTGCCCGTCCTGCCAAAATTTCCAGTTTTGCATGCTATTCGACATATCGGTCGCCATTGGCGAAGCGCAGTTCGGACAGGTCGGGTAAGCGTTGCCCTGTCGCGCGCATTTCAAGCGCCAGTTGCAATTCGGGCACACAAACGCCTGTTGTCCAAACCCAAACGCGGCCTGATTGGCCGCATAGGGCTGATAACCCATCGCGCCCTGCATCATCGGAAATTGGCAATTAGGGTTCATTCCATAATTTGGCACTCCCCAAGCGGCACCGGCGGCGCCTTGCGTGTTTCCGCCCTGCCAGAAATTCATCTGTGGCACCGGGAACTGATTGTTGAACTGATTATTCGGATAGAGCGGTCCCCTGCCGCTTAGGTCCGGAGCGTTCCAGTTGAAGCCCGCCGCGGCCTGCGCGCCGCCCTGCTGCATCATCTGAACACGGCATGTAGGACATGTGGGATACCTTCCGTCAAAGAACGGTTCGGTTACCGCCCACTTGCAGTTGGGGCACATGAATGTGCATCCACCCTGACCGCCGCCCCAACCCTGCGCGGCCTGCATTCCCTGGCCGGGTTGCTGCGCCTGGGCCACCGGCGCTGCCTGCACAAATTGCGGGCTATTGACCGGAACTTGAGCGGCCTCGGGACCGGCGTCAATATTTTGCGTCGCCTGGGATATTCGCGCTTTACGGTACAGGCTCATGGCGCTTCGCGCGCGACCCTGGTATCCGCCAAAAACTCTTATACCGAACTGCATCAGCATGTTGTAGCTGTCCGGATCTATCCCTCCCACGATCAAAGCCTCTTCGCCCTTGCCGGCCACAAGATACACCAGCTGCGGAGTTGTTTGTGTACCTCTATAAGGATTTCTCGCGGCCTCTATGAGTTTTTTCGATAACGGGTTAACAACCAGAAAATACCTGGCTTCGGCTAATGTAGGCGACACATTATTGTTGAGTGTCGGTCCGTCGGCGGCGACGACTATTTTACCGCAGGCGGGGTTACCCAAGCGCTCGTTCTGCGCCTGGGGCGAGAATATTGCGTACATTCCGACCACAAAGACCAAAATTACCGCGCCGAAAATGAAATATGTGTTAAGGTCAGTGTTCTTTATCCGCGCGTTGAACTCTGCGAGCGGAACACCGACGCCTTTCGACAATTTTGATCTCTTTATCATCGTATATTCTCCCTCTTACTTAACCGCTTTTTACCCGTTCTGCGTGTTATTCGCCGCGTTCCCCTTAAATACCGGGCCGTACTGAAAAGCCTTCCCGATAAGGGGCGAACCCATTTGCCAACTTCCTTTGGCCGGCCCCATCAGGGGCCCATACTGATATTCGTAGGGAATGGAAATAAACATGCCTTTTCCATCCCTGTTAATGTCAAGCAATATGCCGTCATAGTATTTCGCGTTATTGGCCGCGTTGACGAACGCCCTGGCGCTCGGAACGTTTTTCCGGCTCACCGCGACGATAACGTCCCCTGTCTTAACGCCGTATTTCGCCGCGAGAGTTCGCCCTTCATCGATGACGAACATTCCCCGTATATTTTTTGGCAATTTGAAATCATTACGAATACTTCTCGTCACTTCTATAACGCTCATCCCGAGCCAGTTCATGCTGTCACCTTTCTCGATCACAGTTCCCTGAGGCAATCTGAAACGCCCGAATTCCGGCAATATCTCCATGGACGATAGTACCCAAAAAAGCAGCAATGCGCCCGCTATGGCTATCCCCGCGGCATGTACGGGTTTATCGGCGGCAAAGGTAACAACATCTTTCCGGATCTTGTTAAAACCCGCTTCCAGCTTCTTGTCGATCTGCTTGGTCTCTTGGCCGTATTTCCTGACGTATTTTTTTATTTTTTCGTCCATATTTTTTGTCACTGCAATTTGACCAGAATCTCGTCGGTCTTTCCGTTCCTGAAAATGCGCACGTTGACATTATCTCCGGCTTTAAAATGAGACACTATTTTGGGAACATCGTCTTTGCCCGTAATAACAACTCCCGCTATCGCCTTTATTATGTCACCCCTCATGATGCCGGCGAAACTCGCCGGGGACTCGTCGAGAACTCTATTCACTAAAACCCCTTCTGTCTGGCCCAGACCGAATTGTTCGGCGATGACCGCGTTAACGGGCATTATTTCTATACCGAACCTCACGGGGACCGGCACACCGGTAGCGGTAATAACCGTGGGCATAGCCGCGGTCATCATTCCTTTTTTATCGACCGGCACGGTGTAATTCCTTCTAAGATTCGTCGTGAGAAAATCTTTGCAATTATTGATCGGGATCGAAAAGCCCGTACCGCTGAAAACACCCGTCGGCGCGTAAATGGCCGTGTTCATCCCGATGACCTCGCCCTTCATGTTCACCAAAGGGCCGCCGGATGATCCGCGATTGATCGCGGCATCGATCTGGAAAAGGTCTTGATACCTCACGCCCTCGATCACGATAGATTTACGTATTCCGCTCAAGATACCGCTTGTCACGGTCTGTTCAATGCCAAAGGGACTGCCTACCGCGATCACATAATCACCTATTTGTACAAAACTCGAATCTCCGATAGCTACTTCCGGAAAAACCCCTTCGCCTCTTAATTTGATCAGCGCGAGGTCCGTTTTGGGATCCTGCGCGACGATGTCAGCCTGATAATCTTTAGCGGGATTGCCGAAAACAGTCACGACGATATCCGTCGCTTCCTGCGTAACATGTGAATTGGTCAGTATGTACCCTCTCTGGTCGACAAATATACCCGCACCGATATTTTCATATCCCTTGTTCGCGATAAACTTGTCGATCGCCCCATCAAACGGCGGGACAAATTTCAAATTCATGGGGTCCGTGCTCTGAGCGCCTGACGGTACGCGCACGACACGTCTGGCGTGAATATCGCATACCGATGGTATTATCGCGTTGACCGCGTCTTTGAGCGAGTTCTGAAATGCGCTGTCCGGCTGATTAGCGGCGATGAGCTGCATGCCGCCGTTCGGCGTGGCCTTGGTTATGGCCGCCGGTTTATAATTGGCGGAAGGCTGGTTCCCCTGGCACTGTGGTCCGCCATTCGGCGTGGGCTTGGTTATAACCGCGGGCTGAATGTTAGTCGCTGCTGCCTGCACAACGGGACCCGGAAAAGAGGGCTCACCTTTCATCGAAGGCGCGGAAAAACGCATGCCCAGCTGTTCGCTCTCGACGCCATGGATGATCTCTTTTCTTTTAAGCACCACCCAAAAGACCAGCATAACGGCCACGATAAGTATGCCCGAGACCCACGGCCCTATGGGCCTACTGCAAAAACTGTTCTCTTTTTCTTCTTTCATTCTTAGTTCTGTCCTTTTCCCCTAAAACGTCATCTTGTCGCCCGGAGCGTCGGCATCGGGTAATTTGGCTTTCATCGCCGCCTGTATGGCGGCTTGTTTGCGCGCCGTTTGTCGGGCAACTTTGGGACTCTTCCCTTTTCCTCTGAACTCAAAGAAAACTCCGGCCCCGATAACGATACAAACACCGATTATCACCAAAAAGCCGATCCACGGACTTACACATTTATCTTTGTTTTTTCCGATCATATTGTCCTCTTATTTCGCGCCTTTCGAGATCTTGAGACCAGTATTGATGGCGATGAGCCCGACGATAAGAAGAAAAAGAGGAATGAAACCTCTTAAAAAATCGCCGAAATTGTCCCACCAGCCGATTATGCCCATAAGGCCCAATACTGCCGCGATCGCTCCACCAATAATATGTGCCATTTCTATCTCCTTTTTTTGTTATCCATTTGAAAAAGAAACTCCGAACCCGCCGCGGGGGTTTGACCAGCGTATGCCGCCATCCCTGCAGGCCACCCTGCAGCTGCCGCATTCCAGGCAGTTTTCGTACGCCGCCTCGATTTTTCCGTTAATTTCTTCGTATGTCCCCGCCGGGCATAGCCTTAAACATAACTTATCGCGGCATTTTTTGCAAATACTATTGTCAATTTTTATATGGCTGACCGTATCTTTCGCGGTCTTGACCAGAAAAAGCTTGTCCTCTAAGCTCAAACGAGATTTCGCCATGCTCCCCACATATCCCCGGCCATTTGCGTTATATTCACGTTTTTCATAACGCGGTTGAATATCTCTTTTTTGACGACACTCTTGGGTTTTTCCGAAACCCTGAAATAATCCACCACAACATCGTTCATAAGCGCCGGGTAGTCGTTGATGATCGCCTTGTGGTCATGCAGAAATGATAAAAAATTTTTGCAATTCTCAAGGTCTTTTATCACAAAGCTGTTTTTCAGTTTTTTTTCATATTCGGAAAGTGTTTCGGACGTAAAATCGCTCTTTTCATGCGCTTCGGCTAACGTTTCGGCGGCAAAGATCCCCGAGGCCATGGCGAGGTTCACTCCTTCATGGAAAAACGATGTGTTCAAAAGTCCCGCGGCATCGCCCGTGATAAGAAGCCCATCGCGGTACAGTTCCGGCAGATGTTTAAACCCATCGGAAGGTATCATGTGCGCCATATATTCGACCGTTTCCCCGCCACGCACAAGCGGCGATATGGCGGGATGATTCTTAAAATCCTCTAAAATATCGTTGGGTGTCTTTCCGTCTTTCTTCTCCAGATAATCGCTGAGCGAGAACCCTACGCCTACCGAAATGCTGTCCCTGTTCGTATAAATAAACCCGTTCCCTAAAAGCCCCGGCACGGAAGACCCGAAATACTCATACGCCGCGCCCTGCCGGCCCGTTAAGCCGAACCTGTCCTCTATGACGCTTTGACCCAAACGTATATTCTCTTTCACTGCGATGGACCTTCGTTCCGGACCTATCTTCTCACGTAACCCCGCTTTTTCCGTAAGTATCGAATTCGCTCCCTCGGCGCAAACTACGCAGTCGGCCATGAAACTGTCGTCATCGCCTCCGCTTGTTATGCCGACGACTTTGCCGTTTTCGTATAAAAAATCCTGAACACAATAATCGGTTAAAATACTCGCGCCGGCTTCTTCGACCTTTTTCGCGAACCACTTGTCCATTTCACCGCGTTTGGCGATGAAGGAATGGTTATACGGGGGTTTATTAAAAAATTCCGGCTTCGTGTCAAAGGCCATCTCGCTGTCGCCCGAAAGAATAGCGAATTTCCTCTTTCCCACAAACCTTTCCCATGGGGCGTCGTCCAGAAAAGAAGGGAATAATTTCTCCATGATGCTTGAGAAAAAGATCCCGCCGAACATGTTCTTGGCTCCGGGGTACTCTCCTCGTTCGATAACAATAGTCTCGATACCCTTCTTCGCGAGTGTATACGCGCATGCCAGGCCCGACGGGCCCGCGCCGACTACAATAACTTCACTTTTGTCAGTTTGTCTCATGTTGCCAACTTTTTATCGAAAACCTTAGAGAGCCCTTTTTTCAAGAAAGCGATCTGCCTGCCCGATTCGTATATCCCTTTTCTCACCAGGTCCATCGCCATATTGTCAGAATTATCAGTTTTTATCGGATGCTCTTTAGGGGCTCTTTGTCCGGCCGATCTGTTTATTTTTTTGGGCAATGGTTTAACGGTTACGGAATGCATATGTGCGGCGTGTCCGGCCTTACAGCAGAGCTCAAGTAATGTTCTTTTGCATACTCGTTGATGTCCGCCAAGAGTGGAGGAGGCGGGAAGTTTTCCCTGCTTGATCCAGTTGAGGACGGTAAAACGCGTGACGTTACAGATCTTCGCGGCTTCAGTCGTGGTTAGGTATTCGTCTGGCATCATTTATGTCGTCGCTTACCTTGATGTATTAAATTTATCAATTAATAAAATTCCTAAAACTTCGTGATTATATCAGCAAAACTTTATGGCGGTCAAGTTATTCTTCAGCTTTTTTTTGACATGCACGGCAAAAAAACATACGCAAAATGCCTGCATAAAATTGTTAAAATTGTTGAATTTTCGTGCTCTTGGGGGCAGGTGTGGGATTGATTTTGGGGCTGCCCCCAATCAGGCGCAAAAATATGCGAGGGTGAGACCAAGACCGATCAGAGTGTGGCCGGTTATTGTTAACTTGCTTGCTATCTTGAGGCGTTCTATGTCTCCAAATTCATTCTTTATGACCATTAACGGTTTTATGTAAATGAGGTAAAGCGGCAGTATAAAAAGCATCTGTTTTGGTGCCGATCCCACATAAATACAGGCTAAAAGTGATATCGCCGAGCCCAGAATGAGGACGATATACCCGATCCAGGCGATCTTGGGCGAAGTTCGTACGATCAGGTTCTTTTTGTTCACGTTTTTGTCAATATTGTAATCGGGCACTTCGTTGGCATACAGTATGGCTGTAACCAGGAACGCTATCGGAAAAGAGACCAAAATCTCTTTCATCCCGAAGTATTTTCCTGTGAGGATCGTGTATGCACCAAGCACGCTAGCAGGACCAAAAAGGATGAATATTACGAGTTCTCCCCACCCGGTATAGGCGAATTTGAGGGGCGGCGCGGAATAAGAAACGGCTAAAAACAGTATCAGGACACCAAACAAAATTATCGGTATCCCAGGTATCAGAACTTGGAGGGCTATCACCGATAAAGCCGCCAAAATAATGAAAAAACTCGCGAAACGGAACACTTCTTTCTCTCTCATCAGGCCGTTTTGGATGATCTTTGACCCCCCGAAAAAGATATGCTCCCTTTTGTCCTGCCAATCGTTACCACTTTTTGAATCAAAATAGTCATTAAACACGTTGGCGCCGATATGGCTACATGTGGCACACAACAGCCCAAGCGCACAAAAAATGTTGAAAATGTTGAAATGGTTGAAGTGGTGCACATACCCCGCCCCTATCAAAAACGGAATTACACTCGCCATAACAAACGGCAACCTCATCAACTTAATTCTTATAAGTATCCATATCTTCATAATTTACATCTTTTTGTGTTGAAGCTGCCATGCGGAGTGGTTCGAGCACGGCCTTTGTGCCGCGCGCAGAACCATGCAGCATGGCAGCTCGGTCATTATGCTAAATGCTTCTCAAACCCCTTGGTCCTGAAATACCTCAATTTCCCTTCCCTTTCCTCTATGATTAGCGCTTCTATACCTATATTAAGCGCGTTCAGGAGTTTCGCCCCTCTTTCGCCGCCCAAAACGCACATTGCCGAGCCAAAAGCATCAGCTTTTATGGTAGTCGGGGCAATAATAGTGGCGCTCACTACATATTTTTGAGGATATCCGCTTCTGGGATCAATAATGTGTGAGTACCTTCCTCCCTTTATGGTGACAAACCTCTCATAATTGCCGGAAGTCGACACACCCTTGTCGCGCAACCTGACAAGACCCATGTTTTTGTCCTTTTTGACAGGGTCCTGTATACCTATGTACCATGCGTCCTTATCTGGAGGTTTGCCGGAGGCGAATATTGACCCCGAGGCGGCGACATAAAAGTTCCTGACCCCGTTTTTTTTGAGTATTTTGGAGATCTCATCGGCAGCGAACCCCTTGGCTATACCCCCCAGGTCCAGTTTCATCCCCGGTTTTTTAAAATAAACGCGGTTTGGG
>JADFYD010000032.1:10825-12481 GCA_015233235.1 Candidatus Omnitrophota bacterium | reverse complement strand
GAAACTCTCGTCTCCTGCCCTTTCTATATTTGAAGATGAATGGCAGGCCTCCTGCGCGGGTTCTATAAAAAACATCGATGAGCTTGCCGAATTCGTTCCTCTCAATCCGAAACAAAAACTTATTTTAAAGCGCGTCACGAATAAGTACCACATGCGCATTCCACATTATTTCTTTTCGCTCATAGAGGATCCCTTGAACCCGAACGATCCCGTAAGGATGCAGTGTGTACCTGACGTCAAAGAGATCCGTGAGAATTTTCATGAAACGATAGACCCTTTAGGCGAAGAAGAATCTTCGAAAACCCCTTTTCTTGTGCACCGCTATCCGAATAGGGTGCTCCTGATAGTCACCGGAAGGTGTTTCATGTACTGCCGCCACTGCACAAGAAAGAGATTGTGGGCCGAAAATTCACAAGACCCCTCGATCGCCGATATCGAGAAATCCATAGATTACGTCAGAAACACACCCGAGATCAGAGAGATCATCGTATCCGGCGGAGATCCTCTTACGCTTCCCAGCGATAAGCTGGACTATATCCTTTCCATGGCTTCCGGCATCGAGCATGTGGAAGTTGTGCGCATCGGAACGCGCGCTCCGGTAGTTTTACCGGAAAGGGTCGATGAAGAGCTTTGTAGAGTACTTGAAAAATATGAAAAGTTGTGGGTCAACGTCCAATTCAACCATCCGAATGAGATCACTTCCCAATCGGCGGAAGCGTGCCGCAAAATACAAAAATGCGGTATTCCGATAAGCAACCAGTCCGTGCTCCTCAAAGGAGTAAATGACGACCCGGATATAATGCGGGAGCTTTGCGAGAAACTCACGGCCATCCGTGTCAGACCTTATTACCTTTATGAATGCGACCCGGTTGTCGGCGCGTATCACTTCCGGACGTCCATATTTAAGGGCGTGGAAATACTCGAAAAGATGCGCGGCCACACAAGCGGCATGTGCATTCCCACTTTTGTTATCGACGGCCCGGACGGCAGAGGAAAGATCCCGGTCGGTCCGAATTATCTTCTCTCGATGTCCGATGAAGAAGTAACTCTGCGCAATTATAAATTTGAAACATTCCCCTACCACAACCCGAAAGAATAATGCGCCCCACCATCGGCATAACCTTCAACTTAAAAAAAGACGGCGTGAAAGACGACCGTTACGAAGAATATGACGAACAGGCCACAATAGACGCGGTCGCGTCCGAAATAAAACGTTGCGGTTTTCGGGTCTCTCTTTTTGAACAGGATGATCTTCTCGCGGAAAAGCTTCTCAAAAACAGGCCGGACTTCGTGCTTAACATCGCGGAGGGCAAGGGCAGCACCAGGTCGCGTGAGTCCCAGGTGCCGTGTATACTCGAAGCCCTCGGCATCCCCTATTCCGGTTCCGACCCGACGGTGCTCGGGATAACGCTGGACAAGTATTTCACAAATAAGATCCTTAAAACACACGGCGTCCCGGTACCGGAGATATTTTCGGTTTCGGCCATGCCTGAACTGAGACAGCTTAAAAAAATATTTTCAAAGAGAAAACATTTTATAGTAAAGCCCCGCTGGGAAGGCTCTTCAAAAGGAGTCTTCCTTAATTCTTTAGTGTCGGACTATTCTTCTCTCGAGGACAGGGTCTCTAAAATACTGTCCCTTTATAAACAACCCGCC
>JADFYD010000032.1:1688-10798 GCA_015233235.1 Candidatus Omnitrophota bacterium | reverse complement strand
CGGTAACGAAGTCTTAGAAATATTGGGTATGATGCGTATCGTTCCGGCGGAAAAGAAAACCCGTTTTTTCATTTATTCCATTGAGAACAAACGCGACTGGAAGAAAAAAATAAGATATGAATCCGAGCCGGCCATACCGAAACGCACTCGCGCTCTTGTCGCTAAGTGCGCGGCTGCGGCGTTCAAGGCTTTGGAACTGCGGGATATCTCGCGTATCGATTTCCGCCTGGATAAAAATAACGTCCCTAAAATTATCGACGTGAACCCTCTGCCGGGTCTTTCCCCGTCTTACAGCGACCTTCCCATAATATATAAGCTCGCTAAAAAAGAATACTCGGAGCTGATCCGGAAAATACTCTCCGCCTCCCTCAAAAGATGTGGATTTAATACTGATTCGTTATTATAATGGTAGCGGGCCGGCCTTTTCGTGTCGGTGTTCTCGCATGGAAAACACTCTAAAAAAATTGATCGTCACTCTTAATAAGGAAAAACTTCCGCGCAAAGACGTGCAGAATATTTTGTTATGCGGAGAAGCCGTCAGGTCCGCCGCGGCCGAAAAAGGCTGGTCGGCGGATATTCTGTTCATCACGTTAGAAGATTTTGAAAAAGGCCACGCGCATCTCAAGGAAAAGCTACTCGTCTCTTCCCCTGATTGTGTTTTTAACCTCTTTGAAGGCTTCGCGGCCGATCCGCACAAAGAATATGAATTCGCCGAGATCATAGAAAGCCTCGGCATCCCGTTCACGGGCAACTCGTCGCATACTTTAAAACTTAGCCTGGATAAATATGAGACAAAAAAAATCCTGTCCCGGAATTCTCTTCCCGTACCTAAAGGGTTTAAGGTGAAGTCCCTGAAGGATATCAGGGAACGCCGTCTCGAGCTGCCCTTCTTTATTAAGCCCTGCTTTGAAGACGCCAGCCTCGGCATAGACGAAAAGTCTTTTTTAACAAAACTCGAAGACCTGCCGGCCGCCCTTACGGAGAAACTTAAGTCGCACCCCGAAGGCCTTTTGGTAGAGGAATTTCTGCCAGGCAAGGAATTTAACATCGGTTTTCTGGGCGGCCCCGATTTTGAGCTGGTCGGGATCTCCGTCATGGATTATAATAAACATCCGGACATCTCTCCTTTTATGAGTTACAGTTCCAAGTGGGATACGAAAACGAAGGAATATAAAGCATTGGTCCCTGTGGTGACAAAAGAGGGAGACCTTGATAAAGCCGTAAGGGATAAGCTTTTTGAAATATGCTCAAAAGCGGCTAAAATTCTGGGCTGCAGAAGTTATTTCAGGATAGATCTCAGAGAAAAGAACGAAAAATTCTGTATATTGGACGTCAACCCCAACCCGGATATAAGTCCGGATTCGGGTTTCATAAGACAAGCTTTCGCGCGCGGCCTCACTTATGCCGACACGATCGAAAAAATAATCAACGCTTCCCTCGCCGCGGGAAAGGAACCCTATGGACTGTAATAAATATTCCCAACTGGCTGCTATCGCCGAAGGAACCGGCGTTTTCAAAAGTTCCGAGATAACAGTGCTCGGAGAGGTCCTGGCTTTATGCGGGATTGATCCCGCTAAGCATTATATACTTTTCGAAGAAACGGCCCTTGAGAACGTGGTAGGTTTCGCGATCATAGGCAGGACGCCTTGCACAGGCTCTACCTGGGATATTTATTGGCTGGTCGTGGATAAAGCCCACGCGGGTAAAGGCGCCGCCGTATCCATTCTTCAAAAAGCGGAGAATTACATACTCGCAAGACAAAGTGAAGCCGTTATCAGGATAGAAACTTCTTCAAGGGAAGAATACGCGAGGGCACGGGGCTTCTACAATAAATCCGGGTTCGCCGTCTCGGGCCTGATACACGACTTTTACGCGAAAGAAGATAACCTCATTATCTATTCTAAAAAGATCACTTCGAAGAATCGCGAATCACACAGCACGGCCGAACCGAAAATTTTAATAAACGCTTCTTAGATCATTTTTTCTTTTTCGCCGTCTTTTTGGCTTTTACGGTTTTTTTGGTTTTCTTTTTTCCGCCTGAACATCCGCAAGTCTTACACATGATTGTTCCCCTTCTTCTTACACCTTATTTTTTAATATACCCAGAAATGTCTCCGTAATTGCGGGATCAAATTGTTTCCCTGAATTTTGCTCTATTATTTCCAGAGCCTTTTCGGGCGGATAGGCTTTTCGATACGGCCGATTGGATGTAAGCGCCTGATACACATCGGCAAGTGCTATTATGCGCGCGCCTACGGGGATATCAGTGCCTTTCAATCCTTCGGGATAGCCTTTTCCGTCCCATCTTTCATGGTGGTAAAGAACCAGCGGCGTTATATCTTTCATGAAATGGATCGTCCTTCTTATGTCAGCGGCTATCTGCGGGTGTTTTTTTATTTCTTCGAATTCCTTTACCGTAAGTTTTGTTTTTTTGTGCAGTATCTTGTCGCTGATCCCCACTTTCCCCAGATCGTGTAAAATGGACGCTTGTCTTATTTTCTCCGTCTCTTCTTTAGACAGGCGCAGTTCTTTGGCTAGCTTCATGGAATATCTGATCGTTTCTTCCACATGCTCGCCCGTGTAATGGTCCCTTGATTCTATGGTCTTCGCGAAGGCGAAGATAGCCTCGATAGAATTTTGTTTTTCGCGTTTTCCCAGTTTTTCTATTTTTTCTTTAAGGAACCTTACTTCCGGGATATCTCCGGTTTCCCACTTCACGCAAAGTTTATTGTCCTTTATGTCCAGGCATGAACAAACCTTGTTCCCTCCCTCCCCTTTTATTTTTTCAAGTATCGTTTCCGCGAGGTTCATAAGGTCCGCGGATTTTATTATGTTATCGTCGGGATACGAGGCAACCGCTATGCTGGTCCTCAATTTGATGACCCGTTCTTTATTTCCGAACTCGCATTTGTTAAGCGCTTCCAGAAGCCTTTGAGAAAGAGCTATCGCTTTGACGCGGTCGGTATCCGGAAAAAGAACGACAAATTCTTCCCCGCCGGACCTCGTTACGACGTCGTACCGGCGTATCATGCTTTTAAGATGCTTGGCGAACTGCGTTATCACCAGGTCTCCCACATGATGGCCGTATACGTCGTTCACCGATTTAAAATAATCTATATCGATCATGCTGACCGAAAAACATCCGCCTTCTTTTTTTGCCCGCTGAAGCTCGGATTCCATGACTTCGTTAAGGTACCGATGGTTGAAAAGCCCGGTCTGCGGGTCGACGAGGGATAATTTTTTAAGTTTCTTGCTGGACCGCAAAAGTTCATTATACAAGGTTTCCGTCTTATCTTTGGCGGTCTTTATCTCTTCCATCATTCGCGCGTTTTCCAAGGCCACCGCGGCGCTGGCAGCCAGCCCCTGGAGCGTAAAAATATCTTCGGGTTCGAACGGCGCGCGGTTCTCTTTGTTGTATATCAAAAAACAGCCCGTAAGCTGCCTTGTCTTGTTGAATATAGGTATGGAAACAAGATTGTACGCGTTGAACGCTTTTTTAATTTCGGGAATGACTTCGGTATCGTGCGCGGCATCGTTAGCCATATAAGGCCTTATGGTGTCGTTGTCAACCCATCCCGGGACGCCCTTTCCCGGGCCAAAACTGAAATCGAGCTTTTTAAGTTTGCCGCCTTCGTTATATTCGCTGAATTTCATTTTTCCGTTTTCCAGTAGTCCAGCCGTGCCGCCAGTCGCGCCGACAAGTTCGATCGCCGCGGCGACCAGTGTCTGCATGATTATCGGAACTTCAAGAACAACGTTGATATGCTGGCTGGTGCGGGACAGAACTTCTAGCTGGTAATAGCGGCGCACTCTGTCTTTTTCTGATTCTCTTTGTTTTTTGCGCGCTTCGGCATCCTTCAATTCTCGCCGTATGGCGGGAACAAGCCGCGTGAGGTCGTTTTTCATGATGTAGTCATGCGCACCCGCCTTCATGGCTTCGACCGCGGTCTCTTCGCCGACTTTTCCGGAGACAAGTATGAACGGGATATCCATACTTTTTTTCTTGAGAAGCTCGAGCGCTTCCAGGCCGTTGAATTGCGGCATAGAATAATCCGAGATCACTATGTCCCAAGTGTGTTCTTCAAGATTTTTGTTAAGAGCTATGGCTGTATCCACACACTCAAACAAGACATCGTAGCCGCCTTTTTTGAGTTCGCGGACGAGAAGGAAAGCGTCTTCCTGTGAATCCTCGACTATCAAAACCCGTAAAGCACTGTCCATTTGGAGCCCCTTTTCTTCCGACAGATTTTCACGTAACGTCGAGACTGCTTACGGAGTTATTCAAGAGCGTTTATTCCTGGCTAACAACCCGGAACGATCTCACAATTTTTTAACATAACCTCAGTTAAAGCTTACCACAAAATTGGCCAGTTTGGAAGCTTTTAAGCGAAAATAGCCTTTATGAATTGGATGGGGGCCTCGTGAACGGGGCTCGGCGCCTTTAGGGGAAATTGTGCTTCGTGGGCAGTACGGACAGTACAGAGAGTAGAAATTAGAGATTAGACCGCACTAGAAATTCTCGCATTGTTTCTATTTTTATCTAATTTCTAATCTCGAATTTCTAATGCTCTGTTTAATAAAAAAGCCCACTAAAGTGGGCTTTTTTATTAAACTGGCGGGGTGAACGGGGCTCGAACCCGCGACCTTCGGATCGACAGTCCGACGTTCTAACCAACTGAACTACCACCCCTCCGATAAGAGAAACCGCGATATCTTATAACATAGAAAAACCTGTCAGTCAACAGCTTTCAAGTTTACTCTTTATTCCTAAAAACAAACTTCGGTATCTGATACTTTATCGCGGTCTTTGCCTTGGAAATAACGGTTTCACTATAGTTTATGACTTTCGCGCCCGCCATCTCAAACGGTTTTATGATCTCGAATTTTACCGGCTGTTCCGGCGGTTTTTCTGTCTTTACCGGTTTTTTCACGACGGCTGCCTCGCGTCCGACAAAAGAAACTCTGAGGTCCTGTATGTTCTTAAAGTTCAATTCTATATTCTTAAGCTCCGCTATCTCTATGACACCAAGAATGGCGCTTCTTATGCTGCCCCCGTTTAGCGCTTCCGCTTTTTTTCTGACCATCGCCCTGAAATCTTTTTCCGCGGGTTCTCCCGTGATCTTTTCGGCTTTTCGTAAAGCGTCCGCTTCGAGCCTTTCTCTTGTCAGCCATCCAAACGATAGCTTTAAACATTTGCCGGGATAATCTTTTTTGAGTTTTGCGGTTTTAAAATTCGCCTCCTGATAATCTCTTATCAAATTTAAAACTTTTTTCGCGTCATGCGAGTCGTGGCCCGAATATGACCAAACAAGCGCAAAATCATATCCCGCGTTCTCTATGTCCCTCAGATTCGCCTTAATATCGCCGCGCGGGCTTATTTCCCCGATCCCTGTCAGCCGGTCGCCTTTTTCCGCCCCGATAGTTTTCCATATTTCATCACTGGGCAAAGAAAGCGGCCAAATACCGGGCACATTTATATCGCACGACTCCAGACTCTCCCAATAATGCGGCGCCAATATATCTATGCCGTTCCTCACGTTCGTCCAGTATTGCAGATCTTTATACCAGCATCTAAAACCTACGGTTGCCGGAGTTTTTGGCCCTATCGCGTCTTTCAGCATATACAGCCCCTCGCCTACAAAGTCGACCAGAAGGGGGAATGTGCTTTTTTCCGCTAATACGTTGGCGTTCTCGGGTTCGTTCATTATCTCAACTGCCGCTATGTACTTGTAGAATCTTCCGTCTCTAGCGAGGTCTTTCATGATCTTCCAAACAAGCGCCTGCGCTTTGCGTTTGGTGTAAGGGTCAAGTACCACTTCCGGATGTTCTCCGACTATGTATTTACGCCGGGGGCCTTCTGCCTTTATGCCATCACCCAGCAGAAAATCATAAAGACTGATCACGGCTGCCATTTTCTTCCCCGTGCCGCGTTCGACTTTTTCAAGTATGTCCAGCAAGGCGGTAAAATCCTCCGTTACATGCCGTTCCAGGCCGGGTATTTTCCCTTCTTTGTCTTTCTTAAATATTTCTTTCTCGTTCTCGTTCAGGAATTCCGTGAACTCTTCCACCCCTCCGGAAGCGGCTTTCTTAAAACCCGGAGTGTCGTCGAATGCGGCGATGTTCTTTCCCATCTCATCCCACGTAAAAACTCCCTCCAGATGACCTAACGTAAATATCCTTACAATGTTGATATTGTTAGAAAGCATTTTTTTGAAATCTCTTATCATGGTGTTACGGGTGATCTCAGTCGAACACCCTACCCTCATCGGGTCAGTCGCCTTCATCCCTACTAACGGGTAGACTTGGGGCACCTCGAACATATCTTTAGGTACCTTTATAACCGGGAACGGATAATTTATTCCCACCGCGTAACCGCCGGACCGCTTGATAATGTCTTTCAGTATCCAGGCATCGGTATCTTTTTTAAAACCCGTAAAATCCGGCTCTTTCGGTACGAATGTCTGATCGATATCATTCTTACGGCATATGGAAAAATTGTTAAATGAAAGCGTAATGTCCTGTGCTGCCATTTCCTGGGGAGACGCTTCAATGTTTATGATCACCGCTTTCACTCGTGAGGCGTCAAACCCGTCCATCGTGAATCCTTTTGGTATAGGGCTGGTGCTCGAAACATCCAGGTATGCCCGAACGGGAAGACCCTCGCAAAAAGAAACATTCGGCCCGAACATGCGTTTGCCGTTCACGTCTATGAGAGCGATCCTGGCCCTCGCCGGTTTCTGCCAGTATTCAACAAGATTCGTAATAGGGTCTATCAGGACTTCCAGATGATAATTTTCCAGGTTTTCTTCGCCGCTATCAAAATTCCTGATAAATTCGACGCGATAATGATCATTTTTTTTCCAATCTATTCCGCCTTTGAGACGTACAGTCGCGAACATCTGGTACCAACCGTTGATCCCCGCGATCCTGACGCTTCCTCCGGCAAATAACGAGCTGAGGAGGCTGTCCTCAAATTTCTCGTTATCTTTAAATTTTCTTATTATCCAGTTCTTTGAGGGATTTATCTCGGTCCCGGCAACGCCGCTTGAGACCTCTGGTGCCGCCATGGTTTTTGGGGTCGGCGTCTCGCCGGCCTTGCCGGGTCTCTCCGTTCCCAGGCTAAAGCCCTTCGGCTCTTTGCATCGCGGACAAAATGATACAAGATATCCTTTTTGTATTTTGAGCGGATCTATTACGATCGGCCTCATGCTCGCCGTGTGAGGCCGGTTTGTCCTTATTTTTAGTTCCAAAGATATCCCCGAGCCATTTTTGTCCCCGTTCTCAGACGCCAAACCGTAGACCGGAAAAGTAAAATATATTTTCCCGTCGGACCCGCACTCATGGAACGTTTTTATCGAGACCACCGCCGGGCCGCCGGAGTTCTTAATTTTCATTATCAGGATACCCTTCATACCCCTGAGTTCCTCGGGAATAGTGACCGCCGTCGTAACGAACATATTCTTTTCTTTAGACGCGCCGAAGGTTTGCCGTATCAACTCTTCCTCTTTAATGTCGTAGTTCAAATTTATGCCTCTCTGCATTGACTTTATGATCGTACTGCCTTCCGGCATAGTCGAAATGAACATGTCTTTTAGAGTATAACCATTCTCCATAGCCTGCCATGTCAGGCGGCTTGGGTCCAGGTTTATTCCTTCGATATTGAAATTTGAAAAATAAAAACTCAAGTTCTCGTTACATTTTTTCCCTTCGACCATATAGTGCTCAATGCTAAGCAAAACTATGTTTTCGGGATGAAAAGTCTTACCGTCCCGGCCAAGCACGGGTTTATCGGGGATCTTTATGCGGAAACTGTATTTGCCTTCGGCGGTGACCTTAGTCCACTCTTTTTCCCCGGTATACTCGGCCCAAACCCCGTTCTCGGACTTCAGGCTTACCCGTAATCGGGACGGTCTTATATCGGACCTCGAGACCGACTCCGCCGGCACGAACACGTCGAAAGATATGGTCTTTCCCGGTAAATTCGCTTTGAGATAGTCATAATCTATCCCGGCGTAATATTTGAAATTCAACGCGGCGCCATAGCTGATTTTTGTCATTTCATCCGCATTTGAGGTGATGGGACCTGAATAGATGTAATATGAGGGCGCTATTTTACGGTTTGTTTTTTCAGTGGTTTCTGTTGCGATCAAGGATTTTCCGGGCGTGCTTTCTTTTCCATATGTCTTCTCTATGTTCCAAGTCCGCCCCAGATACAGAACGTCTTCCGCTTTAATTTGAAATGTAGGGTTGTAAACAACGCTATGCTCCTGGCAAAGCACTTCCCGGCAAGCCAGCACCAGAAATATGGCAGCAAATAAGACACCTTGAATGTTGTATGCTCGTTTGTGTGTTTTCATTGTTATGGCGACAAATATCCATCTCCTCAAAAAAACCTGAACCAATCACGCAAACTGCGGAGTATTAATTAGGGCACAGGATTAATGATATTGTTTTGGTCTTGTTTTTCTTTATCTTAATTATAGCAAATATTGCAACAAATCGCAAGACATAAAAGCGCCACAACTGCAACAACCGTAATTACTATACCAAACCATACATTTTTTGTGAATTGGCTTAATCCGCTTATTGTTGACTTGTTTCTACTGGGCCGCAACCGTATTCAAACCTATTGCCATAGCAAAATAACCGACGGAAGTTTAGGAAACCTTTTAGACAAGGCTTGAAGAGTTACCGAAAAACGATAATATTTTTGACAATATTTGAGAAACTGGTATATAATGTCCGCGTTTCTAAAATGGGCGCGTAACTCAGCGGTTTAGAGTGCTTCCCTTACAAGGAAGAGGTCAGAGGTTCAAATCCTCTCGCGCCCACCACTAGAGGAGTTCCTCTGCCATATAAGCGCGGAGATTTGCAGTAAGCTAAACTTCAGGTTTTATTGAGGCCTCGAGCCGGGTTTGACAAGCGGCAGACCTTCTTTACATAACGGGCACTTGTCCGGTTCATAAACAGGAAAATTCATTTTGATCAAAGATTCATGCTTGATCGGACCGAAATCAAGCGCGCCGCCGCTTCTATCCACCAAAGCCGCGATACCTACCGGTTTGTTGCCGTCGTCATTCGAAAGCGAAATTCCTTCTTTGACGGCCTTC
>JADFYD010000032.1:0-1637 GCA_015233235.1 Candidatus Omnitrophota bacterium | reverse complement strand
TCTCCTGAGAGACATTTTGCCCTGTTCGTTGCGTTCGGTGAACATGGCCCTGGCCCCCAGGGCTCTCGCGAGTTCATAGGCCAAAACTATGCCTCCGAAAGCCGGACCGAGTACGATATCCGGTTCGCTTCCGGCAAATTTCACCGCGAGGACTTTACACAGCCTTTCCGCGACTATCGGGTTTTCCAGAACTCTCGCGCACTGCATATATGCGTCGGAATGCAGCCCGCTTGAAAGTCTGAAATGTCCCTTATGGTACGCTCCCGTCTGGATAAAAAGATCCATTATCTCCCGTTCACGCATACGGTCCCCTTAGTTTAGATTTAGCGAATAAAAAATTTTACATTTCATCGAAATGTTATTATACTATAATTATCGGTCATATCAACTCTTATGGATGAATATGAAAAAATTTAACGACAGGCGCGTCGACAAACGTATTCCCGCTATTTTAGATATAGCTTGTTCGCCCAATTCTACCGAATCTATAGAGTTTTTCGCTTCCAGCCGCAATATCAGCGAAAAAGGCGCTAAACTAATAACTCCCCGCGCGCTTGTTCCGGGCAGCAAAGTATTCCTCTCTTTTTCTTTGCCCTCGTTAAAATCGAAAGTCGGTATCACCGGCCTTGTGATCTGGACAACTCCATCGCCGGAAAAATACGGCTGGTATAATACGGGTTTACGGTTCGAGATGCTGGACAGGGACCAGAAAAAAGCCCTTCAGGATTTTATTTCGTACCGCTCGGAACGACCCTCTAAGATCTCTCCCGAATACAAGCTTCATATCGTAAGCGAACGAAGGCAATCGAAACGGATATTCGCGAAGACATCCCTTTCTCTGATCCCGGACCTTAAAGGCAGCCGAACGTTGGCGGTACAAAGCAAGGACCTGAGCGACTCTGGCTTGTGTTTACTGTCGCCGGAACCGCTCAAGTGCGCTCAGAATATAATCGTTTCGGTAGAAGACTCGACAAGCGGTAAAAACATGAGTTTTGGAGGTTCCGTTATCCGTGTTTCCATGTCGGCCGATAAAAAAGGCTGGTTTGAGATAGGTATTAAATTTCACACCCTCAACAAAAAACAAAAGACTTTACTGCAGGACCTCTCGGAAAACAGCTAAATGAAAAATTCCTGAAACGCCGTAACTTTTTTTTTAACGTCTTTTTTCGCGACTACCGCCGATATCGCGCAAATAGCGTCCGCTCCGTTTTTCACGACCGCCGCCGCGTTGCTTAAGTTAATACCTCCGATAGCGACGACCGGCAATTTGCAGTTTTTTTTTATTTTTTTAAGTAATTTTAGTCCGGTTGGCTCACCGGCGTCTTTTTTCGTCCCGGTCGCGAAAATGGGGCCCACGCCAAGATAAGAGGCGCCCTCCTTTTCGGCTTTGACGGCTTCCTGCAGACTGCTGACGCTTATTCCTATGACCTTACCCGGACCTAAAATTTTACGCGCCGTTTTATACGGCATATCCTTTTGGCCAAGATGAACACCGTCGGCATCTGTCGCGAGAGCCACATCAACCCGGTCGTTGATTATAAATTTTTTTCCGCGGCAAAGGCGCCTTAGCTCCCCGGCTTCTTTTATGAGAAATGCGGTTTCTTTATCTTTACATCGGTATTGGACAACTTTCACTC
>JADFYD010000031.1:4054-12670 GCA_015233235.1 Candidatus Omnitrophota bacterium | reverse complement strand
CGCGTTTTATGCGATGGGAGACACAAAAACCCCGGTAAAAACTGCGGCTCTGGCGCTCGGAGTGAATCTGTTACTGAATTTAATGCTGATGTATCCCTTGAAGATCGGCGGTTTGGCTCTTTCTACCTCCCTGGCGGCATCGGTGAACCTTACTGTGCTTTATATCGTCCTTTCTAAAAAGATCGGTGACATTGGCACCAGGGACCTTATAAGAGCATTTCTTAAGATCTCTGCGGCGTCGCTTGTCATGGTATCGGCCGCGGTCATTTTGAGGCATTTATGGCTAAAAGACGGTATAAAGGGCCTGGACGCGGCTATTCATCTAGGCGCGATCATAGCTGTCAGTATGGTGGTTTATGTCATAGCGGCGGTAATATTTAAAATCGAGGGCATCAAGGAAATAAAAGGATCCATATTGCGGCGGTTAGGGCGATGAACTCACTAAAATCCAAACTTGACGCTCTTCCCAACTTCCCGGGTATATACCTCTTCCTGAACAATGCCGGCAAGATCATCTATGTAGGTAAGGCGAAAAATCTCAGGAAGAGGGTGAGGTCATATTTTCAGAAAGGACGCGCGTTCGATAATCGTCTTGAACTTCTTAGAAGAGAGATAGCCGATATCGATTTTGTCACGGCACCTTCGGAATCGGAAGCGCTTGTTTACGAAGCGGCGCTTATAAAGGACAATGCCCCGAGATTTAACATTGAACTTAAAGACGATAAATCGTACCCGTATTTGAAACTAAGCGTGAACGAAAGATTTCCGCGACTTACCGTAACGCGCAGGAAGACCGCGGATGGGGCCCTCTATTACGGCCCATACACCGATGTCGGTGCCCTGAAAGAAGCACTTTTTTTTATGAAAAAAGTTTTTCCTCTCAGAACTTGCGCGCATGTTAAGAAAAAAGTCTGCCTGGAATATCACATCGGCCAGTGCGCGGCACCGTGTGAAAATAAAATTTCCGAAAAAGAATACGCAAAAACAGTCGAAGATCTAAAAGCGTTCCTCGAAGGCAGAATAAAAGATCTTGCCCTGTCCCTGAAAAAAGAAATGGCGGAATCCTCCGCGGCGCGCCGATATGAAAGATCTATCGAAGCGAAGAGAAGACTGGAGGCGGTTTTGTCCCTGCAGGCCTCACGAGACCAGGGGAAAACTCCCATTTACGGGGAGCTCAGTGAACTTATGAGCGTACTTGGCCTTGTTGTTTTTCCGCGAGCGATAGAATGTTTCGACATCTCCAACATTTCCGGCGAGAAGGCGGTAGGATCTATGGTGCGTTTTGTAGAAGGCAGACCGGACAAAAAAAACTACAGGCATTTTCGTATAAGGACATTCGAGGGTATCGATGATTACGCGATGATCAAGGAGGTCGTAGAACGCAGATATTCACGCCTGGTGAGAGAAGGCGCAGCGCTTCCGGACCTGGTCCTTATAGACGGCGGGAAGGGGCATCAGAGCGCCGCAAAAGAAGTCCTGGAAAAATTGGGGCTTGGCGGACTTCAGGTCGCCAGCATCGCTAAGGAATTCAACCATGTGTATATTTCGGATAAAAAAGCTCCTATACGGTTCTCGCCGGGTGCGCGCGTTCTTCTCCTTATCCAGCGTATCCGTGACGAAGCGCACCGCTTTGCGGTCACTTACCACCGCAGACTTCGCGATAAAATATGAGTGAATAAAGGGGGATGGTAATATGAAAATTTGTCCGAAATGCAAACAGGAAATACCCGATTCGGCCCTGAGATGTAAATACTGCCGGACCGTAATGCCGGGGAAAGAATATGTGAACACCGAAAAAATAGTATGCGACAGGCCCGAGCGCGGATACTTCCGGAAAACTTTCGTCTATAAGTTCCTGAAGACCTGGAAAGCGGTGGTGCTCGATCCCAAAAAGTTTTTCGCGTGTATGCCGGCGAGAACCGGGTACAAAGATCCTTTAATATTCTCGCTTGTCTGTGTTTTTCTGTCCAGCCTGATCACTTTATTCCTGTCGGTGCTCTCCGGAGAAATGGTCGCGGCAACGGAAAAATTCATTATTTTTTCCCTTGCTGCGATACCGTTCATTTTCATAAATGCCGGTATTGTGCATTTTTTTGTTTTCCTGGCGGGAGGTAAAAAAGGTTTTCAGTCTACATTCAGCGTATGCGCCTATTCGGCGGCCGCTTTGGTCTATAGTTTCATTCCGATAGTGGATATAGCGGTGTACATATGGGGGCTCGTTCTTTTGGGCATAGGTGTCAGGACCGTACATGAATTAAAACCCAAGGAGGTCCTTGGCATCATATTGGTTTATACGTTGACGGCATATGTTCTTATCAGCTTTGCCCATACGGCCAGAAGCTAAAAAGAACGCGATGATAAGCTTTAAATGACGCGGGCTTTCTGTTATAATGCCCCACTGCACAAGAGGAGAGATAATGCTTGAAGATTTGAAACGGAGCTTGGATAACGCGGGAAAGAAGCTGGAAGAGATCAGGGGGTATCTTTGACTACGGCCATAAACGGTCGCGCATGACAGAGTTGGAAGGGGCTCTGAATAGTCCCGAGGTCTGGAAGAACCAGGAAGAAGCGAAAAAACTGTCCGAAGAGCTGAGGTCCATTAAATCCGTCATAAATCCTTTCGTCGCGGCCGAGAAAGATATTATTTCCATAAAAGAGCTCGCCGGGATGGTCGAAGCCGATGATACGCATACGCTTACCGAAATAAAGTCCGAAACCGATAAATTGGCCGGGGAGATCGACCGTCTTGAGTTCAGGAGTTTGCTGGGCGAGAAGACCGACAAATGCAACGCGATACTCAGCATTAATGCCGGAGCCGGCGGTACCGAATCATGTGATTGGGTCTCTATGATTTTCAGGATGTACGTGCAATGGGCCGAGTCACACGGGCATAAACTTGAAGTTCTCGATCAGCTCACGGGTGAGGAAGCGGGGATCAAGAACGTGACATTCACCATAAGCGGTGAATTCGCTTACGGCAATTTAAAATCTGAAATAGGTGTGCACAGGCTTGTAAGAATATCCCCGTTCGATGCCAATAAAAGACGGCATACATCGTTCGCTTCGGTCGATGTCGTGCCGGAAATACTGGATGACATAGATATACAGATCAATGAAACGGATCTCAAAATAGACACCTATAGATCGGGCGGCGCCGGCGGACAACATGTTAACACGACCGATTCGGCCGTAAGGATAACACATATCCCGTCGGGGCTGGTCGTGCAATGTCAAAATGAAAGGTCTCAGCACAAAAATAAAGCCTCGGCCATGAACGTCTTAAAATCGAGACTTTACGATCTTGAAAAACGAAGGCGCGACGAAGAAATAAATAAATCTTACGACAGTAAAAAGAAAATCGAGTGGGGCAGTCAGATAAGGTCGTACGTATTGCACCCATACAAAATGGTGAAAGACCACAGGACGGATTTTGAGACTTCCAGCGCCGAAGATGTCTTGGACGGCGAACTGGATGGTTTCATTGAAGCGTATTTGAAATTCATGGCGCGTGGATAGGAATAATGCAAATGCCAGTCGTTAGTCGCTAGTCGTTAGTCGTTAGTGTGATAGTAGACGCTGAGGCAGTTGTTTAGCAAAATAAAACTAACGACTAACGACAAACGACCAACGACAAAAGGGAGAGGACGATGATTGGAACGTTACTTCATAAAATATTCGGTACACAAGATGAACGAAGGCTCAAGAAACTGCAGCCGCTCGTCGATAAGACCAGCGCGCTTGAGGCTGAGGTATCTAAGTTATCCGACGATGGGATAAAGGAGAGAGCCTCGTCAATTAGAAAAGAACTGGTGGAAGCCCTGAAAAAACGGGAAGTGGAGATCGAGGCTCTGCGGGAACTTATTTTCTCCGCCGGAACGCCGCCGGAGAGGAATAAGCACAAGAAGGAAGTCGTGCGGATAAAGAACGAGGCTATGGAAAGCAGGATACCGGAGGTTTTTGCGCTTGTGCGGGAAGCCTCAAAGCGGACCATAGGTCTCAGGCATTTTGACGTTCAGCTTTTGGGAGGTCTTATCCTGCATCAGGGAAATATTTCGGAGATGGCTACCGGTGAAGGAAAAACACTTGTCGCGACACTTCCGGCGAGTCTGAACGCGCTTGCCGGGGAAAGGGTCCACATAGTAACTGTGAATGATTATCTGGCGAGAAGAGACTCCGAGTGGATGGGGCCGATCTACAAATTTCTCGGGCTTTCGATGGGCGTTATCCAGCATGATATGACGCCGTCCGCTAAGCAAATCTCTTACGCCTGTGATATCGTTTACGGTACAAACAACGAATTCGGGTTCGATTATCTGCGCGACAATATGGTGACGAGCGAAGAAGAAATGGTACAGGGTCATTTGGGATACGCGATCGTCGACGAGGTCGACAGCATACTTATCGACGAGGCGAGGACGCCGCTTATTATTTCCGGGCCGGTTGACGAGACCAACGACGCCTACAACGCCATGCGCCCCGTTGTCGAGGAAGTGGTAAAGAACCAAAAACGTCTGGTCAGGGAATATATCTCTAAATTCAAGACGCTTTTTAAAGAAGGCAAAGAGAACAGGGAGGAGGCCGGAAATTATCTTTACCTGGTGCATAAAGCCGACCCCAAGAACAGGGAATTCCTGGACATTATCATGAAAGACCGGGAGGTAAAATCTCTTCTCGACAGGGCGGAATCGTTACTTGAAGGCAAAATGATGGAAGCCGAAAAAGAAAAACTTGTTGAGGAACTTTATTATGTGTATGACGAAAAATCCAGGGACGCCGTCTTCAGCGCCAAAGGCCTCTCTCTTATGAAAGATAAGTTCTCGGTCGAGTTTATGCTGGAGGACCTGGATGCCAAAATGGCGGAACTGGCTGGTACGGACATGCCCGACGAGGACAGGATAAAACGAGAGACCGAACTTACCATGATGTACGATGAAAAGCAGAAAAACGTGGAGAGCATTAAACAGCTCCTGAAAGCATATATACTTTTCGACAAAGACGTGGATTATGTCGTCAACGACAACAAAATAATCATCGTAGACACTTTTACGGGCAGGATGATGCCCGGCAGGCGTTTTTCCGACGGCATACACGAAGCGCTTGAGGCGAAGGAACGCGTTGAGGTGCAGAGGGAAAGCCAGACTTTAGCGACTATCACTTTGCAGAATTATTTCCGTATGTATGACAAACTGTCAGGCATGACCGGCACGGCGAAGACCGAAGAGATGGAATTCGAGGGCATTTACCTTCTACCTGTAGTCCAGATACCCACGAATAAGCCGCTTTGCAGAAAAAATTACCCCGATCGCATTTACAAGACCGAAAAAGAAAAATTTGACGCTATTATAAACGCTGTCGCCGAATTGAATTCGAAGGGCGCGCCGGTACTTGTCGGTACGGTATCGATAGAAAAATCCGAGCGGCTCAGCCAGCTCCTTACCAAAAAAGGAGTGAAACATAATGTGCTGAACGCGAAGTATCACGAAAAAGAAGCCCATATCGTCGCGCAGGCTGGAAGATTCGCCGGCGTCACGATAGCCACTAACATGGCCGGCCGCGGTACGGATATTCTTCTCGGCGGTAACCCCGAAGCGATGGCAAATGACGAGGTCGAAAAACTTGGCATTGACGACCCGGAAGAGAGGGTGAAGGCTTTCGAAAAGTATCTCGCGGAATACAAAGAAAAAACCAAAGAAGCGCACGAAAAAGTCATACAGGCCGGAGGGCTCCACGTTGTGGGTACGGAGCGGCACGAGTCACGGAGGATCGATAATCAGCTCCGCGGAAGGTCCGGCCGTCAGGGCGATCCGGGCGCCAGCCAGTTTTATCTTTCTCTGGAAGACGATCTTATGAGGATATTCGGTTCGGACCGGATAAAAGGGATAATGGATACTCTCGGCATGGCTGAAGGCGAGGTCATTGAGAACCCGCTTGTCACGGGAGCGATCAGGACTGCCCAGAAAAGGGTTGAGATGCAGAATTTTGAGATACGAAAACATCTCCTAAAATACGACGACATAATGAATAAACAAAGGGAAGTCATTTATCGGCGCAGAAGAATGATACTTACGCAGAAATCCCTGAAAGAAGAGTTCATTGAATGCCTTGAAGTGGGCCTGGAGTCGATACTCGAGACGTGGGACAAAGATCCGCAGCCTGAGGAAGTGTCAAAAAATATCCGTTTGAAATATGTGATAAACGTAAGGCCCGGCGAGATCGAGTTCCAGTCCGCGCGCGACGTAATGAACCTTATCCTCGAGGAAGCGACGAAGGGGTATGAGATGCGCGTGAAAATTCTCGGCGCCGAGAACATGTACAACCTCGAACGCATGGTGATGTTGACCACTATCGATATGAACTGGAAAGAGTATTTGAGAGAACTTGATGATCTGCGTGAAGGCATATCGTGGCGCGCTTACGCCCAAAAGGACCCGTTCGTGGAATTTCAGCATGAGGCGTTCGGTATGTTCCGCGAGCTTATGATGAGAATAGACGAAGAGATCGCCGAACGTGTTATGAAAATGTCGGCCGTCGAGGAAAAGTTCAAGAACCCCGTTTTTGACATCACTAGAGGCAAAATGGAACACCAGGCTTTTGTGCCGATGTCGATGCAGACGGCGGGAGGAGGCGGAGATCTTTCTGATGGTGATGATGACGGCGCGTCCGGCGCCCAGGGCGGCGCTTATGGTCACGGTATGTCTCATGGCGCCCGTGAGGAACATATAGCACAAGTACGGAGAGACGAACCCAAGGTCGGCCGCAATGACGCTTGCCCGTGCGGAAGCGGGAAGAAATATAAGAAATGCTGCGGGAAATAAAAACATGAAAAAATTGATGAGCAATCTGTTGCTAGCTGCGATCTCGGGCATTCTGATGCTCCTCGCCTTCCCCCCGTTCAACTACAGCGTGTTCGCGTGGGTGTGCCTTATCCCTCTTTTCTTCCTCATGCGCCGGCTGCAAAATTATAAACAAGCATTTCTGTACGGTTATCTCGCGGGGCTTGTGTTTTTCTCGGGTCTTATCTGGTGGCTGGTAAATGTCTCCATTTTAGCGACGGTTTCGCTTATCATCTATTTTTCGCTGTATTTCGGGATCTTCGCTTTGGCGGCTGCCTTTGTTTTCAAAAAAAATGTCGAGCCCTTGGTGCTGGGGTTCATCTGGGTTGTTTTAGAGTACATACGCATGTACGCTCTTACGGGATTCCCATGGGGTTATCTCGGTTATACCCAATACGAAAACGTCCGTCTTATTCAAATAGCCGATATTACCGGGTTTTACGGTATATCTTTCATGATAGCGGTCTTTAACGTCGCTTTATTTAATTCGTTCACGAGAGGCAAACGCGCTGTTTCGCACATGATGATGGGGCTTCTCTTGATAGTGTTCGCCATAATGTACAGCGAACACTGTTTTAGCAGCGATACCCTGAGGGGTGTAGCGAAACTTAGCGTTATTCAGGGCAATATACCCTCAGAGTGCAAGTTTGACGAAAAATATTCCGCTCAGAATTTTGAGACATACAAGAATTTAACGCTTGAAGCCGTGAAACAGAAACCGGACATGATAGTATGGCCCGAGACCTCTTACCCTTACACCGTGAGTTCGGCGTACGAACCGGCGGACATAAAGGATTTGGTTGGAGCGGGCGGCATACCGCTTGTTTTCGGCGCGATCTATCTCAAGGACGGCGCATATTTTAACAGCGCTCTCTTTGACTCGCCCGCGAAGGGGATAGCGGATGTCTACAGCAAGATCCATATAGTACCGTTCGGCGAATACGTTCCTTTTGAGAAAGCCCTGCCTTTTTTTAGGGGGCTTATTGATAAGCCTATGGGCGACATAAAAAGGGGAAAAAGGTATACGCTGTTCCCGCTACGGACAAACAGTGTTTTTAATTTAGGCGAAAAAGGCATAAGCCATGTCTCGTATTTTTACAAGTTCTCGGCCCTCATCTGTTTCGAGGACTGTTTTCCGGGACTTGTAAGAACGTTCGTGAAAGGCGGGGCGAATTTTCTGGTGAACATCACTAATGACTCATGGTTCGGCGATACTCCCGCGGCCGAACAGCATTTGCAGGCGACCGTGTTCAGGGCCGTCGAGAACAGAGTATCGATCGCCCGGGCGGCAAACACGGGAATTTCATGTTTTATAAGCCCTAAGGGAGTCGTATATTCGAGGGTGAACTCCTTTGGCAAAGACATTTTTGTGAAAGGCGTAGATACCCAGGATATCGAGATCTCGAACAGGCGATCGTTCTATACCGAGAACGGCGACGCGTTCGTATACTTCTCATTCTTCTTGATATTGCTTGTATTTTTTGTTGACCTCTATCTCCTCCCGGCTAAAAAATAAAGCGCCGCCGAATTGATCTCATCCTTATTCGGTTCGCTTCTGACATTCCGCTGTTTGGTTCCTTGCTCCGATTTTTACCGCCCCTCGGCACAATTTTATCTGTACTTTTTGAATCCTCTTATTGTGCCTCGGGTCCCCAAAAGTTAGTCCTGAATTTTCAAACTTGCCGGTTTGTAGATCTGGATAATTCCGGCTTCGGACAGTAGAAAATTCCCCCGCAAATTATTTCCTGATGCAAACAAGATGGTTGTTATGCGGGTACGGACT
>JADFYD010000031.1:0-3959 GCA_015233235.1 Candidatus Omnitrophota bacterium | reverse complement strand
TTTTTATTTAACGACACGACGCTGTCGCGCGGGAGATGTAAAATTACTGTATTGGAATGTTCATTGATAGTTCCGTCCTTCGCTGGTATTGGAGCAACCTCAAAAAAAGATTTAAGTAGGATGTATGTGGTCAGTTGTACGAATAAATCGTACAACTCAAACTTCAATCATCCGACGGGAAATATTGCACTGCTAATTGCGACTATGTGGAAGTATCGCCGGCAACGTCAGAAAAGCGCTTGAATAAGGCTGAAACGCCCCATTGTGTCAAAACAGAACTACCTGGGGGACAGGGAAGAACAAAAACGGTTGCGCAGCGCAGGTTAAATATAAAATGGAAATAGATCAGGATTAACTATAGCAACAATAATAGGAAAAGGAATAGATGTTGCCAACGTACTACAAATATTGGGGCAAAGCATCTCGAGGGTTCGCGGACGATGAAATATGTCATTTATTGCCATACCATTGCCTTGACGTAGCGGCCGTAGGTCAGATTCTGGCGGACAGATTAGGAGTTTCAAAACATATTGCGGAAAAACTGAAATGCCAAGAAAAAAATATTGTGCCGATCATTGTTTTTCTGTGTGCCGTGCATGACATCGGAAAGTTTTCTGATGGTTTTCAAAACCAAATTCCGGAATTGGCCAGGTCTTTGCGCGGGAAGGGACTGCATGCGGCGTATCAGGAGAAGCACTGGTCCTTAGGGCATAGATTTTGGCGTGAATATGCGGGTAGGGTTTTTAGCAGTGACCAAAACACGATTTTAGATCATCTTGACGCGTGGTTTTCCGCGTCATCGGGGCATCATGGCAGGCCGCCGAGTAACGCTATAAACGCTTATTTTGATACAAGAATATTTCCCGTGGATGATGCGATCGATTTCATTTAGGATCTTAAAAAAATCACTGGCATGCCGGCTGACATTCAATTTTTGTTGCGAGATGAACAGCTCATGAAAGAGTTGTCCTGGCTGGTTGCCGGTTTTATGGTGCTGGCGGATTGGATCGGTTCGAATTCGAGATGGTTTCCATTACAGCAAACAGAACAGCCGCTTAAAGAATATTGGGATAAAAAAGCATTGCCGCAGGCGCAAACTGCGATAAATGAAAGCGGTATTTTGCCTGTTCCGGCGGCAAGCCGAGTAAACATTACTAAAATATTTGCGTATAAACACGCCACGCCGTTACAGCTATTAGCTGAGCGGATCCCTATATCGCCGGATGGTAATCTCTTTATTGTTGAGGAAATAACTGGCGCAGGCAAAACTGAGGCCGCATTCATGCTGTCCCACCGACTTATTGCAGCAGGATATGCTGGCGGAATGTATTTTGGTTTACCGACAATGGCTACGGCAAATGCTATGCATGAGCGCATTGAGCGGGTCTATCGGAAACTGTTCGCCGACGCGTCAAATCCGGCGCTTATTCTTGCTCATAGTGCTAGCCGGCAATACCTTGCTTTAGAAAATACCGCTGAGGTTTTTGGCGATGGCGATGACAGCGAGAACGCGCAGGCAGACACAAAAGCCTGGCTTTATGATAATCGGAAAAAGGCATTGCTTGCCCATGTTGGCGTAGGAACGATCGATCAGGCCTTGTTGGCTATATTGCCGGCCCGACATCAGTCTTTGCGTCTTTTAGGGTTGCATCGCAAAGTTCTTATTGTGGACGAAGTGCATGCCTATGATTCCTATATGAATAAGCTCCTATGCACATTACTTAAGTTTCACGCGGCGCAGGGCGGAAGTGTGATTCTGTTGTCAGCGACCTTGCCGGTTTGCGCGCGGAAACAATTTCTGTCCGCGTTCACCGAGGGAAAAGGCATGAGTTATGACGATAAAGTAATCTTGAGTACCGCCTACCCGCTTGTTACCGGCATTATGGGAACAGACTTTAGTGAGCTTTCGGTCGATTCTCCGCTTGCTCTGCGTAGAATTGTAAATGTTCATTTGCAACATAGCGAAAATGACATTGTCGCTATGCTCAAAGCGGTTGTTGAGGCCGGCAAAAATATATGCTGGGTGCGCAATACAGTATTTGATGCGCAAGCGGCATATGAAGCTGTAAGCAAACACATAGATGTTGATCAGATCACTCTGTTCCATGCGCGTTACGCTTTGGGTGACCGGCTGTTGATAGAAAAACGGATCACCGATCTATTCGGTAAAAACTCAGGGGGTATTACGCGGAGAGGCAAGGTGGTTATTGCCACACAGGTGGTTGAGCAGTCGCTGGATATTGATTTTGACTATATGATAACAGACCTTGCGCGCATGGACCTCATTATTCAACGTGCGGGTAGATTGTGCCGCCACGCGCGTGACGCACATGGTGATCGGACAGATAAAAGCGATAAGCGTGGAACGCCTGAGCTTACTGTATTCGCTCCGGTGCTTGAAGCGGTTATCGATAAAGACTGGTATAAAGCGGTATTTCCCAAAGCGGCAAATATTTACGAGCATCATGGACAGCTATGGCTTACGGCAAAATGGCTGGCCGAACACAAAAAATTTCGCATGCCCGAGGACGCGCGGGATATGATCGAATTTGTGTATGGTGAAAATTCACAAGACGAAATTCCTGAAAGCTTGCAACGGCAGGAAGACAGGGCCGGCGGTAATGATCGAGCACGCGCAGGAGTTGGCCAGTTTCAATCGTTGAATCTCAGGGCGGGATATATGCCGGGCTTGAATTGGCTTGATGATGAAAAAGCGCCAACGCGACTGGGGGATGTTCAAACAACAGTTCGATTGGCAAGGTGGAAGAATGATGTGCTTGTGCCATTTAATAATAACGATTGGAGACTTTCGGAAGTATTGATCGCGCGATATCTGATAGCCAAAGAAGCCGAGGGTGATCGTAAGGCTATAGAGGACGCAAAGGAATTGATGCCGGATAAAGGTAAGTTTTGCGTTGTTATTCCTTTGATTGAAAAAGAGAATATATTTTATGGTAAAGCGGTTAGTGCCGCGGGCGAAATTATCACAATTCTTTACAATATTAGGCGCGGACTTCGAGTGCAAGTACAAGGAGAATCGAATGAATCTGATCAATGACAGGTGGATCCCGGCACGCACGAAAACTGGAGAGAAGATAAAGATCGCTCCCTGGCAGATTACCGAGGGAATGGGCACGGATCATGAAATAATTGAGCTTGCGGCAGTGCGGCCGGATTTCAACGGCGCGCTTATACAATTTCTGATTGGGCTTTTGCAGACAACCTGTGCCCCGAAAGACAATAGCGATTGGCGATCTTGGCTGAATACCCCGCCCTCAGCAGCTGAACTCAAAAAAAAGTTTGCGCCGATAACGTTCGCCTTTGAGCTTGATGGCGTCGGCCCGCGGTTTATGCAGGATTTGAATATTGAGAAGGAAGAGAAAAAAACCGAAGAAGGGATAGCAAACCTTTTAATAGATGAGCCGGGCGAACAAACATTAAAACAAAACAAAGATTTGTTTATAAAAAGAGATCGCATTAAACAATTATGTTTGTCTTGTGGTGCACAGGCATTGTTAACCTTGCAAATAAACGCACCTGAGGGCGGTCGCGGTCATTGGGCAGGGCTTCGTGGTGGCGGGCCGGTAAGTACTATAGTTTTAGATAACAATCTGTGGAGAACCGTATGGTGCAATGTGCTTGATGTGGATGAGTTGGCGATTTTTGGCACGACAGAAAAAAACGATAATGCCGATAAATTTCCATGGTTAAAGGAAACCAGAGTGTCCGCAGCGCAGACGCTGAAGGATGAGAAAGGCAAAAAAGAAAAAACATATTCAAATACGTTTACCAGCCAAGATGTTAATCCTTGCCACATCTATTGGGCTATTTCACGCCGAATACGATTATGCATTGACAGTGAACAATGCATTTGTGACCTTTGCCATCAGCCGGGTCAACGGACTTCAAAGTACTATACTAAACCATACGGGGCTAAATACACGGGATTTATTCATCCG
>JADFYD010000030.1 GCA_015233235.1 Candidatus Omnitrophota bacterium | reverse complement strand
GATCGATTGTGATGTAGAAACATTCATCCATGGCGCCATGTGCGTGAGTGTTTCGGGGAGATGCCTTCTTTCCGAACACACTTTCCATAAGTCGGCCAATAGGGGGAAATGTGTGCAGCCTTGCCGCAGAGAATATGTCATTAAAGATACGAGGGGAGAGAGCGAGTATATAATAGGTAAGGATTATGTTTTAAGCCCTAAAGATCTTTGCACGATAATGTTTATCGATAAACTGATCGATGCGGGGATACATTCGTTCAAAATAGAAGGTCGTATCAGGTCCTCGGAGTACGTCAAGGAGACTGTCAGGGTGTACAGAAGCGCTTTGGACGCATATTGTGAAGGCAAGTTAACGGAGTTGTTCAAAAAAAGCTTGTATAAAAAACTGCAGGAATTTTACAATCGCGGGTTCTCTAACGGGTTCTATCTTGGCGGACCGAAGGAATGGTATTCGAGGGATCTTGAGAATGAGTATGAGAAAGTTTTTATCGGGACCGTGGAAAAGTATTATCCGAAAATAGGCGTGGCGGAAGTAGTTCTTTCTAACGGCGGCATAGTGCTCGGGGACAAGGTACTATTTTTGGGAAAAAGTACCCAGGCGGAATTTATTATTGTAGAAGAAATGCAGATCAGGAACAGGTTCATAGAACGCGCCGAAAAAGGCGCGGCGGTGGGAATAAAAGTTCCGTTTGCCGTCAAGTCGAAAGACAAGCTTTTCGCGTGGAAGCGTGTTTAGATCCACACGCCGTCATTGCGAGCCCGAGCGAAGCGAGGGCGAAGCAATCTCTTCAGATAGACATGAGATTGCTTCGTCTCCGCCTGCGGCGGATCCTCGCAATGACGATTTTTAGATACCATGAATGATGAACCATGAACAATGGACCATGAACGACTTTTTGCTTGTATTACCGTCGAAAACGGGTAAAATTAGCTGAGGTTTAATAAGTCTCAAAAAAACTAAGGGAGGGCAATATGGTTTCTTACAAAGAAATAGGTTTGACTACGACCGCTGACCTGTACGTGAAGGCGATAAAAGGCAAATACGCGGTTCCCGGTTACAATTTCAACAATATGGAACAGCTTCAGGCGATAATACAGGCTTGCATCGAGACGAAATCCCCAGTAATTCTGCAGGTCTCCAGCGGCGCCAGGAAATACGCTAACCAGACACTCTTGAGACACATGGCCAAAGGCGCCATGGAGATAATAAAGGAAGCCGGATCGAATATTCAGGTGGCGTTGCATTTGGACCATGGTGATACGTATGAACTTTGCGTTTCATGTATTGAGACCGGTTTTTCGTCCGTAATGATCGATGGTTCGGCGCATAAGTTTGACGACAACGTTATCTTGACTAAAAAAGTTGTCGAGTTCGCTCATAAACATGGCGTGTCTGTTGAAGGCGAATTGGGTGTTTTAGCCGGAATTGAGGACGAGGTCAGCCACGAGGCAACACATTACACAAAACCCGAAGAGGTTGAGGAATTCGTGAAAAGAACTGGCGTGGATTCGCTTGCCATATCCATAGGTACTTCGCACGGCGCTTATAAGTTCAAACTTAAGCCGGGCGAATCGGTGCCGCCTCTTAGGTTCGATATTCTTGAAGAGGTTGAAAGAAGGATACCGGGTTTTCCGATAGTGCTTCACGGCGCGAGTTCCGTTATGCCCGAGTATGTGGCAATGATAAACAAATATGGCGGTAAAATGGACAATGCCGTAGGCGTGCCCGAAGACCAGCTTCGCCGTGCCGCGAGATCCGCGGTTTGCAAGATCAATATTGACAGCGACGGGCGCTTAGCCATGACCGCCAAGATCCGCCAGGTATTCGCCGAGAAACCGGGCGAGTTCGACCCGAGAAAATATTTAGGTCCCGCGCGCGATGAGCTGATCAAAATGTACAAGTATAAGAACATCAATGTGCTTGGCAGCGCTAATCAATCTTAATTTTTTACAAAAGAGGCCGCTAGAGATAGATAATGCTCTGCGGCCTTTTTGTTTCCGCGTTTTGTTGCTCCGAGAGCGAATATTGAGCATTTTTTCTTCAGTTCCAGCAGTGTGAGTTCGTATTTGTCACGCGTCAAAGTTCCCGAAACTAACATTTTCTCCAGGGCTTTTATGCGGAAACGGTCGAGGCCCCAGACGCGGTTCGACAATTGGTCGGGCCTTCCGCCGTCTTTTAGCGTCAGGGCTTCGGGAATGAGTTTAACTTCATATTTTGGCGATGTCCTAAGCCACAGGTCATAATCTTCACAGGCCTCGAATGTCTCGTCAAACAGACCGACATCTTTAAAAACATCCTTATGTATGGTTACGGTTGACATGCCGATACAGCAAATCTTTAAAGCGTTTTCATAAACTAAACCGTCGGGTTTTTTGTGTATTTTTTTCTGCGGCAGTATTTTGCCTTTCTTGTACCAGATCTCTTCGGTATGGAAGATCCTGATACCGGGATATTTTTTTACATAATCGTGGGTTCTTTCAAGTTTGTCGCGTGTCCAGCTGTCGTCGGAATCAAGAAATGATAGATAAGTCCCGCATGATTTCGTTATGCCAAGATTACGGGCAGTAGAGACGCCTTTATTTGCATGTGAGAAATATTGTAAACGGGGGTCGGCGCAGCTTTTTAAAAATCCCGCCGTTCCGTCCGTCGATCCGTCATCTATAACGATAAGTTCAAAGTCCTCGAAAGTCTGATCCATAACGGACCCGACGGCTTTTTGCAGGAATCCGCACCTATTGAACGAAGGAATAATGACAGAAAAGAATGGCCGTTGTTCCATGCGGACATTATAATATAAACGTGAAACATATTCTCCTAGTAAATCCCTGGATATACGATTTCGCGGCATATGACCTGTGGATGAAACCGTGGGGGCTTCTTAAACTCTCCGCTATTCTTAAAAAACATGGCTTTAGGGTCTCGTATGTCGACTGCATGGACAGGCATCATCCTCTTGGCGCCTTCAGCTTCGATGATCATCCTGACGGCACCGGAAAATTTTTTTCCTCTGATGTCGAAAAGCCCGAAAAGTTAAAGCATGTACCCAGGAATTACCGGCGTATGGCCTTCCTATAAGTACTTTTGTAGAGGCATTACCGCCGGAAAAACCCGATCATATTTTGGTTACATCCGGTATGACTTACTGGTACCCGGGTGTAATTATGGCGATAAAGTTATTGAAGGAGGTCTACCCGGGGGTCCCGGTAATCTTGGGGGGTATCTATGCCAGCCTTTCATTTGAGCATGCCGCCGGAAGAAGCGGGGCCGATATTGTACTTAGGAATTTTGAGATACAAAAGCTGAATGAAATTTTGGAACGCGATATGGATCTTTCCCCGGAAAACATCCTAAATGAGACGATAGATTTTTCCTGGTACCCGAAAAGCCGGTACGCGGTGCTGAAGACCTCATTGGGGTGTCCTTTTAACTGTTCGTATTGCGCGCAGCGCCTCCTAAACCCTGAATTTATGCTGAAAAGTATCGATAAGGCGGTAGAAGAGTTTAAAATATTATACGGGATGGGTATAAAAAACTTTGCTTTTTATGACGACGCTCTCTTGTTAGACAAAAAACACATCACCGGGTATTTTGAAAAAATACTTTCTTTGGGTATGCCGGCTAAATTCTATACCCCGAACGGGTTACATGCCAAGTCCGTTTCTGGAGAGATCGCCGGGCTTATGAGAAAATTGGATTTTATTAAGCCCATATTGAGCCTTGAGACAACGGATCCCGAAAAAGAACGCACCTGGCACGATAAAGTGTCATTAAACGAATTCAAAAATGCCGTGTCATTTCTAAAAGAGGCAGGTTACAGGCATGGCGAATACTCGGCGTACATTCTCCTGGGTGCGCCGGGAAGTGATCTTGGCGAAACAAAAGAAGCGGTAGATCTGGTGCATGGGATGGGAGCGAATGTATCTCTTTCGGAGTATTCGCCGGTTCCCGGAACGTCAATGGGAGAGGGCTTTTTAGACGCCATGGCGGAACCACTGCTTCAAAACAACAGCGTATTCCCCGCGTTGAGATCGTCGGATTGGGAAAGTGCCCAGGGTCTCAAAAACTACGCCCGCACTCTTAACTCCACTTGGGGGTTTCCCTCGCCTGATCCGGGGGCAAACGGGAAAGTTATTGAAGGAGAGATAAGGGTGTGATACATTAAGCGCTATGTTTCGTGAGATGAAATCTCGTATAGATCTGGAAATGCGCGCGATGCTCAAATCTTCTGAAGGAGATTACGGCGTAAAAAAAATTGTGCCGCTTTTGTCTGAAGGAATAGAAGACTTTGTGCTTCGTGACGGTAAAAGAATAAGGCCCGTTCTGTTCTTACTGGCATATCAGGGCTATTCCCGTATCGACAGGCTCTTAAATAAAAACTTAGTACGCGCCGCTGTTTCGCTCGAGCTAATGCATGATTTTCTGCTGATCCACGATGATGTGATAGATAACTCGGACACAAGGCGCGGTAAACCTTCTTTGCATAATTGGTTCAATAAGCGGCTTGGGTTTGCCGCGAAAAACGCCATTGGCGCGGGTTTGAGCATAGTCGCGGGCGATGTTGTTTTTATGATGGCATTTGACGCGCTTTCCGGGGTAAAGTCAAAAAACGAATACAAAGAAAGAGCGTTGAAAGAGTTTACCAGTGCCGCCGCGATGACGTGCGCCGGCGAGTTTTTAGATGTCGTGAGCGGCGCTAAACCGCTCGACGCGATCAACAAAAACGATATCTACATGATCTACACCGCGAAAACCGCCAGATACACTTTCAGCGCTCCGCTTTTTATCGGAGCGGTGCTTGCCGGAGCCGACAAAAAACAGCTTACGAAACTGTCTGAGACAGGGGTAAAGATCGGGCAGGCCTTTCAGATAACGGATGACTTGTTGGACATTTTTTCGACGGAAAAGGAAATAGGCAAACCCATACTATCCGATCTTGATGAAGCGAAAAAAACGCTTTTAGTATGGAAGGCGTACAATGAGCTTCCCGGAAAAGATAAAACCGCGTTTCTTCGCGTCTTTCAGAAAAAAAATAAAACAGTTGCCGATAAGAAAAACTTGCTTTCGACAATAAAAGGGACCGGAGCGCCGGTGTATTGCCTGAAAGAGGCGAGGGGGCTTCTGTCGGCTTCTTTAACGGCTGTTTCTTCCCTGAAAATGCGCCAAGCGTACAAAAATGAACTGGCCGGCGTGGTATCGGGGATCTCAAAAAAGCTGGATATCGTGGCCGCGAAAATATGAAGATAAATGTCGCAAAAAGTTCGGGGTTTTGTTTCGGTGTGAGGCGCGCGATAAATATGAGCCTGGCACTGGCCGGTAACCGTAAAAACTTATATGTGCTCGGCGATATTGTGCATAACAAATTTGTCGTAGAGGACCTTGAAAATAGAGGCATAAAGAAGATCAAAAGGATCACCCCCCGCGAAAACGCGATACTCATAATCAGCGCCCATGGCGCCGGGCGCGAAGCCTTTGAGAAGGCGGTCGCCTCCGGTTTTGAAATAGCGGACGCTACCTGTCCCAGGGTGAAGGACATATATGCCATCGCAGGAAAAATAGAGAAAGACAGGCAAGTGATCATAATAGGCGACAAGGGCCACACTGAAGTGAAGGGGATAGAAGGGCAATTGACCAAGAAGCCCATTATTATTGAGTCGCCTGACAAAATCCCGTACCCTAGACTAAAAAATATCAACAAAGCCGGGGTAGTGACGCAGTCTACGCAGTCGATATCCAATATAAACGGCATTGTTGAAAAACTTAGGAAGATCATACCTGATGTGGAGCTCTTTAAGACCACCTGCGCGATAACCGCGATAAAACAAAAAGAGATCGAGACACTACCAAAGCAAAATGACGCGGTACTTATCGTCGGCGGCGCGAAAAGCGCCAACACAAAAAGGCTCTACCAGATATCAAAAAAAATAAACCCGAACACTTTTTGGATAGAATCCGCCGAAGGACTCAAAAAAATCTGGTTCAAGAAAGTAAATAGTGTCGGTATCATGGCGGGCGCATCAACACCCGACGAAATAGTTAACAAGATAGTCCTCGCATTAAAAAACTTGTGACAAGGAAAAATCCTCCAAGCATAACCGTTCAAAAAGTCAGATATTGTTTTTTCAAATGTTAATATTTGTTAAATTAAAAGCGGAGGATAACAGCTAAAAATGGGGATATTGGCGCATTGCCTCAACAGAAAGTTAGATAGCCAGAAGAAAAAATGTTAAATATTTTTCAAGACTGCACATAACACATTTACCCCAAAAAATTTTTCAATTAACAGAAAATTTCCCTTGTGGTCACTTCTGTCCGGTAAAAGTTTTCTAGAAGAATGACAGCTGGATTTCCGGGATTTCAAGTTTTTGTATTCTGGCAGGAGACGCTCGTAAAAGATCAATTATTGTCATGCGGTACAAGAGAGTGTCCGAAATGATCCTGTGAAGATAAAACAGCGATTCCCTGTACTTGCTTTGGTACTTTATATATGTCAGTAAGAGGTAATAACACATCGCCACCCATATTTGCGTCATGACCGCGTTACGATTTGTGCCGAGAAATGTTTTTATCTTCAGATTCTGTTTTATCCACTTGAAAAATATTTCTATCTGCCATCTGGACTTGTAAATTTGGGTTATTGTATGAGGCGCTAAAGTAAAATTGTTAGTTATAAATTCCAGCAACTCCCCGGAGTCATTGTCATAATACCTCACCAATCGCAACGGCTTATCATATTTCATGTTATTAAGCTTTATCACCTCATCGGAAAGAATGCCTTTTTTTAAAGTATTTGTATGCTGTCCGGTAATCTCATAATCCGTATTGTCTTTCACTCTGGTAACGAAGTAGGCCTTAGCCTCTGAAATGAGCTTAAATAGTGCGTAATCCACGTATGCCCGGTCGAAGCAATATATGCTGTCCGGCGTAAGGTGAAAATCGCGCTTAACGACCGGGGCCTCGTGTCTGATAGCGTCAGTTATAACTAAAAAACTTGGAATATTTCCCGAGTGATCAAACTGATAATGAAGTTTTATGCCGCCCTTCGTCTTGCCATACTTCGCCCAGCTGAAAACAGATAAACATAAAGCTATGACTGTGGCATCAAGCGAGTAGAGCGGATTCTTAAATCGGAATTTATGCTTGGGGGTATAATCCTTGCATCGATCCAATATTTTATAAAACAAACTTTCAAAGATCCGGTAATCTCGTCGTTGGTTTGAATCCGCCAAGGTTGATCGCTTTACATATGGCAACCCCAGATGATATAAACGGTTGTCATTTATTGCTAACCCATGTTCAATCTCTCGAAGACTTTCCTTGCCGGAGGCTTGGGCATACAGAAGTGTCGTCAGTTGATTCCAGCAAGTGAACCGTTTTACATAACGGTCGGCATGATGGTGTTTCGCAATGGTTTCGAAATGAAGTCTCGGTATTAATTGTAACAGCTGATTCAAAATTGTGGTATTATAGGCCATAGGGGATCCTCCTCGTCTTTATTGGGTTGTCGCAGATTCAATTATAGCACGAGTGTAGCGATCCCTTATTTTTTCCTCAGTTTCCCCGGACAGAAGTGCTCAGAAATATTATGTATTTTGCAATATTTTATTGCATTTTGCATAATATGTGGTATACTCTTTGCATGGCAAAACAATACATCGCGAGAGATCTCGGTAAAATAATACTGCGGTCCGCCTCTGAATTCCCGGTTGTCGCCCTTACGGGCCCGAGACAAACGGGTAAATCCACTCTTCTTAAGAGAACGTTTCCTTCTTTCAAGCACATTTCATTCGATGACGCCTTGCAGCGGCAACTAGCGGCGAAAGATCCGAGATTATTTATCGGATCATTAAAACCTCCGGTAATACTTGATGAAATGCAATACGTCCCGGAGATCCTGCCCTGCATTAAGCAGGAAGTCGACCAAAACAGGGACAAAAACGGGCAATACATACTGACCGGCTCTCAGATATTTAACGTAATGTCAGGCCTGTCCGAAACATTATCCGGAAGAGTTGCCCTTTTTGAGCTTTTAGGATTTTCCCTGCCTGAAATGTCAAAGATCGAAGCTATAAAAAGATCTCCGGACAAGTGTTTTGAAATGCTTTTTGGCGGTTTTTATCCGGAAGTCGCGGCCCACAAGGCTGATATCAACAGTTTTTACGGCTCTTACATCCATACTTATCTCGAAAGGGATATACGACAGATACGTTCGGTGCATGACATACGCTTATTTCAGCAATTTTTGGAACTTATTGCCGCCAGGGCCGGTGGATTATTAAACCTCAGCGAGATATCCAAAGAGTGCGGCATAAGCCACACCACCGCTCAAAATTGGCTTACGCTTCTGGAGTCGACAAGGATAGTTTATTTACTGAGACCCTATCATAAGAATACGACGAAGAGGGTCATAAAAAGCCCGAAAATATATTTTACCGATACGGGCCTTTTAGCGTATATCTTACGCTATCCCGATCCGGCGACTCTCATGTCCGGCGCGGCGTCCGGGGCGATATTTGAGAACTTCATGGTCATTGAAGCTTTGAAAAATAAATTCAACACAAATTCCAGGTACGAGCTCTACTTTTACAGGGATTCAAACCACAATGAAGTGGACCTCATTCTTGACTCTGGCCACATGAAAAAACTTTTTGAATTCAAGACCGCTAAAACGTTAAGACCGGACCATTGGGCTTTTCTTTCCAAGGGAAAAACCGTCTTCGACAAATCAGACGCTTTTCTTGTGAGCCTTTCCGAAGAGAAAACCACGCTCGAAAAGGGTATCCATTCCATTCCATGGTGGGATTTTCCGTCCCAATTGAACTAACGCAAATTACAGCCAAATTCGGTCTTGATTATGCTATAATGCCACCATGAAAAGATCAGGATTAGTTGCGATATGCGGCAGGCCGAATGTGGGGAAGTCCACGCTTTTGAATAACCTTGTCGGTAAAAAAGTGTCCATCATAAGCCCTAAGCCGGAGACTACGCGCGATAATATACGCGGTATACTGACTGAAAAGGATACTCAGATAGTTTTTATCGACACACCAGGCATCCATAAACCACATGACCTACTCGGTAAGATAATGCTGACGCGGGCACAGTCGTCATTGATGGAAGCGGATATAATACTGTTCCTTATCGAAGAAGGCGGAGCGTTCCGTGACGATGACATGAACATAATCGAAAGACTGCCGAAGCCGGAAGAACATAAGCCCGTAGTGCTCATAATAAACAAATCCGACATGATCAAAAAGAAAGAGGCCATACTCCCCCTGATCGAAAAAGCCGTAAAACTTTATCCGTTCAAAGAGATCATACCCATGTCGGCGAAAAACGCCAAACATATCGAGGAAATGCTCCGGACCGTAAGGTCATACCTCAAGGAAGGCGAATTTGTATTCCCCGAGAGCTCTTTTACCGATAAAGGCGAAGAATTCATGGCGGAAGAGATCATCCGCGAGAAGATACTGGAATGCACGCGTCATGAGATACCGCACGCCTCAGCCGTAAATATAACACGCTTCACCAAAAAAGCCGAAACCAACAAAATACATATCGAGGCGACCATTTTTATCGAAAAAAGTTCGCAAAAAGGCATAGTTGTCGGTAAAGGCGCCGAGATGATCAAGAAAATCCGCGAAATGTCCCAGAAAGAGATACAAAAAGCCCTGAACTGCAAGGTCCGGCTGGAGCTGTGGGTGGATGTCAAAGAGAAGTGGAAGAATAACCCGGAATCTTTGGCGGACATCGGATACGCATAATACGTGACTCGACGGCACCGATCGGGTTGTTCCTACCGGCACGTTCGGATTTCTCCAGCGGAAATCCTCACTCTCGCTCAGCCTGCCGGCCCGCCTTCGCCAAATTAATTTCGACCGGGTAACACGCAGACGGAGTTCGCGCATAAAAAGCTTATGGCTCCGGCGGGACCCAGCCCGGCAGGCATCGCGAAGGCCGTACGGAACAACCCGATCGGTGCCGTCTACATGTCACATCCTTACACTTCTATCCCGAGCTTCACCAATGCAGTCCGGGCTGATTCGCATGTGGTGAATTGGAACGCGCGGATGCCCATGGAACGAGCGGATTTTATGAGGTCGGCACGGTCATCGAAATAGACCGCTTCTTTGGGAAGAACTTTCGCGAGCCTTAAAGCAGTTGTGTACATTTTAGGATCGGGTTTCAACTCGCCGATCTCGTACGATAGCACAAAGTGGTCCATCAGTTCCAGGATCGGATATTCTTTTTGTATGAATTCGAAATGGCCGGGATTAGTGTCGGAGACGAGGATGAATACGAGTTCCGGATATTTCGCCTTGATATCCCTCATGTATTTCTCCATTTCGGGATCGTGAAAGAACATGCTGTTCCACACTTCATAAAAATTGTTATACCCCACTCGCATTTTGAAATATTTTTTTGTGCGCGTGTAAAAAACGGAGGAAGTCATTCTTCCGGTCATGTATGCCATGCCCTGATAAGACTTCATCATGTATTCACCGAGCTCTTCCTCGCCCGGCATTTTGGCGTATTTGGAATAGCCTTTAACGAGTGTTTTCACGTCGTACTGAACGACCACTTTGCCGAGGTCGAAGAAGATGGCTTTTATGTTAGTCATAATAGTGTCCAATAGTCATTGAAGCGCGGCTTTCCGGGCATGTTCTGCGCGCCTTGGTCGGCCGCCGCGTCCATTATTATCAAGCAGGCGTAGCGTCACGCTGTAGAGTATGTTAATTAAGGCCGCGGCGCCGCCACTGCGGTGCTCGAACATGCCCTTAAAGCCGCATCAGAAATAACGCAATCCCTTTCTCGATAAGCGCGCGAGAGCCTTCGTATTCAATGCGATTTACCGCTTCATCGGCGCCGAACCACTCGGCCGCGGCAACTTCCTGCGTTTCCGGCACCAAAAGTTCATCGCCGCGGGCCTCGACAAGAAAAATTTTAACGGTCTTCGATATCGGGCCCTTTTCACGGTAAAAAATATATTTTTGCTCGCCAAGTTCAGCGTGAATGCTTGTGTTCTTTAAGCCCACCTCTTCCGCGATCTCCCTTAAGGCAGCCTGTTCCGCCGTCTCACCTGGCTCAATGTGCCCTTTCGGCCAGGTCCAATGTTTGAAGCGGTCCTTTATCAGGAGCACCTTCAGTGAATCATTGTCGTTCTTTACGATCACACCGCCGGCAGAGAATTCGTAATTCATAGTATCACCTTTTCAAATGTAACGGGCACACTAAAGTGTGCCCTACAGAGTGCCAGACAAACTTGCACACGGTATCGATTGAGATGTTCCGTACGGCCTTCGCGATGCCTGCCGGGCTGGGTCCCGCCGGAGCCATAAGCTTTTTATGCACGAACTCCGTCTGCGTGTTACCCGGTCGAAATTAATTTGGCGAAGGCGGGCCGGCAGGCCGAGCGAGAGCGAGCCCGGCCGCTGGAGCCGGGCGAGCGTGCCGGTAGGAACATCTCAATCGATACCGCATGCAAATCACAGCTCCATCTCCTCCCCACTGTCCCACGCCGCGTCACGATAATTATCGTGCGCGCCGGTGCCGACTTCCCATACCTCATAATCCTCGCGCGAAAGTTCTTCGAGGAACCTCGAATGTCTCGCGATTATCGTGCCTTTCTGGTAATCAAACCTTGTCGCCGGATGTATCAGATATAAATATTTTTTGGCCCGCGTCGATGCCACATAAAAAAGCCTGCGTTCTTCTTCCATCTCGTTCTCGTCGGCATAGGACCTCGCATGCGGAAATTGTCCCTCCGAAAGTCCGATGATCATTACTACATCCCACTCCAACCCCTTCGCCTGATGAATAGTCGTAAGAATAAGGTTATCCTCGTCTTCCGGCATCTCCCCGGCTTTAAGGATCGTCTCGCCCCTGAACCCTTCCCGGAGTGTAATGTCGCTCAAGAATTCCGTCAGGGTCTGATAACCGTGCGAAAAATTCGCGAGTTCTCTTATGTCGTCCAATCGATCCTTTCCATTCTCGAAATTCGCCAGTATATGCGTTTCGTATCCGGAATTAAGGACCGTGTCTATCATGGCCGGAACGTTGCCGTGAGTGGTCTCGGCCAGAAGTTTATCTATCAGGTTTTTAAACCTCGAAAACCCTCCCTGCGCCCTCGGCGGTACAATGTCGGAAATATTCATCGTCAGAAAATTTTTGAGACCCACTCCGATCTTTTGAAAATGCTCAAATATACGGGCGGCATAACCGGCACCTATCCCCTGGTTCAGGGATAACGCCCGTATCCACGAGATCTCGTCTACCGGATTCGCCGCTATCTTGAGGTACGCCAAAACATCTTTTATGTGCGCCTGCTCGAAAAACCTGATACCTCCCCTTATGATGTACGGTATATCGCGTTTTACAAGTTCCATTTCGAGTTCCGCCGACTGATAATGGGCCCTGAATAGTATCGCGATATCCCGCAGACTTTTACCCTCGTCCCTGAACTCCATGATTCTCTGCGCGATGAACGCGGCCTGCGAGTAATGGTCAGGCACCTCGACAAGCGCCGGTTTTTCAAGAGGCGGGTTCACCGCCTTGAGCTCCTTCGGGAACTGATGGATATTGTTAGACAAAGAATCGTTAGCGAGCGCCAAAATTTCGGGAGTGGACCTGTAGTTCGTCTCTAGCTTGAACATTTTCGTGCCGGCGAACCTTTTGGGAAAAGTGAGTATATTGTCAACCCGCGCGCCGCGGAAAGAATATATAGCCTGCGCGTCGTCGCCGACAACCAACACATTTTTGTGTTTTGACGCCAGTAGGTCTATTATATCGGACTGCAAAAGGTTAGTGTCCTGATACTCGTCGACCATGATGTATTTGAACTTTTCCGAAAGGTACGTGTGCGCCTTGGGAACATTGGCAAGGAGCCACTTCCAGCGCACAAGGAGATCGTCATAGTCCATGCTATTAGAAGCGACCTTCTTCTTTTCGTACTGTTTTTTTATCTCGTTTATCTCGTCGGAAAATTTCGAAAAATATGGGTATTTTTCGGAAAGGACTTTTTCCACGGTCTTGTCGGTATTCACGGCGTAACTAAGGACCGACTGTACTACCGAGGCCTTGG
>JADFYD010000002.1:40878-44530 GCA_015233235.1 Candidatus Omnitrophota bacterium | reverse complement strand
TTTCATCGTGCGGGGACAGCGGCCGAGTATAATCCAAAGCGGCATAGAACTTGTCGAGGAAAAATTGAGGACGCTCGATCGCATGCGCTGGAAGGACCAGCATCTCATCAACGAATACAGGAATAAATTCCGAGTCAAGTACCGGACTATTCCGGGCAAGGCTAAAGAGGAGGCGCGCGGGTTATTGGACGCTGTCGCTAAAGAAGTAGAAGGGCTTATAGAGCGCGAAAAAAAGACGGGAGAAGAACACCGTATGACAGCCGCGGACGCCGTGACGGTCCTTGATCTTTACAAACTGAAAAATGAGCTAACCCGCGGCGAACGGATGGTCATACCGGAAGAGGTATACAGGTACTTAACAGGGCCCGAAAGGGCCGAGATCAACGCATATCGCAAATCCATCATCGACAGATTTGACGCGAGGTTCAGGGAAAGGGAAGCGCTGGTCGCGAAAAAGCAGATAGAGTTTCTTGGCACAATGACGTGTCCCGAGACCATTATTTATCTGAAAGCGTGTCATTCGGAAAAGCGCGCCAGGATAAGCGCCGCGATGAACGGGAACGACTATCCCGCTTTTGTCAAGGCGGTCAAGGGATCGATGAGGCCCATTGAATTTTTTAATCTCCATACGGTCTCGGGGCATGATTTCCGCAAAGAATATTTGGATTTCGTCCGGACCGACCTCGCGCCGCTGTTTTTCCTGGCGGAAGAAATATTCAAGAAGAATGCAGTTTATCGAAAATTAAAAAACGCTGCTGCCGACCGCGGGACGGTGTTCGAATTGACAGCCGGCGATTTTGTCTCCAGTATAGAAGGCAGCGAACCATATTTTTACGCCGACTTCGCTGGTATAAAGGGCAGGATATATATGCGAGAGACCTCATACAGCCGCCTTGAAGCCGAGCGTTTGAACAGTTATACGATCAAGGCGGTCCTTAAATGGTGCGCATGGGAAGGCCCTGTGGCGATGGATCCCGAGTTCTCGATAAAAGAAATGGTCAGCCTGGCTCACGGACCGCTCGGGGACGGATTGGCGAGAGAGTTTAGAAGAGTTGAACAACCGGGACTGACGGCTGGCACAAAGGTGCAAAATACCGCTAAAGTCACGCCGCGCAAACCGGAAAAACCCTCTGCGCCGGAGCGGCCAATTTCACGAGCACAAAGGCAAGCAAATGAGTGGAAGGAAAAACTCCGCCGGCGTGATTGGAGCACCCAACCCGGCCGAGATGTAAACGGCGAGTCGAGACCGAATACACCGTCCGACATCGCCCTTGTTGCGAATGGCGGGAAATGGGTGCAGTATGAGCTAACGGCCATGCAACACGAAATATTGAATAAAGTACTAGCAAGTTTTCGACTAAAAGATAACAGGGTGAAAAGCGGTATTATCCTGCACGACTTCCGAAAACGATTGCATGAGTACGGTCTGACGAGTCTTCCAGTGTTCGTATACGCACCGAACGACGACGCATTTTACACAAAACTTTATGAAGAGGCCGCTTCCTCAGGCGTGTTATTTCCGGCGAGAGACGTTTTCAGGATATTCGTACATGCCGGCACGTACAGAGACGGTAGGGGTAACGCGAGATCGTATAACTTATTTATGTCACAAGGCACTTTGAAAATCGTATCTCGACTTTACAAAGAGGACGGGTCCGCTTACGAGGAATACCTAAAACATGAGATCGCCCACATCGTCAATAAGGCAGACAAAAGAGTAGGCGCCAAAAAGAAAGAGCCGACTATCACAAAGGAAAACCCGATAGACGGGCTTATCAAAACGGTTAACTTGATCGCGCCTCCGGCGGCGAATAAATCAACATCACGAAAAGTATCCCGCGTGGTAACTCTAAAGGCTGTCGATGAAGGTATAGTCGTTAAAGAACCTTCCGGGGAATACACAATTCCCGGCATCGCGGCAAAAGAATACATCGACACGATAGAGAAGTCCTGCGGCAAAGGTAAGGCTATCGATCTTCCTGCTATCAACGATCAAGTAAGATCATCTGTTGAGAAATATTTTGCGCTATGCGCCCTTAATGCGGCCGATGGTAACGTAAGTCTGGCATTGAGGACATTGGGAATATCCCTAAGCTCTTTTTTACGGTGCGGTATCGGTGAAAAAGAAATATCAGAGGCAAAAACACGCGGGCGGAAATTGGCCAGGCCGACAGGTGTGAGTTTCGGGACTTTATCTTTTTGGGACAGAGTAAACGCCATTGTATTCGAGCTTGACGCCATGATGATCCTGAAAGCGAGAGAGATGTGTGCGCAGGATCCCGCTCACACTCCTGCCCTCGTTGGATTGTCGGCACGCGAGTACATAAACTTAAAATCATATGTACAAATATTTTCCGCAAAGAGCCGCTTGATCAGGCGAGGCCGGTTGAATGGTCTGCTCAGGGAACTACCCGCGTATACGAAAACCGTTATAAACGCGCTGGAGAAATATCACGGTCATCAGACGAACGCCGCTGAATTGGAATTAAAAATAACGCACCAGCTGATAAATTGGAGAATAAGCGCTATAAGGCGTATGGCAAAGAGAATAGGAGATAAAAAGACTTTGCGTGACCTTGACCGCGCACTTGGCGATATCGCACAATACGAAGTTTACTGCGAAGAACTCATCACCGCGTTCAACGCGAAACCCGCGGAGCTTATAAGTGCTGTGCAGCAAAAAATGGCACAAAAGTGGGGTATTCCCGCGGGCACGGTCAGTGAACGTATGAAACACATCGTCACTTATGAAAAACTGATGGATATCGAAGACCCCGCCGGGCGGTTAAAGAGAGCTATGATACGTTATCCGGACTCATTCGAAACAACTTTGTCCGCTCTTGAACGCGCCAACGGGGTATTTGCCCGTGCCGCCGAAATACTTAAGATAGCGTCACCGAACGTCCAGAAAAAACTCAATATATTGGAGCGTCTGGCACGTTTGAAACAAGACAAAAAAACGATCGAACGGATATCTCTTATACGGAAGCTCGGCAAACGCAGCATTCCTGAAACCAGACGCCAAGCCGGAAGGAGCAATATGGCAATATGGCTTCTGGGTAAGGCCTCCGAGCGTTTCATAAATAGCTTGCTTAAGACATGTTTACTTAAGGAAGGACAACGCCGTGAGGAACAGGATATTGTGATCGGCATAGATCTAGACTGGATCAATAAGTTAAAAATTGCAAGTGGTATTGACGTAGGATCGAGCGAAACAATCAATGAGGTTATTAATCGAATTGAAACGAATTTAAAGAAGACGAACATAAAAAATTTGCATATTGTGAAGGCCAAAGGATCCTCTCTTCAGAAAGCGGTGTTGGAAAGAATGGGCGAGATCGGAAAAGCAAAAAACACCGATATTTCGTTGTCTAACGCCGTCATACTAGCCGATAAGGAAACGGCCGCTACTGGAAAGCTTTCCAGATTAACGTCTGACGGCGTCAAGCCCGGCGCTTTTGTCGCTGTTGTGGATCTTTCAAAATTCGAGGCAAAAAATACCAAACTAGCCGTTGACGAAACGCTTTATAACTGTTTTTTTGAAATGTTAGAGACGGCGCTCAGAATGAGTTTCGAACCGGACAAACCGGTTCAGACCCGTTTTGTCCGCACTGAAAAGTACGATATATCGGACCCCGAATACGCGCGTTTC
>JADFYD010000002.1:0-40742 GCA_015233235.1 Candidatus Omnitrophota bacterium | reverse complement strand
GCAATTTTTTATTGCATTAACAATTAATTAAAGGTACAATAACTGGCCAAATAATCTACAAAAGGAGCTGATATATCGTGATGAAAACAGAAGACAAACAAACAAACGAAGTGTTCGACCTTGCTGCTCTTTATGAAAAGAGCATCAGCAATGTGAAGGAAGGTGATATACTCCCCGGTTTTGTCGTCCAGATCGACGGCAAAGACGTTTTGGTCGATATCGGATATAAGTCCGAAGGCGTCGTACATAGATCGGAATTCATGGACCCGGATAACATAAAAATCGGCGACAAAATAGATGTTCTTCTTGAAACAAAAGAGAACGACGCCGGTATGGTCATCCTTTCTCACGAAAAAGCCAGAAAACTCAAAGGGTGGCAGAATATAATCGATAACTATAAGGAAGGCGACCCTATACGCGGTAAAGTAGCACGCAAAGTACGCGGCGGGTTTATGGTCGATATAGGGCTTGAAGCATTTTTACCGGCCAGTCTTTCGGCGATGCAGGATGCCGGCGGCAGCGACAATCTTGAAGGAAAGATCTACGATTTCCGCATCGTAAAAATCAATATACCGCGAAAGAACATCGTCCTTTCGCGTAAAGAGATCGTCGACGAAAAAAGGAAAGAAGAGAAACAGAACATACTTGAAACTCTCAATAAAGGCGATGTCGTTAAAGGTATCGTACGCAACATAACCGATTTCGGCGCGTTCGTGGATATCGGCGGCGGCATTACCGGGCTGCTGCATATAACGGATATGAGCTGGGGCAGGATCGCGAAACCCACCGACATAATGAACGTTGGCGATGAAGTCGAAGTAGTGATACTGGATTTTGACAAGGAAAATACAAAAGTATCGCTTGGCTACAAACAGAAAACGACCAACCCGTGGGAAAAGATCAGCGATAAATATCCCGAAGGCGCTGTTGTCGAAGGCAAAGTCGTGAACATCATGCCTTACGGTATTTTCCTGGAACTTGAGGAAGGGATCGAAGGGCTTATCCATATTTCGGAATTCTCATGGTCGAAAAAGGTCACACACCCAAGCGAGAAATTCAAAATCGGGGAAAAGATACAGGCAATGGTGCTGAAACTCGACAAAGACAATCAGAAACTTTCGCTCGGGCTGAAACAACTTCAGGCCGACCCGTGGGTGGGCCTCGAAGGCCGTTACCATGTAAGCGATAAGGTAACTGGCAAGGTCAACACTCTCACCGATTACGGCGCGTTCATAGAGATAGAACCCGGCATAGAAGGGTTGGTACACGTTTCAGATCTTTCCTGGACGAAAAGAATAAATCATCCTAAAGAGGTGCTCAAGAAGGGTGATGACATCGAGGCGGTCATTCTGAACGTTGACGAGCAGAACCGAAGGCTCGCGCTCGGGATGAAACAGCTTTTAACTAATCCTTGGGACGATATTTCAAAAAAGTACGCCTCCGGGACGATCTCTGACGGAAAGGTTACGAATATCACCAATTTCGGCGTATTCGTTGAACTTGAAAAAGATCTTGAGGGACTTTTGCATGTGTCGGAAATCGACATCGATCCGGGCAAAAAACTCGAAGATACCTTCAAGGTCGGCGACGCCGTCAAAGTCAAAGTTATTCACATCGACGGCATACAGAAAAAGATCGCGCTGAGCCTGAAAAATGTCGGCACGGATAAAGAAATTCCGACAAACGCTCCTCTGCTGCCGACGGAAGGCGCAAATTAGTACTTAAATCCGCCATAATCAAAAGGACAGGCTTTTCCAGCGCCTGTCCTTTTGATTTACAAAGCAACGTTTCTGTGTTATGATACATTACGTTTACGAACTTTGAACTATGAACTTTGAACTTTTAACTAAATCAGGAGGTAACACGGTGCCAATCGCAAAAGAGAAGAAACTTGAAGTCATATCCGGTTTTAAAAAACATGCCTCAGATACGGGATCGCCGGAGGTACAAATAGCGCTGCTCACGACCCGCATTGAAAACCTTTCTGAACATTTCAAAAAGCACAAAAAAGACTACCATTCCAGGGTCGGACTTTTAATGTTGGTGAACAAGAGGCGAACGCTCCTCAGTTACGTAAAGGCCACCAACAACGAAAAGTACCACGAACTCATTACTAAGTTGGGATTGAGAAAGTAAATACGCGACGGCGTATTCCTTTATAAAAACAGCGTTACAACACATCAAAAGGCAAGGTATTTAAATGGAACGAGTATCCGTAAAATGCGGCAGGGAAGAGATTATCATAGAGACCGGAAAACTGGCTAAACAAGCCGGTGGATCCGTACAGTACAATATGGAGGAACGCTGGTCCTCGCGGCGGCGTCATGCGATGACAAAGTGCGTGAAGACATAGACTTTGTTCCTCTCACGGTCGAATATCAGGAAAAAACTTTTGCTGCAGGAAAGATCCCGGGCGGTTTTTTTAAACGCGAAGGCAAACCTTCGGAAAAAGCCGTACTCACGTCGCGTATGATCGACCGGCCGATAAGACCGCTGTTCCCGGCGGGACTTTCCAACGAAGTTCAGGTGATAGTTTCAGTTCTCTCGGCGGACGGCAACAACGACTCCGACATACCCGCCATCATAGGCGCTTCGGCCGCTCTCATGATATCGGACATTCCGTTCAACGGCCCTATCGGCGCCGTAAGAGTCGGTCTTATTGACGGAAACTTAGTTATAAATCCCACGTTTCTTGAAATGAAAACAAGCCTGCTGGATATGACGGTCGTAGCTAACGAGACCGACATTGTCATGCTTGAAGCCGGCGCGAACGAGCTTAGCGAAGACCAAATGATGGAAGCCATACGTTTTGGTTTTGAGGCTATTAAACCCATTGTCGCATGTCAAAAGGAACTGGTTAAAAAAGCCGGTAAAATTAAACGGGAAGACGCCGTAAGACCTGTCGCCAAGGAAGCTCTCGCGAAAAAGATAAAAGACAAATTCGGCGGAGAGATACGCACGGGTTTACAGATCGTCGACAAAGAGAAGAACCGCAAGAATTCCTGCGAGCTCAAGAAAAAAGTAATTGAGGCATTTTTGAGCGAAGATGATTCCGAGAAAGAGATCATGATGGCATTCGAAGAAGTAAAAAAGAAAGTTTTCCGTGAATTCGTTGTAACCGAGAAAAAGCGCGTCGACGGACGCGGGTTCGACGATATTAGGAATTTGTCTTCTGAGATCAATTTATTGCCATGTACACACGGCTCGGCGCTTTTTACACGGGGACAGACACAGGCTCTTTCGGTTGTCACGCTCGGAACAAGCGATGACGAACAGGTAATAGACGCGCTTGAGGGTGAAAGCAAAAGACGCTTTATGCTGCATTATAATTTCCCGCCATTCAGCGTCGGTGAGGTGCGTATGCTTAGAGGCCCGGGGCGACGTGAGATAGGCCACGGGGCGCTCGCCGCCAAGGCGCTGGAAGCCGTATTACCCTCAGAAAATGAATTCCCGTACACTATACGCCTCGTTTCAGAGATACTTGAATCGAACGGGTCAAGTTCCATGGCGACCGTATGCGCGGGATCTCTGTCTTTGATGGCCGGCGGAGTTCCGATAAAATCAGCTGTAAGCGGGATAGCGATGGGGCTACTGAAAGAGGGAGCGAATCATGTGATATTCACCGATATCGCAGGAATGGAAGATCATTGCGGCGATATGGATTTTAAAGCCGCGGGTACCCGCGCCGGATTAACGGCCCTACAGATGGACCTTAAAATAAAAGGCATCTCTTTTAACATACTCGGCGACTGTTTTCTGAAAGCGAAAAAAGCCCGGCTTAAGATACTCGACCACATGGAAGGTACTATAGGAAAACCGCTCGGCGACATATCGAAATTCGCGCCGCGCATTGTCAGCATACAGCTCGAGTCGGACAAGATCAGGGATGTTATCGGTTCCGGCGGAAAAGTGATACGCAAGATAACAGCCGATTCAGGCGCGGAAATTAACATCGACGACAACGGTCTGTGTCAGATCTCCTCAGCCAACAAAGAATCCCTAGACAAAGCCGTGGCCATCATAAGAGGTATACTGGCTAAGCCGGAAGTCGGCATGATATACGATGGCACGATTACGAAAGTCATGAATTTCGGCGCCTTCTGCGAATTCCTGCCCGGTAAAGAAGGTCTTATACATGTTTCCGAGATCGCCGACAAATACGTGAAAGATGCCAATGAAGTTTTCAAGGAAGGCGACAAAGTAAAAGTGATACTTTACGAGATCGACAAACAGAACAGGACCAATCTCAGCATAAAGAGGCTGAAAGGCGCTGTTGAAGAAAATAAAAATACAAATATTGCGTAAGGAAACCGCTCTCGATCTGCCGCTTCCCGGATACGCTACTCCGGGTTCAAGCGGCATCGATCTATATGCCGACGTCGACGATGACGTAGTTTTATCCCCCGGCGACATTAAACTCGTGTCTTGCGGCATATACATGGCCATCCCCGAAGGTTATGAGGCCCAGATCCGCCCGAGAAGCGGACTCGCTCTTAAACACGGCATTACTATGGTCAACACTCCCGGCACTATCGACAGCGATTACAGAGGTCTTATCAGCCTGATAGTGACAAACCTGGGTAAAGAAGCGTTTTTAATAAAACGCGGATTCCGGTTAGCGCAAATGGTCATACAGGAAGTGGTCAAAGCCGATTTTGAGGAAGTCTCCTCACTCGACGACACTAAGCGTTCGAGCGGCGGATTCGGACATTCCGGCATAAAATAGCGGGTTATCATGACATTATTTTACGCGATCCTTTCCGGCGTCGTGCAGGGTCTGACCGAATTCCTGCCGGTCTCGAGTTCAGGGCATCTGGCCATCCTGCAGCACCTGTTCGGCATCAAAGAAAGCGAACTATTTTTTGACGTTTGCCTGCACCTTGGAACGCTTTTAGCTGTACTCGTCTACTTCAGAAAAGATATCATACAAATTTTCGCAAAAAAGAACTTCCTCTGGATGGTCTGTATTGTAGTCGCGACTATTCCCGGGGTAGCCGCCGGGGTATTGTTCAAACATTCGATAGAGAACGTTTTTCTGGACTTTAAAAAGCTGGGTTGGATGTACCTGATTACCGGAGCAGTTCTCATCGCTGCGCACTTCGCGCAAAAAACACGCGCCGCGGCGCCAAGGGCAATGAGCGTTTGGAAAGCCGTCTTTGTCGGGGTCGCTCAGGCGCTTGCGCTTTTTCCTGGAATTTCCAGAAGCGGAATGACCGTTTCCGCCGGAATATTCGCGGGACTTAAGGAAGAAGACGTTTACAAATTTTCATTCATCCTGTCTATCCCGATCATATTTGGAGCGGCGCTTTTCGAGATGTTGCACATTGAGAATTTCACGGCGTTAAAAGGGAATTTGTTAAACTATTCAGCCGGCGTTGCAGCCTCTTTTCTGGTAGGGCTGGCGGGGATCGCGATATTGATCAAAGTATTAAACAGCAAAAGACTTGTGCTTTTCGGAATATACTGTTTTTGTTTGGCGCTGGCGATAATTTTACTGTAAAATACCCTATTATGGAATCCACAAGAAAGAATGAGATCATCGCCATACTGCTTTTCGCGCTCGGGGTTTTTTTATTCCTCAGTCTTATCACGTTCAACCAGGAAGACCTCTCTTTCTATACCAGCCAGGCGAACCCGGAATATCAAAACCTTACGGGCATTTTAGGTTCACATATCGGAGGCATACTGTTCTTCACGGTAGGGTGGGCAAGCTTCGTGCTTCCGCTTCTCATTATCGTCTGGAGCCTTACAATTCTCGCGCAGTATCCTCACAAGAAGATCTATTTTAAATTTTTCGGTACGATCTTTCTCATGGCGGCTGTAAGCTCGATATTCGGGCTTTTCAACAGCGACACTAATAGCGCCGCTTTTCAGGAAGGCGGGTTCATAGGGAATATTTCGTCAGCTTTCCTTATGAAGTATTTGGGTACAATGGGAGCACTGATATTTATATCGGTGACCATACTTTTATCACTTCTCATAGCGACCGATTTTCTCGTTTGGCCCATAATTATAAACATTGGGAAGCTTTCCGCTAAGATCGCGGAACTAGTACGCACGTATCTCCCAAAGATCCTGGCATATATCAGAACATTCGCCGAAAAGTATCAAAAAGGCACAGTCACCTCGACGTCAGCCAGATCCGACGTCGACCGTAAACTTGATACAATGCGTAAACATCTCGAAAGGTCAAAGACGCTGACGCAAGGTGCCGTTCGGCAGGGTTCGCCAAGCAGGACATTACCCGTAACCGGGCCCGAGATAGTCGGGAATGCGGAACAAAAGAAACAGGAGATCGAGCAACCGCAGAACCGCGAGGTGTTCAAGAGGCTCCAGCGTCCCGTTGTCACAAAACCGGCGGTGCTTTCAAATAAGCCTCAGTCACCCATGGCTCCTGTGGTACAAAATGCCGCAGCTCCGGGTTACACTATGCCGACGCTGGAACTTCTTAAAAGCGCTCCCGGAGGGGAAGCGAAAGAACGAGAAGATGTCGTAAAGGATAAAGCCGCGCTTCTTGAAAGGACGCTTCTCGAATTCGACGTCAGCGCCAAAGTAGTTAAAATCAGCATTGGACCGGTGATCACCATGTTCGAGCTTGAACCGTTGGTCGGAACAAGGGTAAACAAGATCACCTCATTGAGCGACAACATCTCGCTGGCGATGAAATCGTCGAACATAAGGATAGTTGCTCCTCTTCCCGGAAAAGGAACTATCGGGATAGAGATCCCAAATGATAAAAGTGAACTTGTCCGGCTCAAGGACATAATGCAGTCATCGGTCTATAACGAAGAAAAATCTCAGCTAAAGCTGGCCCTGGGTAAAGACATATCAGGCAATCCGGTAGTACTGGATCTCGCGGGGATGCCGCATCTTTTAATGGCAGGCACAACCGGTTCCGGCAAGACCGTGTGCATAAACTGCATTATTTCAAGTCTTCTTTTGAACCAAACCCCGTCGGACCTGAAGCTCCTCATGGTAGACCCTAAACGCGTCGAACTCATGATGTTTGAGGGGATACCTCATCTGGTATCACCCATAGTCACCAGTCCAAAGAAGGTAGCGGCGAGCCTGGCGTGGCTGATAGGAGAAATGGAACGGCGTTATGACGTTTTTGCCGCGAAAGGAGTCAGGAACATCACCACGTACAAACAGCGTAAAAAAGACGATTGGGAGAACATGCCATACATTGTTCTTATTATCGATGAGCTCGCGGATTTAATGGCTGTCTCTCAGCAGGATATAGAAGGTTCCATAATGCGGCTGGCGCAGCTTTCACGCGCTGCCGGGATACACATGATTCTCGCGACACAACGGCCGTCCGTGGATGTGATCACCGGCGTCATAAAAGCGAATTTCCCTGCGCGTATATCCTTTAAAGTCGCCTCAAAAGTGGACTCCCGGACAGTGCTTGACGCTAACGGAGCGGAAAAGCTCCTCGGGCGCGGCGACATGCTTATTATGCAACCGGGTCGCAGCGACCTTGTCAGGGGCCAATGCGCTCTAGTCGAAGATTCGGAGATCCGCTCGCTTGTAAATTACATTAAGGCGCAGGGAGAGGCCCAATATATGCAGGAAGCCGTAGATAGACAGGAGCAGAAAACGCTTGGAGTTGAGCAGGAAAAAGATGATCTTTACGAAGAAGCCGTCAAAATAGTATTGCAAACCAAGCAGGCCTCCGCGTCGATGATCCAAAGAAGGCTCAGGGTTGGGTATACACGAGCGGCCCGCATGATAGATATTATGGAAGCGGAAAATGTCATCGGCCCATACAACGGTTCCAAGGCGAGAGAGATCTTAATTAACAGCGTCGATGAGCTCAAACCCAAAGAAAATAACACCGCTAAAATAAAGAGCATGACGCCCGTCCCGCGTAAAGATATTGTCAATGACCTTGCGGAAGACCCGGCGCCGTGACATAATAATGAGCTGAACGGCCAATCAAAAGCCGTATTAACTCAAAGGAAGATGAAACATGATCACTCCAGTAGAAGTAGGAAAGTTGTTTAAAGATGCCCGCGAATTGAAAGACATGAGCATTTATGACGCTAATTTAAAATCCAAAATCAATTCGAGCGTTATCCGGGACATTGAAGCCGGCAATTACAAAAGAATCGGCGTAATATACATTAAAAGTTTCGTGAAAAAATATTCTGATTTTCTCGGGCTTGATACGAAGGATATCCTTCAGAAGTTCGAAGAAGCGGCGAAACCTTTTGTTGAAGACGGGACTCCCGCGCCGGTACACGTGCCGGGCGCCGGAGCCGAGATCAAAAGTAAAGGTGCGAGGTTTGACGAGGTTAAAAATGATCTCAAGTCCCAAAAAACGGATCAAAGCAAACAATTTTCCGGTGAACGTCCGGCGCTGCTTGGAAGCTCGGCGCTCAATTCAATCGCGATCTTACTAGGCGTAGTTACGCTTGTAATACTTTTTATTGCCGGCATAAAAATAACTTTCGGAAATATCTCAAAGACCAGACAGGCAATGTATGTCAAAACTGTCGAAGCCGAGTCAACGTCAGCCGCTACGCAGGAAAACTCGAAACTCAGCAAGATATTGAGTAAACGAAAAAACTCAAAGCCCGTCGCGGAAACTTCTTCCGCTCCCGGATCTTTTACGCTGGGCCTCCGCGCGAAAGGCGGCAATGTTTGGGTACAGGTGATAGAGAACGGTAAAACCGTTTTTGTCGGTATTCTTGATAACGGCGAAGAAAAGTCGATCAACGCTGCGAAATCTCTGACTATATGGACAGGTAAAGGCGAGAATCTTGACTTCATTGTTGACGGGAACAATATAGGCAAAGTCGTGAACGGCGTCGCTAAAAATATCACTGCCACAAAAGAAGGCATAAAACTCGGCAGTAAGTGGATAAAACGCATCGAATGAAAAAAATCTACCTACTTACGCTGGGCTGCCCGCGCAACTTGATCGATAGCGAGACACTTTCAAGCCTGCTCAAAAAAAAAGGGTTTCTCCCGGTCGACTCGCCCGACAACGCAGATATCGCCATAGTTAACACATGCGGTTTCATCCGTGATGCCAAAGACGAATCGATCGAAATGATACTGCGGTTGGCAGAGTTGAAAAGATCTAAAAAAATTAAAATTCTGATCGTTACCGGATGCCTCTCACAGCGATATCCATTCGAACTGAACAAAGAAATACCCGAGATCGACGGTGTCTTCGGCACCAGCGATTTTAAAGACATACCCGAAAAACTTGAAAAGCTTCTTCTGGGACAAAAGGTAGTGAAGATCTCTAAAAATCCAAAATTCCTGTTTGACGAAGAGTCGGGCAGGGATATGTTAACACCTTCTCATTACGCATATTTAAAAACACAGGAAGGCTGTTCCAATTTATGCAGTTATTGTGTTATACCGTCGCTACGCGGGCCGTTAACCTCAAAGAGTATCGACTCTATCTTAAGGGAAGCGGATGGATTGCTGAATAAAAACAACGTAAAAGAACTCATTCTGGTGGCGCAGGACCTCACTGTTTTCGGTTATGATCGAAATGGAATAGGTCAATTACCGGAACTTCTTACAAAATTAAGCCCGATCGCCGGCGAAAACAAGTGGCTGCGACTTTTATATTGTCACCCCGCGCATTTTACGGACGCGCTCATTGATTCGATTTCCTCACTGCCAAACGTCTTGAAATATATAGACCTGCCTATCCAGCATATAAATGACCGTATACTCGGTGCCATGAACCGCGGTGTGACGAAAAAAGAAATAATAAACCTTATAGCCAGGATCAGAAAGAATATTCCCGAGGCGGTAATACGTACCTCCATTATCGTAGGTTTTCCGGGTGAGACGGAAGAAGAGATCAAGGAGCTCCTGGATTTTATGGCTGAGATAAAATTCGAGAGGCTGGGGACGTTCATGTTTTCCCGTGAAGAAGGAACTCCCGCTTATTCTTTGCCGCGCCACGTTCCTGACAGCGTCAAACAGGAGAGGTTTAACCGTGTAATGGAATTACAACAGGAGATCTCCGCCGATAATAACATAAAATATTTCAACAAAACTTTCAAGGTGCTTATCGACGAATCCTCTCCGGAAGAAGGCTTTTATTTGGGCCGTTCATACATGGACGCCCCGGAAGTCGACGGAGTGGTCAATATCAAAGGCGCAGGTTTAAAAGTCGGGGAATTTCACAACATTAAGATCACCGGCACAATGGAATACGACCTGGAAGGGATACCGAAATGAACTTGCCAAATAAGATCACTATCGGACGTATACTGCTTACGTGCGTGTTCATAATTCTGTTGTTTCAGGATGGCCTATACTGCAAGATCGCCGCGCTTTTGACGTATCTTGCGGCCACAATAAGCGATTATTTCGACGGATATTTCGCAAAAAAATATGATCAGAAGACTAATTTCGGCATGATCATGGACCCCGTCGCCGATAAATTCCTGGTGCTAACTGCTTTTTTCAGCTTCGCTATACTCGGGATCATTCCGCTCTGGATGGTGGTACTCATCGCTTTACGCGACGTCATTATCACCACTCTCAGGATAAAAGCTCTTCTTAAAAACGAAGTGCTGGCCGCTGAAAAGGGCGGAAAACAGAAAACGGTCTCTCAAATGTTCACGATCTTCGTTATTTTGATTTTTATCCTTGTCAGGGGGCCGGAAATCACCAAGTGCGGGTGTTGGGGCATGCACACTGACGATGTTTTCTGCATGACCATTTTCTTGCTGATGCTGATAACACTTGTTTTTACTTTACACAGCGGGGTATTGTACCTGACAAAGTATAGAAAGTATTTGCGTTAGGGGCTTTAACGGCGTGTTCGAGCACGGAAGGACAGTCCGCCGAGGCCTTGATTAACATACTCTACAGCGTTACACTACTCCTGCTTGATAATAATGGACTCGGCGGAACTTCCGACGCGCGCAGAATACGCCGTTAAAGCCCACTAAGGATAAGGATGTGAAATGAGAGTTATGTCTGATAAGCTTGCGTACACCATCGCCACCGTCTTCGGTGCAGGGTATTTGCCCTATGTTCCGGGTACGTGGGGGAGCCTCGCGGGTCTAGTATGCTGTGTCGTTTTCCGTAATAACCTATATATGTGTATCGCCGCTTTTATCGTTACATTTATCCTTGGGGTCTATGCAGCAGATACAGTTTCAAAAGAATCCGGCATAAAAGACCCGTCATTCGTCGTTATCGATGAATTCGCCTGCATTTTCCTCGCCTTTGCGGGAGTACCTTTCAAACTCAAATATTATATCATCGGTTTTTTTGTCTACCGTCTGCTTGATACCCTAAAACCCCCTCCGGCCAAACGGCTCGAAAAACTTCATGGCGGATGGGGTATAATGCTCGACGACCTCATGGTCGCGGTATACACCGCGCTAATACTGCGTTTTTTTAGCTCGCGTTCTATTTTTTAGTCCAGCGGATACTTCTTCATACTTATCGATCGTTTGGTGACTAATTGTAAATACCGGTTCATAGGCAGCATGGATCCGATTCGTTCTTAAAAGAGAATTCTTACAGAACCATTTTGTCATAGCCACCAATGATAACATTGGCGGGAGGCCTGGGGCGAACGGCAGAACGCTCGCATCGCATACAAATAAATTTTTTATTTCGGTCTCAAGATTTCCGTTAACAACTTTACCGATAGCGGCCGTTCCACCGGGGTGGGCACCACGAGGCTTAGTAACAAAAATAGTTCTTGGTTCAACTCCACACTTAGTTAGTATTTCAGTAGCGATTGTAGTCCCTTTTTTTAATTTATCAGTGTCGTTTTGCGTCATTTTTTTATCTATTTTGTTGTCAGAATGAACTCTACCAATGTTATCATCCGCTATTTTGGTCATTATGCCCACGACGCCTTTCATCTTTGCTGCCTTTGCAATGTCTTTTGGTTCAGCACAACCTAAAAATCCATACCAGTTATCGACAAATGGAGCCAGAACAAATCCGTCGGACACATGAAATTTATCACAAACGACCGACATTGACAGCTCATTTCTTTGTTTATACTCTTTCGATTCGCCGTAAGTAACGTTAAAAATATCGATAAACAGGTTCTCCCCGGATTTTATTCCCGACTTTTGTAAAATGATCGGTGTTCCTATGCCACCTGCCGACAAAATTACAGTATTGGCAAAATACTTACGTTTGGAACGGGATTTGCCGTATTGACCCGAAATGCCGATTGTTTTTCCGTGCGAGATAATGACTTTATCCACATCAAATCCTGTCACTATCGTTAGATGATCAGCATGGACTTCTTTTATGCAATTTACAGATGTCCACTTTGTTCCGAACCGGCATCCTAAGTAGCAATTGCCGCATGAGGCACACTTTTCGGTCATACTGAACTTAGGCATTGGCCCCATGGTATACCCTAAAGCGTTGGCTTCTTCCATGATCTTAGCCGATGCTTTACCTATATTAAGACCGTCGGTTTTGACATGTCCTTCGAGTTTTGCCGCCGGGAGTTCACTCAAAATGTCTATACCGATCCTGTTATATTCTTCACGGGTGAACTCAACAGCGTTACCGCAGCTGATAAGGCTGGTCCCGCCAATTCCAAAAGCCCTGTAAATGGGAATACCCTGAACACTTTTTGCTAAAGCAAACTTATCGTAAAAGGAAAGGGTTCTTTCCAATGTACCCATTTTATTCACGTAATTACCTTTTTCCAACACCAGAACATCCTGTCCGCGTCCGGCTAATTCTTTTGCCAGAACGAGCCCGCACAATCCGCCGCCAACGATAATGTATTCGAACTCATTATTCATAACAACCCTCCTTTTAGTTTCCGTATCGTGAAGTTTAGCATAAACTGTGAATATGTCAATAGAGTTTACAGGTTATATGTTAATGTGATTTGCAGATATCCATGCAAATACATATCGGTTAAGTTGAAATGATTTTTATACCTACGAAAAGGGGAGCAGAGAAGCTATGAACGACCGTATTTAATGTATACGGAACATGCTTTTCGTTCCTTAGGCGGGCAATTCTTGACATCCCAGCACCGGGTGGTATCCAGGATATTTCTGACTCCTTCGATATTAATGTGCTGTGTCTGCAGCATCTCTTTGATCTTTTCTAGCCGATCGAGATCATAGCCTGAATAAAACCTGTTCCTGCCGATCCTTTTCGGTTTGATAAGCTTCTTTCTCTCCCAAATTCTGAGAGTTGAAATACATACACCTACTTTATTTGCCGCGATCCCGATCGTATATACCGGTTCACCGTAATTTTGCTCCATTTGTGTTCTCCAACAGTTGCAACGTTTACATTGAATCTACTGTATCATGCGTTCTTATACAGTTAAAATTTACCATAAAATGAGGGGTCTTTGCAACGATTTTACACACATACGAATGTAGCGTACAATTTAAAATTTTTGCATCACCTTTAAATGTAAGCAATTACACGCTAATTTGCATTTTTTACTATTTTCATTATACTTGATTTGCCGATACAACACGTGTTAATGCGTATCAATACAATCCATAACGAGCCAAAATAACGCATTATTTGCGCACAAACTCGCAGACATTACAAGAGTGGGGGTGGGGCAATGCCTACTACACAGGAAGTGTTGACAGTCGAGGAACTTGCAGATTATCTGCAAATTAAAACATCCACAATATACAAACACGCCCAGCATGGGCAGATCCCGTGTTTTAAAATAGGTTCGGCATGGAGATTCAAAAAAAGCTCGATCGACGATTGGATTAAAGGTCAGGAAAAAAGCAATGCGAAACAGCCCGGGGCTTCAATGCCGATCAACACAAACTGAAGCATAGAAATACTTAAGAAGAGGTGGAATCAATGAATATAGCGATTACAGGCGCTACTGGTCTTCTTGGTAAAAACTTTTTGTTCGAGGCGATTAAGCAGAATCTCGGACATCTAGACGCGCTGAAGATTTATGTCTTAGGGAAAGGTTCCGGTGATAAAACTATTTACCAAAGAATTCGTGAATTAATATTCGATGACGGAATGGAGTACATTAATGCCAACGCACACGAGAAAAATAGCATAAGATCATTCTGCGAACACGGGCTTATAGGCATCAATATGGATCTTGGAGATAGCGCGCTTTCTATCGGCAACCTGGACCTTACCATATTAAAATCTGTTAAATTCGACGGTTTTTTTCATTTTGCGGCGCTGACAGATCTAAGGAACTCTCAAAAAATCTTTGACCTACTCAAACTGTACAATGTTGAAGGCACTAAAAAAATACTTGATCTGCTCTCGTCCCTCAATGTAAAAGAGTTCTCGTATGTCGGGACGGCCTATGCATGCGGCGAAAGCGCAGGTGTAGTCAAGCCTGATTACGTGAACTTCGATCAGCCTTTCAGGAATTCTTATGAAAGGACTAAGATCGAAGCCGAAACCATAGTGCGAAATTTCGCAAAAAGATCGAAAATTAAATTCAGATTTTTTAGACCCTCCGTCACATGCGGCAGACTTATCGAAAAGCCACATGGCGCCATGAGCAAGTTTGATGTTTTTTATGGATGGGCGGCATTTTTTCTACTTATGAAAACACAGCACCTTACGGAAAATGATGCCGTTTACGAAACACCCATCACGCTTAATGCCAGAGTAAAATACTCATTAAATAGCGGATTGAATATAGTCCCGGCAGATTATACGGCGAAGTTGATCTATCAAGTTTTTATTCAGAATGACGCAGGGGAGAGTTATCACATCGTCCAAGAACGCGAGACCCCTCACACGTATTATATAAGCGAGATGTTGAAGGCGATTAACGTACTTGGAGTACGGCACATTGATGAGATCCCAAACGATAAGAACAACCTCGAAAAGTTATATTATAAGACCGCCGGTCAGGTTTTTACGCCATATATAAACTCGGCTCCCATTATTTTTGATACAACAAATTTGGGTCCGATCCTGAAAAACGTCGGGTTGGTCTGTCCCCCGGTGGATGAAAAAACTTTCCCCTCACTTATGAGTTACGCGAAGGAAAAGAAATTCGGAATAGATATTAAAAAAGTATTTCAGGACCGCCATAGTTTTACAAAGAAAAATCAGTCAGAGCCCTTGGCGACAAAAAGGGATTAAATGATCAGACATTTCACAAATAGGTGGGCCAATGAAAATAAAAACTGACGTAGTGGTTGTGGGCAGCGGGGCCGGCGGTGCGACTGTCGCTAAGGAACTCTCCAAAAAAGGCAGAAAGGTAATTCTTTTAGAAAGGGGGATGCCCCCTAAGGATCTTGGTTCGATACGAGATGCCGTGTTGAGCCACTACGATAAATGCGCCCTAAGAACAAGCAAAGAAGGCACGATCGTCTATAGGACACTCATGGTCGGCGGGACAACCGTAGTAAGCTGCGGAAATGGTGTCAGGACACTCGAAAAAGTGTTCCGGGACAAAGGCATCGACCTATCGCGCGAATTTGAATCCGCCGAAAAGGACCTTAATGTACAGAAACTCTCGAACAAACTTATAGGATCGGGTTCCCGCCTCATAATGGATTCATCCAATAAACTGGGGTACGAAATGGGCCCTATGCCTAAGTTCATAAATCCAGATAAATGCACCTCATGCGGCGTATGTGTTCTCGGATGCAAGACCGGAGCGAAGTGGTCCTCGCTTTTTTTCGTCGCCGAAGCACGTAAGCATGGAACGCGTTTAATCACCGGCGCAAATGTTAAATCTGTCGCCATCCATAAAAAAAAGGCCGTTGGTGTAGTGGCCGAGACAACCGACGGTCGATTAAAGATCTTTGCCGATACCGTCGTCTTAGCGGCGGGGGGGATCTCAAGTCCGGTGATACTGCAACGAAGCGGAATTAAAAATGCCGGGACGCATTTTTTTTCCGACTTATTCACGGTCACATACGGCATCATGAAAGATGAAAACATAAACTTATGGAAAGAACCGTCAATGGCATGTTTGAGCACCAAATTTCAACAAAGTGACGGCTTTATTATGGCGCCTTACATCGACGTGCCGCTTGTTGCCAGGTGGGTGTTATCGAAAAGAAAACAACTTAAAGCATTCCGGTATAAGGACCTGTTGGGCATAATGGTGAAGATCAAAGATGATGAAACCGGGGTCGTTAATTCAAATGAAACGTTCAGCAAAAAACCCACAGCCCGTGACAACGATAAACTTCACAAGGGAGCGACCGTTTCCAGAGAAATATTGCTAAAAGCAGGGGTACGGGACGGCGATATCATTTTTACCGGGACAAGATCGGCTCATCCGGGCGGAACGGCGGCAATCGGTAGGGTGGTAGACAACAACTTGGAGACAGAGATCAAGAATTTATATGTATGCGATGCCAGTGTGCTTCCTGAATCACCCGGCGCTCCGCCTATCGTAACGATAGTCGCACTGGCAAAAAGGCTCGCTAAAAGTTTGGAGAAGACCCGGTAAAATGCTGAATCCAATTGACACCTTCCGCTTTTCATGTTTACTCGGCATCATAAGCAGTTTTGCCATTACGGTTTTTCTCCTCGTATCGAAAGGCAGAAAGCAGGTGTCTATACTCACATTTGCCGGGTTCACCCTCAGCAGTACTGTTTGGCAACTGGGCGCGTTCATGTTCAGCGCATACCCAAAAGATTCATATGCGCAAGGTTTTTTCTGGTGGAAGATCGCGTATATGGGGGCTTTTTTCGCGATCGCATTTTTTTCACATTTCATAGTTTCCTACCTTAAGATCAATCGCAAGGCGTTAATTTTTCTGGTATATTTCGCAGCGTTAGTTTTCAGCTTTTTTAACTGGTATAAGTCATCAAGGTATTTTTTGGGTGATATCAGGCTTGTTTTTGGCAAATTCTATTGGATAGACGCCCTTAAATACAAAAACCCGCTTTTTTTCGTGTTTTATATCGGATTTTTTTGGATAACACTTGGGTACGGCTTCTTTTTGTTGCTGAATGCCTTAAAAAACTCCAGCGGTGAATACCGCAATAAACTTAGATACCTGATAATTGGCGTCGGCTTTGGCTGGCTCGGTACTAACCCGCTTTTTTTATCCGCTTTTCATTTAGACATGTATCCATATACGAATTTTTTAGTTGCATTGTATCCGCTGGTAGTGGCTTATGCCATCATAAGACATCGCGTTATGGATATTTCTATCATCATCAAAAAAACAATCGTTTTTGCAGGACTGCTTGTCTGTTTTTATTTTGTATTCGCCTCCATCGTTTCATTGTGCTCAGCTTATTTTGAGAATATCTTCAATAACAAATTCATTTCATTTGTTCCGCCTGTGATCCTGTTGGTTTTTCTATATAAACCCCTGGAAAAGTTACTTGTCAATATCACCGACAAATTTCTTTTTCAAAAAAAGTATGATTACCGGCACCTACTCAAAACATTCACGGGCGAAGTGCTGAGTGTACTGGAGCTTAAGGAGTTAGTCGAACTTACAGTAAACAAACTTGCCGAAGTATTGCGGCTAGAAAATGCTGCCATCCTTTTGTATGACAAGGGCGAGAATATTTTCTCCGTAGCTGCGGGATCGAATTTTACTGGAAAAACGCAATGGGAAATGAAGGATAATTCCCTTTTCTGGAATAGCATTCTCAGCGAAGATCAACCTTTCATATATAAAGAGAAAAACGGTAAGCCCATATCGATCCCTGGCGGCATACAGGAATTCATGGCAGAATCGCGTACGGACATAATTTTTCCGCTAATACATCAAAATGAGGTACTTGGCTTGCTTTTGCTGGGCAAAAAGAAATCTGATGATAATTTCAATAACGATGACATAGATATCCTGGTACCACTCTCAAAGACGATCTCCATCGCTATCGCTAACGCTCGTCTTGTAAACGACCTCAGCCGGTCGCAGGCGCAGGCGGCCCAACGGGAGAAAATGGCTGTTATAGGTACGTTGTCCGCTGGTATTAATCATGAGATCTGTAACCCGCTCGGGATCATCCGTGGCCAATGCGAACTTTTTATCCTGAACGCGAAAGACGGTATCTACGCCGCAAAAACACGCGAGGAGATCCTTGAAAAAGCGGCTGTTATCATGGATAAGGTAATAAAAGAGACTGACAGGGCGACAGCGATCACCAAAAAACTTTCAGCTTTCTCAAAACCTCCCAAAGGCGAGATCGAGAACAACGTCGAGGTCGAAAAAGAGGTCGACGAAGTGCTTTCTCTTTTACAATACGATCTCCGCATGGACAAAATTAATATCGAAAAACGGATCGCGGACGACGCAAAAATGATATCGGCCGACAGAAAACAACTTCAGGAGATATTTTTTAATATTTTACGGAACGCCGCGCAGGCCATGCAGAGCGAAGGACGTATCACCATCACGGCAGAACGGCGGTTCGAAAGGGTTTATATAGACATATCAGATACCGGAAGCGGCATTGAAAAAAAAGTATTGTCGCGCATATTTGACCCATTTTACACGACGAAAGACCCGGGAAAAGGTACGGGCCTTGGACTATTCATTGTAAAACAGGTTGTGGAAAGAAATAATGGCACTATTTCGGTAGATAGCGAGCCGGGAAATGGCACAACGGTACATCTTATGTTCCGCTCGTCACCAAACGGGCATAATTGAATACAGGGGAAAAATGACACCGAACGAAATCAAGATACTGGCAGTAGACGACGAAGTTAATTTCGCGGATTTTATTTTCGAGTATTTCAGTGCCAGGGGATATCCTATCGACACAGCTCAAACTCCAATGGACGCGTTATCTAAATTCGAAAAAAACAAATATTCGGTTGTCTTGCTGGATTTTAAGATACCCGGCATGCATGGGGATGAACTTATGGAAAAAATGCTTAAAATAGACCCCACGGTGAAAGTTATTATTATCACAGCCTTTAATGACTCCGCCGTAAATTCGCTTAATCTCTTGAAAAAAGGCGCCTGTGCCTATGTGGAAAAACCCATAGTAAGTATCAAACACCTTGAGACTATAATAAATGACTGTCTGAAGTCGTAAAAAAGAAAGGAAGGTTTATGTACAAACTAATGGTCGTCGACGACGAAGTTGAGATCTGTGATTTTGTGAAAAGTTTTTTCGAGGAAAGAAATTTTGACGTTTGCTGCGCGTATAACGGCAGTGAAGCTTTGGGCCTCGCTCAGTCGTCGAGTCCCGACGTAATTCTTTTGGATATGCTGATGCCTGTTATGGATGGTATGCAAACCCTCAAAGAGTTGACCAGACGAAAGATCAGAAGCAGGGTGATCATGGTGACTGCCATAGACGATACCGCTAAGATCAAAGAAGCACGCTCGAACGGGGCCAGAGATTACATAACAAAACCTCTTCTTCTCGAAAACCTTGAAAGAGCGGTCTTGCTCGCCGCCCAAATGCTGGATGAAACTAAAAAGAAGTAGATTGAAGTAGATTTTTGTCTTCTCTTATATATAATGGATATGCGGGACAATCTATGATAAATAAGAACGAGTGGCAAAAGATCGAGGATTGGCTGGTAAAGAACATGAAGAAAGGCCCGAACGGCCTGCCTTCATTCCCGGAAAAACAGCCAGCCGTACGGCCAGAACCGGAACTTGATTATCAGTACATGCTCGAAGAAGCCTCGAAGAACATGATAAGGTTCAAAAGGCCAGAGCACCTGATCAGAATGATAGTCCGCACTATCGACGAACAAGTCCGCACTTCTCACACTGCGATGCTGGTTTACTCCGATACTAAGAATTATTTTTCCCTGGTTGACAGCAAGGGGCTTACGGGCAATAAGATCCCTGTCGGTTTTATACGCATTATGGAAGATAATCCACTTATACGCGTTTTCAACGAGCGACACAACTTCAAGATCAATTCATCGGGAGCCCTGACGCTAAAGGAACTCAAGCTTAATCTATCGAACGACCCCAGCATTAAAGACGATAATGAGCTAATGGTACTTATACCCGAAGTCATAAAACAGATGGAGCTTTTAAAGTCTGTTCTCTGTGTGCCCGTATATCACAAAAAAAGGATCTTAGGTGTCCTTCTCCTTGGCAGAAAGATCTCCAATAAAAAGTTTTCACGGCAAGAGATAAGTTTTTTTACTACACTCGCGAACGACGTCGGTATGGCGCTTTCGAACGCGCAGCTTATACAGGAATTGAACCGACGCATCGAGGAAGTACAACTGCTGTACGCTCGGGAACACAGTCTTTTTCTGCATACCGCAATTTCACTAGCTGCGGCAATAGACGCGCGTGACGCTTATACACACGGCCACACCGAACGGGTCACACGCTATGCCCAGATCATTTCTGAGGAACTGGAATCTTTGCCGGAAGCTAAACAATACTCGAATTTCAAGGAAACTTTACATGTAGCTTCGCTTTTGCATGATGTCGGAAAAATCGGCGTGCCCGACAGTATACTCAAAAAGACCGCCGCACTTACAAAACAGGAATATGAGAAAGTTAAAGAACACACGATAGTCGGCGCTATCATACTTGCCCCGATACGCGAACTCGGGGAAATAGCCCGCGAGATCAGGGCACACCATGAAAGATTCGATGGAAAAGGATATCCGGACGGGCTAAAAGGGGATGACATACCATTTATCTCCCGCATAATAGCCGTCGCCGATACTTTCGACGCTATAACCAGCGACCGACCCTACAGACAGGCCCAGTTGAAAGAGGTGGCCGTCCAGATCGTGAGTGATAACTCGGGCACACAATTCGACCCCATCATCGTCAGCGCATTCCTACTAGCATACCGCAAAGGGAAACTATAATTACATACCAAAAGTTATCGCCGCGGCGGGTCCTGTCAACCGCTCGTCATCGCTCCTCAAAAATCGGACTCGCTAATTACTCTGCAGGCGAAGAACTTCAGAGAAGTCTCGTTATTTAAGCGCTCGCATCGATTTTTTCGTCGCTCAGACTTCGCGTTTGCCACCCGCCGTGGCGCCGACTCTGCGGTGCTCAAACATTCCGTCACTTCTGCATAACAATTAACTCGAAATGATATAGATCGCTTCGGCTTTTGACGGGGAAGGGTTTTTCAGGGTGTGGGGGAGGGAGGCGTCGAAGTATAGGCTGTCACCTTTTTTTAACGTATATTCTTCCTTTCCAACAGTTACGTGCAACGATCCGGAAAAAATATAGAGAAATTTTTCGGTGCCCGGATCACTTTGTTTTTCATGAGTTTCACCGCCGCGCTCAACAGTCACCATGATCGGAAACATTTTTTTGCCTTTGGTGTTCGCCACAAGGAGCTCGTATTTCGCTTTTTTAGCCTGCACAAAATGTTCCGCGCGGTTCATTTTTGGGACATTTTCGACCATTTTTGACTCATTTTCAACTTCCTTGTAAATATCCGCGAGATTTACGCCTAACGCCTTGCATATGCTGTCATGCGCCTTAATGGTGCCAAGCATTTTGTTATTCTCAATGCGGGAAAGAGTGGCCAGCGCGACGCCGCTTTCTTTTGAAAGCTCCAAAAGAGTGATGTGTTTTTCTTTGCGTATCGCCTTGATCTTATTCCCGATTTTCATGGCTCCCTCCGGTAATTTTAATTAACATATTATACGCTAGATTTAGCGGTTATCAAATTAATTTTCATTAAACGCGAACATGTGCGTTACAAATTGTGGTATGACACCGACACGAAAATGTGCTACAATTCACGAATGGCAAAAGAATTTATAATCATAAAAGGCGCGAAAGAACATAACCTTAAAAACATCGACTTAAAAATACCGCGCGATACACTTTGCATAATCACCGGATTATCAGGATCAGGAAAGTCCTCATTAGCTTTTGATACTATTTACGCTGAGGGACAAAGGCGTTATGTTGAGTCGCTTTCAAGCTACGCCAGACAGTTCCTGGAACAGCTTCAAAAACCGCATGTAGACTCCATAGACGGGCTTTCTCCGGCTATCAGCATAGAGCAGCGCAGGGGAGGGAAGAACCCGCGCTCGATTGTAGGCACACAGACCGAGATATATGACTATTTCCGTGTACTTTTCGCCAGGATCGGCCGCCAAAAGTGCCCCAAGTGCGGCAAAAACATCTCAAGACAATCATCTCAGCAGATCGTAGACAGACTGCTGGAAATGCCGGAAAACACCAAAACAATGCTGCTGGCGCCTATCGTTTCCGGACGCAAAGGCGAACACGTTGATATCATGAAAAATATCCGTAAAGATGGAATCATCAGGGTGCGTTTGGACGGAGAGCTCATAGATATCGGCGATAAGATACCCGACATCAATAAAAAGATCAAACACACCATCGAGGCTGTCGTGGACCGGCTCACAATAAAAAAAGACGTTCGGCAGCGCTTGTCCGACTCCGTGGAAACGGCCTTGAGGATAGGCGCCGGTATTTTAAAGGTCGCTGTTCTTAACGACCAAAATAAGCCTTTATCCGAACTCTTGTTCTCGGAACACAACGCGTGTATACCGTGCGGCGTAAGTTTTGAAAAACTTGATCCACGAAATTTTTCGTTTAATAGCCCATACGGGGCTTGCCAGGCATGCAACGGACTCGGAAATAAGCAGGAAATAGACCCTGACCTGGTAGTCCCGGACAAGACAGAACCCGTAATAAAGGCGATCGTACCCTGGCGTAAAGGCGGCAAAGGCTTGTGGCTTTACTACCGTCGTGAAATTCGCCGAGTCTCCCGTTATCATGACATAGATTTCGAGGCACCGTTCAACACTTTATCCGCCGAACAAAAAAATGTCCTTCTTTACGGCGATCCCGAACACGATTTTGAAGGCGTGATACAGAACCTTGAGCGCAGGTTTTACCAGACAGAAAGCGATTACATTAAAGAAATGATCAGCGGTGTCATGTCGTTTCAGCCTTGTCCCGCGTGCGCCGGGCGCAGGCTAAAAGCGGAATCGCTTTCCGTGTATATATCGGGAAAGAACATTTATGATGTTTCGGAATTTTCGATACGCGAAGCCAGGGAATTCTTCAGGGATTTAAAATTGGATGAAACGGATAAAAAAATAGCCGCCGATTCTATCAAGGAAATAAGCGCCCGCCTGGACTTCCTGCATAATGTAGGGTTGGACTACCTGACCCTCAACCGAAAAACAAGCACATTGTCCGGCGGCGAAGACCAACGTATACGTTTAGCTACACAGATCGGGGCCGGACTTGTCGGAGTATTGTATGTGCTGGATGAGCCAAGCATCGGATTACACCAGAAGGACAACTCCAAACTCCTGAATACATTGGTCGCTCTAAGAGATCTCGGCAATACACTGATCGTGGTCGAGCACGACGAAGCGACTATACGCAAAGCCGACCACATAGTGGACCTTGGGCCTGGCGCGGGCGAACACGGAGGCAAAATAGTCGCGGAAGGCACACTTGGAGATATTATAAAAAACCCAAACTCGCTTACCGGACGTTACCTGAAAGGGGACCTCAAGATCGAAACACCGAAATCAAGACGCCCCGCGGATATGTCTAAAACCATAGATATATTAGGAGCCCGTGAACACAACCTCAAGAATATAGACATCAGGATACCTCTTAATGTGTTTACATGTGTTACGGGCGTTTCCGGATCAGGAAAAAGCACTCTGGTGCATGAAATACTTTTTAACACGCTTTCAAACAAGCTGCATCACTCGAAACTGACGCAGGGTAAACACACCAAGATCAATGGGATCAAGCATATCGATAAGGTGATCGTCATCGACCAGTCGCCGATAGGGCGTACGCCTCGGTCCAATCCGGCGACCTATACCGGAGCGTTTGATCACATTAGAACGCTTTATAGCATGCTCCCAGAATCAAAATTGCGCGGTTACAGGCCCGGACGGTTCAGTTTTAATGTAAAAGGCGGCCGGTGCGAGGCCTGCACCGGAGACGGCATGAAAAAAATAGAAATGCATTTCCTGCCTGATGTCTACGTAGAATGCCAGGTCTGTGGCGGGAAACGATTCAACGACCAAACTCTAGAAGTGCGCTATAAGGGGTTGAATATTTCCGAGGCGCTCAACCTTAGCGTGGAGGAAGCGCTGAATGTATTTAAAAACATCACGCCGATCGAAAATAAATTGAAAACTTTACACGAAGTAGGACTCGGTTACATAAGACTGGGTCAGCAGGCAACGACTCTGTCGGGCGGAGAAGCGCAAAGAATAAAACTCGCGTCAGAACTTTCAAGAAAAGCCACGGGAAAAACATTTTATATACTGGATGAACCTACGACCGGCCTGCATTTCGCCGACATAGACAAATTATTGGACGTTCTGCAGGCCCTGGTCAATGCGGGAAATACCATGCTTGTGATAGAACACAACCTTGACGTTATTAAATCCGCGGACTATATCATCGACCTGGGACCGGAAGGCGGCGAAGAGGGTGGCCAACTGGTAGCCGCCGGCACACCCGAAGAAGTCGCCGAGAACACATCGTCTTACACGGGTGAATATTTAAAAAATCTGCTGTCGCCCTTACATAAGTAATAAAAAGCAGGTATAATAGTCATTATTAAAAACGTAAAAAAGGGGAACTCATGTACAAGATAGAAGATGTGATGACAAAAAACGTGCTCTCGATCAAAGCCAAAGCTAAAGTGTATGACGCCGCTAAAATGCTCATCGATCACAACATAAGCGGACTTCCGGTGGTTGACGACACCAATAATCTGATAGGTATAATCAGTGAACGTGACATAATGAAGCTTTTAATCGACGAACCGACCATAGACAAGCAAACGGTAGACTGCTACATGACCAGCAACGTGAAATCCTTCACATTGGACGACAGCGTAGTTGATATATGTGAATATTTGATCGAAAACCCCATACGGCGCGTGCCGATAGTCGCAGAAGGCAAACTCAAAGGCATTGTCTCACGGCACGACATTATTAAACTCATCCTCAATATCCGAGGGGAAAAATAGCCTGCCAGTCGTTAGTCGCTGGTCGTTAGTCGTTAGTTGACCGCACAATAGATATTTCACAAAACTGCGCAATATTATTGGACATTGCTAACTTACCATAGCCATTTCAGCAAACGTAAGCGTGGATTATCGGATGTTGTGAATTGCTTGCGCGATAACCGTGCTAACAATTCACAACGTCGGATAATCCACGCCATATTATCGGACGTTGCTGACTCGCCAAATAGCCTTTTTGGCAACGTCCGATAATATATCTTATGTTAACTTATTGATCTGGCTTACCACGGATTAGTTGTGCGTAGCGACGAATGTCGCGTTAACGGGACTTGACCAATCGGAATAAGTATTTAAAAACGTGTCAAATATACGAACTTTTAATGTTACGACAGTCACCGCATAAGTCGAGTTCGAATAATACATCAATAAACTGTCTGAGCATATCCTGCCGGGGTTTTCCCCATATGACGTACTGATAGTGCTTACGGAATGTGTTGGTTTGTACCCGGGGTCTATGTAGCTCCCCTGGTATCTGTAAGGATTATATGTTACATCTACAGAATATTCGATCTTGTATTCACTTACGATTTTCGGATCAACAGCCGACAAGTTGACCGCGATTGTATCCATTATCTGCGCGGTACTCGCGATGCTAAAAGTGCTTTTACCGTTCACGGCTGGGATTGCCGGCACGGCCGGCCTATTTAGCGTTACTGTTTTTGTGATCATCGATTCGTTACCTGCAAAATCCTTTAACTTGATATAAATCTGCTCATCGCCGATTACGGGCTTTAAGGGAACTTTAAAACTTGTAGTCACGGGCAGCCAGGCGGTAAATGAACCGGCACTGTTGTCATTAACACTGTAGCACATGTATAAAGTAGTCGGGTTTGTCTAGACCATTTTTTGGTTTACTTAAGGTGTATTTTAGTAGTAGCAGTCCTTTCTTCTTTTTTGCTACTTTTTTCTTCTTTGTTCACACTGTCTAAACTGTTCATAACTCATTTTCTCCGATTTTTCTAGATTCTAGCAATATGTCACTAAAAAATTCTTCAGCATTTACGCTACACGGCGTTTTTATCGCCGCACCCAGGTCAGAACATGGTACGATTTTGGGTATGATCACTTCTTTGTTTATCTGAATCCCGGAATATACTTCCCATGGTGTTTTGTAATCTAGCGATTCATGGTATCTTTCGACATTGTACAATGTAAAATATTTTTTTAGTCCTTCTTTTGCCTCGGCTATGTTCCGATAGTTGTTCGGATAAACGTTCTCATATTTCATTGAACGCCAGAACCGCTCAATAAAAATATTATCAAATACCCGGCCACGGCCGTCCATGCTAATATTTATCTTTTTGTCGACCAGCCTGCCGATAAATTCCTGACTGGTAAACTGGCTGCCCTGATCCGTATTGAAAAATTCCGGCGTTGCCAGCATTAAGGCTTCATCCAGAGCTTCCGCGCAAAAATCAACCGTCAACGTGTTAGACAATCTCCAACTTATTATGTACCGGCTGTACCAGTCGATTATAGCCACGAGATACACAAAGCCGTATTCTAGCCGTATGTACGTGATATCGGCGCTCCATACCTGATTCGGCCGCGTCACCTCAAGGTCTTTCAATAAATACGGAAATATCTTATTCTCAGGATGAGCCTTGCTTGTGTACGGCTTGGCAAATATGGCCACAATGCCCATTTTGCGCAAAAGTGTTCGTATGTGGTCTTTGCCTACCGCGAAACCGCGATCCCTCATGGCCTTGGTCATTTTAATCACACCGTAAAACGGCATCTTCGTATGCTGTTCGTCCAGATTTTTCATTAAAAGTATGTCTCTTTCGGACAACGCTACTTCCTCATAGTATAAAGTCGATCGATTTATACCCAATAGCCGGCATTGTTGCCGTACGCTGAAATCACTATCATCACTGTCAATGAGCGGAATTAGGGCTTCTATCCCAAAATGCTCAATTTTTTTTTAAGCCAATCGTTCTCGACCTTAAGTTCGCCGACACTTTTATAGAGTTTGTCCGCCAGTTCCCTGTGCCCGGCGTCTTCCATGTCCTTTTTGCCCGAAAATATACCTGCCGCTCCTTTTTGCAACTCAAGCTTCCATTTGCTTACCTGGTTGGGGTGAACTCCGTATTCAGAACTCAGCTGATTTATGGTTTTTTCACCCTTGAGCGCCTCGATCGCGACCCTTGCCTTGAATCCTGCCTCGAACTTTTTACGCATCATAACCGTGCCTCCTTTTGGCTTAAATTATACCGCGTTTTTACACCTTAACTACAGCCAAAAAGTGGTCCAGTTTTTCCCGAGCATTATAGTCTTGCTTTTTTATATTTAACATGGTGTATTATTCCGCGGTTTCCATGCGTTTTCGAGCGGATTCGGAACGGGTAAGTTCAAATTTATCGAGGTATTTATCCTGAAAGCCCTGCATATACAGAAACAGCCCGGGGGTTACGAAGAGTGTTATAACCTGTGAAAATATAAGCCCCCCTACCACAATGAGGCCTAGGGGCCTCCTGGAAGCGCCGTCGGCGCCGAACCCGAGAGCTATCGGGACGGCCCCCATGATAGCAGCTAGACCAGTCATCAAAATGGGCCTGAAACGCACTATACAGGCGTCATAAATCGCGTCCAGGTTGGATACATTGCCCTTTTGAAGGTTCGCGCTGGCGAAGTCTACCATCATGATACCGTTCTTGGCTACAATTCCCAACAGCATAAAAAGACCAACGTATCCATAAAGCGAAAGTTCGGACCTGAAAACCAAAAGCGTTAAAAGCCCGCCAAACGTAGCCACAGGCAACGTCGTTAAAATGGTCAGCGGGTGCATGTAGTTCTCGTACAAGATACCAAGAACAATATACTTAATGAAAATAGCAATCAGTATGAGAATTCCAAGGCTGGCGACGGCGTCCTGAAATTGCTGAGCTTCTCCCTGCAAGAACCCCGTCACGCCCTGAGGAAGCGTCTCGTCAGCAGTTTTTTGTATAATTTTAGTGGCGTCTCCAAGCGGTATCCCGGGCAACAAATTAAAAGAAATCGTGGCGCTGTTAAGCTGATTGTAATGCGGCACATCCTGAGGCCCGACGCCTTCCGTCCAGGCAGACAGGGTATTTAAAGGAATTAATCCCTGCGTTGTCTGGGAATGGAGATATATGTGCGTAAGGTTCTCGGGATTATCCTGATATTTTTTATCAAGCTCCACAATAACATCGTATTGATCTATATCCGTTTTATACGTAGTCACCTTGCCACCGGCATATGAAAGGCCAAGCACGTTTTCAATATCAGCCGCGCTGATACCCAGTGTCGAGGCGCGGTCTCTCAGAATATTAACATTGAGCTGGGGCATATTCAGCTTTATACTGTTTTGCACGTCGACAAAGCCCTTCAGTTGCTTTACTTCCTGTTCAAACTGCATCGCGGCGGCATACAATTGTTCCTGGTTGGGGCCTGTCAAAACATATGAATATTTGCTGCCGGAAGCGGTACTTTCGCCTCCAGTACTTATTTTCAACTCCGGAATAGCTTCCATAAAAACAAAACCATGCGTCAAAGTCCAAAGTTTGGCACGCATATCTTTCACCACATTTTGGATACTTTTCTTTCTTTTTCCCAGGTCATGCAGGTCGGCGAATAAAAAACCCATACTCTGATCGGCGCCCGGTTGCAAACCCGTCACGGTAATAACTTTTTCAACATCCGGATGCGCCAGGAACATTTTCAGGACCTGGTCCTGATATACCTGCACTTTTTTGGTTGAAGTGCCCAAGGGAACCATTATCGCTCCACTTATCGATCCACTATCACCTTCTGGAAGAAAAGTTTGCGGTAGAACCATAAAAAGCGCTATTGTTCCCGCAAAGCATACGATCCACATGAGTATAGTGGTAAACGGCCGCGCGAGCGTCCATTTCAATAGAACACCATATTTGGCTATTACGTCCCCCATAAACTTATTCATGAAATTCTGCATGCGGGTTTTCGGCTTGTCGCTTCCGGATAGCATCCGCGCGCACATCATTGGCGTCAAAGTCAGCGATATTACACCGGAACACAGGATCGCCATAACAACGGTGATGGCGAATTCCCTGAATACTCTGCCTACAACGCCGCCCATAAATATAAGCGGAACAAAAATTATGGCTAGTGAAAGTGTCATAGATATGATCGTGAAAGTGATATCACGGGCGCTTTCTATGGCCGCGGCAAGCGGTTTTCGCCCCTCCTCGACCAGGCGCACTGTATTCTCAAGCACAACGATAGCGTCGTCCACGACAAACCCTACCGAAAGCGTGAGCCCCATAAGTGACAAGTGGTCAAGGCTAAAGCCCAAAACATACATTAGTACAAACGTGGCGATAATGGACATCGGCAATGTTATACTGGGTATCACGGTATCCGAAAGGCTCCCAAGGAACACGAAAATGATCATTATTACCAGGACAAGCGCTATCAGGATCGTCATTTTCACATCATCAACGGATTCCACGATGGAAAGTGATTTGTCGTAAAATATCCTCAGGTCCGCCGACGACGGTATTTCCTTCCGTAACGCTTGAACCGTATCTCTGATGCGCTGGGCCAGTTCCACAGTATTACTGCCGCTCACACGTGAGACGGCTATAACGACGGTACCGGTGTGGATGGCCTTATCGTCGGCATTGGCGTAAATCACGCTTACAACGTCATTATCCGTGCTCTCAACGCATTTCGCCACATCGGAAAGCCTTACAGGCGCGTTATTACGGTAGGCCACAATAAGGCCTTCATAATCCTTAGCCTTCATTAGTTGACCCTGCGGTTCTATTGAAAAAGTGCGCACTTTACCGTTAAGACTGCCACCGGGAATAGTTACAGTCCCGGCATTAAGAGCGGCCGCTACCTCGTTTATTCCTATTTTGTATGCCGCAAGTCTATCAGGGTCAACCTGTATACGCACCGCGGTCTTAGCTCCCCATACCTGGACCTGCGAAACCCCCTCCACCATGCCGATGCGTTGACCGATAGTTTTGTTACCGAAATCATAAAGCTGTCCGGGCGTAAGAGTGTCAGAGTTCAAAGTGAGGTACATGATCGGTGTATCACTCGGATTTGTTTTAGTATATGTCGGCGGTGCCGGAAGGTCCGTCGGCAGGTACCCCGCGGCCCTGGAAATCGCCGCCTGTACGTCTGGCGCCGCCAGGTCCACGTTGCGGTCAAGCTCAAATGTCAGTGTGATCTTAGACTGACCTTCAGTGTTGTCAGAAATTATTGTCGTGAGTCCCGGGATCTGTGTAAATTGATTTTCAAGGGGCGAAGCAACGGTATCGGCCATAATGTTCGGGCTGGCCCCCGGGTAAGCGACAGTCACGGTTATTACAGGGTAATCCACGACCGGGAGATCACTTATTGGCATCTTAAAATACGCCGCTATGCCGAATATGAGCACGACTACCATGACAAGCGTGGTCATTACCGGTTTTCTGATAAATGTTTCCGAAAAACTCACTGTGTACCTCTCGCCCTATTTCCCGTTAACGTTTTTAGCGTTCTTTGCGCCTTTTCCTGCCTCAGCCGTTTTTTGCGCTCTCAATATCTCAACATCCATGACAGCCATACCACTTGCCAACCCCAACTGCCCTGACGTCACGACTTTTTCTCCCGCTTTTACACCTTCTTCGATAACAATTGAGCCATCTATATGCTGTCCGGTCTTAACCTGCCTGAGGTCCGCTTTGCCTTCCGGCGTTACAGCGAACATATACGGCCCCTTCAAACCCAGTTGAACAGCGTCATACGGAACCAGTACCGCCTTTTGCGCTACCCCCAGAATAAGCCTCACATCCACGAATTGGCCCGCCCATAATTTTCGGCCAGCATTCGGAACTACCGCTCTCAACATAAACGTACCCGTGGTATTATCTACTCCGTTATCCAATAGTACAAGCTCACCGCTATACACCGCACTTTCATTATCCGCGGGGTGTATCTCAACTTTAAGTTTTCCCGCCTGCATGGCAGTGCGCACTTTCGACAAATACGCTTCGGTCACGGTAAAATCCACATAGAGCGTATCTATAGTCTTGATATTTACTAAGACGGGGCCGTTATTCGCCTGAACGATATTACCCGGGTCTACCTGCCTTTTACCGGTCACCCCATCTATCGGCGACTTGATATAGCAATACTCAAGGTTTATTTTCGACAATTTGACGTTCGCGGCGTCTAGCTCGGTTTTCGCTTTCGCGGATGCATAGTCAGCGGAATACGTATCGAAATCCTGCTGTGAAATAAGCTGTTTATCGTAAAGTTTTTTATTGCGTTCGAGCGTGCTTTCTTTGAGCTTAAGGGTCGCCGTGTCTGCGGCAAGCGATGCCTCATCACGCGCTAAATCCGCTTTAAATGACTCGGGATCTATTGTAACTATAAGTTCACCGGCTTTAACATCACAACCTTCACAGAAATTGACTTCTTTTATCGCGCCGGTAACCTGAGATTTAATATCAACGTTGTTCGGCGGTGTCAGGGTACCGAAAGAATCAATAAATATCGGTGCGTCGCCTTCGACGGCGGTCGCGATAGCAACAGGTTTCGGCGGCATGGCCGGATGCGCCTTATGCGCGAAACACCCCTTGAGCAATATGAAAATCGCTACCAGGGCACATCCGATCATTATTTGCTTGGTAAAATTCCCGCCCGGTTTTTTCGGACGTTCTATTTTCGGGATCACAAATTCGGTCCTTCCTGCCATAACACCCCCATTCCCTTTAACAGCTCACCTCAAGTGAAACAACTTCTAATTAACGTCGTCATTGCGAGCGAAGCGAAGCAATCCGCGAAGCGTCGCGAGGTTGCCGAAGGCAACCGTGGCGATCTCATGAGATTGCTTCGGTCGCTATCGCTCCCTCGCAATGACGGTCCTGGACGTATAAATGAATCTAAAGATCAAAGAATCGTACCAATTTATTTTGCTACAGCTATTCTGGCGTTCGGTGAACCTATAGAATGCGCGAGTCCCGCTAGTGACGTAAACACGTCCTGCCGGGACTGTATAAATTGCTTACGCGCGGTACTGAGCCCGCTTTGGGCCTGCAAAAGGTCCAGAATAGTTTTCAACCCTGCGTCATAGCTCTCTTTGGCCAAATTATATGACACCGAAGCCGTTTCATATTGCGATTTGCCCAATGCGAACTTCTGCACGGCGGCATTAAAACTGAAATATTTAATCCATACATCCGCGCTCGCGCCAAGTTCGGCGTCTATCAGCTGGTCCATGGCTATCTTCGCCTCGGCGTCAGCCTGTTTAGACACGGCCACATCGTTGAAGCCGCTAAAGATATTCCAGTCCACGCTGACATATCCGGTAAGATCGGTATCACCAACATGTCTTTTGTAAGGAGTATAATATTGAGCCCACGTTTTGCCACCAGTGCCGGTCAGATTGATCGTCGGGAAAAACCCGGCAAAAGCGGCTCTTTTCAGGGCTTCCGCAGCTTTCAAATTTTCTCTGAACGAGACCACATCGGGCCGCGCTTTTATCGCTTCCTCAATAGCAGAGCTCACTTCTTCCTCGAGCACCTTCACGGATATTTCTTCCAGCGGCGCTGCGATATCAAAGGCGGCATCGGCCGAAACACCGATGGTTTTTGCAAGATTCGCTTTGCCGCTCTTTACGTTATATTTGGCATTCTCCTGCTCATAAAGCGCGTTTTCATAATTGGTCTTCGCCTGGAACACATCGAGTTCAACGGCTAGACCCGCATCAAATTTTTCCTTGGCCGCATCATAATTAGCTTTATTATTCGCTACATCGGCCTTCGCGGCTTCATACGCCGCCTGCGCGCCGTATAAGGTGTAATACGCAACTTCCACGTTCAGCACAAGATCCTGCAGAGCCTGGTTATACTGCGCGTCCGCGGCGGCAAGTTTATGCAAAGTATTATCTACCTGGGCGGCTGTGCCGCCGAAATCAAAAAGTAGGTACGTTATTTTAGCGCTGGGACTGACAAAATTGTTCCTCAACTTATTGGCAGCAACGTTCGAGACGGTGTCTTCGCCTTGAATCCTGCCGGACAGTGCCACCTGAGGGTAAAATGCGCTTTCCGCCTGCTGTTTTTGGGCCGCCGCCACATTAATATTATTCCATGCTTCACTTGTCGCAGGCGCGTTCTTAAGCGCTATATCGATTAAACCAGCCAACGCGAGCTTCCCCTCCGCGTCGATATTTTTCTGTTTTATAGAGTCCCAAACAGGGTCACCCGACATTTCCGGCTTATTCGCGGAGAATAATTTTTTTTTGCCGGGCTTCTCTGCTGAAGCGGAAAAAGTCGCGCCGTTATCTCTTTCGTCAAGTCCTTTCATTCCCTGGAGTTCTTCCGTAGAGCGCGCTTCGGTAGCCAGACTAGAAGGCGGAACAGGCGTTGCGGCAGAGACAGATACTACTGCAAAAAACGAAATGAGTGTAATAAATACTACCGGGCCGAATTTGTATGCAGTTTTTTTCATGTGATAACTTTTTTATGTTTAAAGACGTAGCAATTCTAACATAATAATTAAAAGTTATCTATGCGATTCATTGACTTTTTTCGCTATCGCCATAACACAAACTTACGCGCTTACCAGAGATTGCCGGGCAAAAGCGTAAATTTCTCGTATCTCTTCAGTGGAAAGCGGTAAGATAGGAAGCAGTTTTATAATTTTATCAAGAGAGGCCAGCATTGTATCAAAATTTACGTCGCCGCAAAGGCTGCGGATATCATCAACGGTAATATTAAATTCGCCGTTGACCTCACTTTGCATTGAATATAGTTTTTTGAAATCGGCCAGTATATCGGATAGCACTATACCGCTTTCGCCATTAGCCATATGGCTGACTTCTGACAAACGAAGGCCCATAATAATACTGCGTATCATCCCGGCTTTGTCATAGTTATACCCGGCCGGAGACAAAATAGTTTTCATTGGGTCTTCTCCGCCCAGCCTCTCCTGCCAAACCCTATTTACCTGGCTTTTGGGAAGATTGTCACCTTTAAATACCGGGAAAATAGTTATCGTGTTTTGACGCGTTCTTTTTTCTTTTTTGAGATGCTCAGGTATATCTTTCACGACCAGATTGTGCGGGTTACCGATACTAAGCGGATTTTGAACAGAAAATATCTCGAGATATCCATGTTTAGTGGCTTGTATCGCTTCTAAGTATCCGCGTATATTCTCCACGCCTACGCTTTCGATCAACTCGAGAGGTATCCTTATAAGCCTGTCTTCCGAGTCTTTGTTATCAAGTATGTACCTCAGGTTGTCCCTATTGTCATCAACATAGGTCTTCAACGCATCGGTCAATCCCAACGACACTGGAGTAGCGGGTTTTTGTTTCAGCTGCGCTACTACCTCCGCCAACTCACTTGACGTAAATATTTGCGGTTTTACGGTACCCTCCGGTACAGTCATTGCCTGGTCCCCTCCAGAAGCGATAAGCAACCGCACAAAAGTCGCCAAACTTTTTATGAAATTCTCCTGCTGCCCATGTCTGGATAGAAGATAAAAATCGGTCAAATTTTTAGTTTTACCGTCGATCCCGAACATTTCACGGATCTGGTGATCCAGCGATTCCACCCACACAGGCGCGGGGACATCATCTCCGGTCTTAATCATCCCCATCCTGTCATTTGTCAAAATGCCGGCATAGGGAGATTTAACGCCTAAAAACACTTCTTTAAAACGTGTTAAATTCTCGTTACTAAAGTTAAAATCCGGCCGAAAACGCGAGGCCACATCGATCGGCAACTCACACTGCACACCGCGGTATCGCAGATCACCTAAATTGATTACATAGCTTACATGCCCGGGAAGCGCCGCGAAATAACTGCCGGGGTAGATAAATTGCGCAAATATTTTCCCCGCCTTCATCCCATCTGACGAGTATTCCACATTAAGTTGTACACCATAGCCGCTTAGGGCCTGTTTAAGTATTAGGTTCCTGCCCTGAAAATGACCCGTTTCGCGTGATACGGTTTGCAAAGATCCGGGGAAAACATTATGGATAAACGCTGTTTCAAAGAGAGGCTTCATTTGAATGCCGTCAACAGCATTTTGTATGGTCTCCGGGATCGCGCAAAACCCGCTATTAACCAAATATGTACCGTAAACTGGCGACCCCATCGCAGACAATAGAAGCCCCATATCAAAGACAGCCGGCTTATAAATCCTGCTCTCATATTTTGGCGCGGATTCGGTTAGCCCTAAATGAACATAATCTGCGTTCTTCAAATTTCCCGGAAGTGACGAAGCGTCTATGTACGAAGCGCCGTGGTCGACGTTTGGCGCCATCTTTTCGCGGTTTGACGTTATCCGTATCCTATCGGCGCCGGGCACCCTTGTTTCTAACCATGAAATGATCATCAGCGACTGCGCCGCCATAAGTTGAACAGCTCCGGCAAACTCCGCCGATCCGGGATTAGTATTTGAATCCGGTTCCGACAGAAGACTGATCCGCTGTATCAGTAAACCGATAAATCTCCTGGCATCGGCTGAAGTGACCTTGCCTTCATTAATAAAAACGATCAAATTATTAAATACCTGCGCCATCGGCTCATAATTCTTCTTATCACGCTGAAATAGCTCGCTCGTAAATAAAGCGTTCGCGGCTTTTTCAATCCTGTTTTCAAGGACAAAACGGCATATCGTATAAACCAGATAATCATCCGGAACATCTTTGGCTAATCTCCGCAAGATCTCGCCGTATTCTTTTTCGGCTTTCTGCGCTTCATCATATTTTTTACGAGCCAGTATCTTGGCTTTTTTCTTCGCAATGGTGGTACTGAACAGACGTAAATACGCCGCTGCGGTTATGCGCGCCTCCAGCACCCTGCTAAGTTTTACAGATGTCGCCTGATGATGACATAGTTTTTCCTTCAGCACGGTTACAAGCTCGTCGGGCGTAACGGCGTGTTCGGGAGTTTCCAGCCCCATACTCAAAGCAGCAAGCATAACTTTCAAGTAACCTTTTGAGTCGAGAGTTTCAGGCACAAGCGTGTTACCGCGTCCAAGTTTCTCAAAATCGAATGGCCACCCCTGCGCCTGGAATAATCCTTCCCCAACACCTTCATTATAGTCTTTACCGGTACGTAAAGTAGCCACTTCCAAACCGCCGTTGACAGCGATGTCCGCTTCGGTAAACCCTGCCGCTTCAGTTTTTGGATAAGAATCCTGCACCTGTATATCGGACGCGGCAAGAAGCGCCCTTTGGTCATCCAACATGAACCTTGGAACAAAGATCAACCTTCCCTTATAATGTTCCCGTTCGGATTCACGTTTAAGTTCGTCCACCAAATTAATGAGGTCCTGGCTCAATCTATCACTGTCAGGATTATTGGATTGAACGTTACCAAATATAACGACCTGCACCCCTCGTTTTACAAGTTCCCTGATATTGGTGTTGTCAAACGCTCCTCTTCCGTCTATTCCGGTACCATTGTCAAGGTTGCTGCCCCTTCCGACCTTTTCACGTACGAGACGGCCGGAATATGAAACTACCGGAAGGGCGCGTTCCTGATCAAGAAAAGCCCTTCCATCATCGATGACCCCATCGACAGAGGAATAGACAAGCCGCTTACGCCTATTACCTGACATATCAATGGTTGGTTTAAGGGCCAGATTTTTTTTGGCCTCGCTCTTCGCGGCAAATAGTTCCGCCGGCACCGGATGTTCAACATCAGCCATAGGGTTCACTCTTTTCAGGTATTTCCTAAAATATTCGGCGCTGGCTTCACGGTGATCGCCATTAGCGATAGCCGCGATCTCAACATTTAGAAATGGGTCGTCAAGGTCTTCATACAAGCGCCGGGCCGTAGTGTTTGTCGGGTCGTTCAACCATTCGTCCAACATAGCTACATCGTCGCGGTGGGCCTTGGCAACGGCGCTTTGCCCATCCGCGGACCTCAGACCGCCAGAGGCGATATCATAACGGAATTCTATATTTCCTGGAGAAAATTCTTTGTAATTCCTGAATAGTTCCATGTACTTATCGGGAATATCCAGAAATTTCAGCGTATCTATGGCAGATTGTCTTCTATGCCCTTCGAGTGAATAATCCCTGCGATTATTGTATGTGTGAGTAGTAAAAAATATGATCGCCTCCTCCAATACCGGGTCAATGGTATATTTTTCGCTATGTCTTTTTTTCTCCATTTCCTGGTCCAGTAGGATCTTGCGATATACCGAAACAAGCGCGGTTTGTGAATCATTGAGATGCAGAACGGGAGCTCTCCACTCCTCTCTAAGTTCCTCTTTTTCTTTCTTTTCGCGGTTCTCAACTATTCTCACAAGTTCAAGCGACGCCTTTGAATAAAAAGCCGAGAACTCTTCCCATGTAGGAGTTGTCGGATTATGCTCGAACGGCTCTCTTCTGTAATTGTAGAGCGAATGCGTGTAGAAACTTTTGCCGTTATCCTGCACATCCCTTATCAGCCACACCTCTATACCAAGATCGTTCTTGCCGCTCGAAACCGCGACATTCACCGGCCTTCCGCCTACAGTGACCTGAAATCTGATACCGGTATCTTTAAGGTTCGCGATCGGGTGCGTAATGTCGGTCCGGTAATCGAACGGTATCGGTTCTTTTGTGATGGGATCGATGCGGTACTGATAATGGGGTTCAATGTGACGTAATTTCGTATCGGAATTTTTTAATAGTTCAAGCATGCCGGCGCCATGATACTGCATAACTCTTGCGAGTCCGCCGGCCTCATGCCATATTTCAGGCGATATTTGCCAAACTGTCCTTTTTTCCAATTCAGGAGCGAATTTTTTCACCCAATCGTAATCAAGTTTTTCCTGGGCAAGAAGCAACAGTATATCCTCGATCACAACGTTACTTCTATTCGCCCGTACAAGGTCCGTATCAGAATTCAATATCTTGACTAGCATTTCCTGTCTGTCGGCATCGAGAAGAGATACGGCATGATTTATGGAATATCTGCTTTCAACCGCATACAAGGGCAAGCTCATCGAGACATCATTACAGACCGCGAGTATCTCAAAAAGGTGTTTTGTGCTGGTGCCCCCGGGGACAAGACAACATTCCAGTTCGCTTTGCAGGAAATATACGTCGTTGTGAAGCATCGCCGCGCGTATCTGTTCCAGACCTCGAGTGGCTTCCAGAAATTTAACATGTTCGATGCGCTCGTTCACGTCACTCTGTGAGCCGTGCGGTAAACCGATGAGGTGCTGGTACTCGTCTTCGTCAAGGATCATACGCTGCAATTTTTGATTCTCATCGCCATCCGTGAACAGATACCTCAATAACGCGCTGCCCGTATAGATCACTCCGTCGGTCACGCCGGCATGCATAATGTTCGAATATTCAGGGCTATTCGACCATTTCAAACCGATCCTTCCCAATGCTATCCTGAATTTGACCGGCGCACCCCGTACCTTATGTGTTTTTAACCATTCAATTATGTTTTTTTGTATATCAGGCGTAAAGAGCTGTAAAACATCCATTTCTAAACCGCGATATACATCGACCGGCGTTCTCATGGGTACATATCCGGGAACAAAATTAAGCCTGCTGGCCTTAAGTTCTCCGGTTCCATTATCCAGATAAAGCTCGACCAACTCTCTATTTTTTATCAATTCTATGATTTCAGGATTTGTCTCTGCGGCGTTAGTGCCCTTCAGGTCACGCTGATCTTGAGCACCGGTTTTAGACCTATCCGGAGCCGGGCATTGCGCGATAAAAAACACGTATTTAGAATCAGCGCTAAGTGTCTCCCATCTCTTATCACGTAAAGCATAAGAGGCCGCGACGTCGACATCGGCCACACCGATCACGCCTCGCTCTCCTGTCACCGCGTCGGAAAAATAAACACGCACAATCCTGTCAGTATCAAATTTTACATCGTCAAAATTGATACCGCTGGAATGTAAAAATGTAGAATCAAAACCCAAAGTTTTAGTGAGATAATTGAATAGATCGGTGCTTTTATCGGTATTCTTAAAATAGTACTCGGCGATGTACAAAGACAACGTCATAAGTTTAACATTGTCTCGCACACTGTTTCGAAACGTGTCCTGTGTACGGGTGATAGGATATTCCTGGCTTATGAGGGGCGGCGCTAACTTGTCAGGTTTGATAGTTACAACATTGGCATAGGAAAAATTAGTGCAAAGAAAAATAATGGCAGTAAAACATGAAATGATCTTTTTCATAGACATCCTTGTGATTACCTTTGTTATGGCATATAGTTAAGCACATTATAACCTAACAAACCCAGATATTCAACTTTTTATTATGTTAAATTACTAACAATGGCTTCTGACATTTTTCTACGGCGGAATTTTCGGGGATTTACGCGGATACCGTCATTTTCTATCAACTCGCCGCCGACAAGGGTTTTGCCAACGGATTGCTGGCACCACTCTGCAAGCGTAGGAACGCGTCCTGCGTGATATTTCTCTGACCAGTCCATACCAAGTGTCGAGGCGACCTTGGTCATTAAGGCTCCCCCGCCTATAAGCCATGCCGTGCCATAAGGCTTTATGTGCGTAAGAGACCTGTCAAATTCGTCCTCAATATCACCCACCAGTTCCTCTATTATATCTTCTAGGGTGACCATGCCGATTATGGTACTTTCCCTTGCCGAGACAAGCATAATATGGGCCTTTTCCTGCATCATTTTTTCAAGCACCTGGGAAATCGAAGTATTTTCATCGATCTTAGTTAGCGGTCGCATGATCGTCTTAAGCGTGCCGTCGCCTGGCCCGACTTTGAGCGCCGAGACAATGTCTTTAAAATTAATGTAACCTTGAATAGTCTGCGGGTCATCTTCTTTCTCACAGACCGGAAAACGTGTATGCATATCCAGATGCGCTTTTAAAAATGCGTCCATAAGCGAACTTCCGGCGTATATCATAAATATGTCAGCTACCGGTATAATTATGTCTTTCACGGGACGCGAAGATAATTGCGCCGCCGATAAGACTATTTTTTCTTCCCTGGCGCCGAAAAGCTTAGAAGCTCGCGCGCCCGAGACGGCGGATTTCAGTTCATATAACCCCTGCAGTTTTTCATCGATCACTATCCCTTTTCGGTCCCTCATAAGGATAGTCACAATTTTTTTCACTAGCACCTCGATCACCGAAACGATCGGGTAGAAAATTGAGGACATGACCTTGAACGCCGGGGAAAGAGCAAGCACCATCCATTCCTTGTTATTGAGTGCTATCATCTTAGGAACAAGCTCGGCGAAAATTATGGTGATCAGCGTCAGTGGCAACACCAGGACTAACAGCGAAATAATGTCGGCGACAAAATCGGATAAACCCAGACGGTGCAAGTACGGCGAAAGAGCTTTCTCCACACCCGCTCCACCTGTTGCCGCCGCGATGAAACTGACAAGAGTAAATCCGAGCTGTATGACGGTAAGGCTTGCCACAATGCGGTTTTTCATAAAGGCCGCGTCGCTAGCGCCTTTTTTCTTTTCAGCCACGAGGAACGCGATGCGGTTCTGCGATATTGACGCCAGAGCCATCTCGTAAGCCGCGAAAATGGCGCTCAACGTCAACATTATAACGACAACAAGCAGATCAAAACCCAATACCATAGGACTCCTGTTTAATTTTTAAAAGCGCTCCTATGATATACTATCGGGATATTGCGGGCAAGTAAAAATATAGAATGGATCGCCCTCAACGTCTATAGAGGAAGATAAATTGTATACGCACCAACTGTGCTCCATGCCTGATAATTTTCACCGGGCAAAAGATAGTCATCTAATCCAAGATTAGTAGAAGAGCCATCCGAATTTAAATGCGAAATAGTAATTGCCGTAAATCGCACAGTTCTGCTACCATCTGCATTTTGTATGATAGTCACTCCTGGC
>JADFYD010000029.1:13062-13463 GCA_015233235.1 Candidatus Omnitrophota bacterium | reverse complement strand
GTTCGAAAGGATTTTATCTCCCACTTGTCGGCTCTCAAGAAGTTGTCGGCGTGCTGGGCATATATCCGGGGGATACGAAAGATTTTCTGGGCCCGGAAAATTACCACGTTCTTGAAGTATTCGTGAAACAGACCGCTTTGGCGGTTGAGGGTGCCAGACTCGCGGCCGCTAATATCAAAGCGGAGACGGAACTGAATAAAACGCGTCTTCGTAATATGGTACTCGATACTTCCGCGTATGACGTCAAGGGATCGCTCGCTATCATCTCCCGCTCAGCGGATGAACTCTCGGATCCTGACATTTTGACAAACATTGATAAGCGTAATGAACTGATAAAACAAATACAGATCCAGGTGAAACAGCTGGATGATCTGGCGGGTGAATTGCCCAAGATCATCGAT
>JADFYD010000029.1:0-12999 GCA_015233235.1 Candidatus Omnitrophota bacterium | reverse complement strand
AAGCTGGTCACGAAACACGGTGAAGTGAACACGCCCGTATTCATGCCTGTCGCCACGCAGGGCACGGTAAAGGGCATACCCAATAACGTACTTTATGATTGCGGTGTGGAGATGATAATATCTAATGCATATCATCTTTATTTGAGACCCGGTGAAGATGTAATCAAGAAAGCCGGCGGACTTCATAAATTTATGGGATGGGACCGTGTTATTACGACGGATAGCGGTGGATATCAGGTTTTCAGTCTTGCTGGGCTTAGAAAGATAAAAGATGAAGGTGTTGAGTTTAAGTCTCACCTCGATGGAACAAAATATGTTTTCACACCTGAAAATGTAATAGATTTTCAAACTATACTTGGTAGTGATATTCTGATGCCCCTCGATGAATGCGTGCATTTCCCGGCCGACGCCAAATACGCGGATTCTTCGGTAGGCCTTACTTTGAAATGGGCGGCGCGTTCATGGAAAAGGTTTATCGAGAACGGCAGGCAAGGTCTTTTGTTTTCAATAGTACAGGGAAGCACATATAAAGATCTCCGAAAAAAGTGCGTGAATGAACTTTTGAAATTAGATATGGATGGGTTTGCTCTCGGAGGGATAGGCGTGGGTGAGCCGGAAGAGCTGATAAACGAGATAACGGCGTACACGGCAGCGCTTCTTCCGGAAAATAAGCCAAGATATGTTATGGGAATAGGCACTATCCCGGCCATTCTGGAAGCGATCTCCGAAGGTATAGATATGTTCGATTGTGTCGTGCCGACCCGTAACGGCAGGAACGGCCAGGCGATAACTTTGGCCGGTGAAATGCAGATCAGGAATTCCTGTTATAAGGAAGATTTTACTCCTATTGATCCTGAGTGTGATTGTTATACCTGCAAAAATTATACACGTGCGTATCTAAGGCATCTCATCAACGCGCGTGAAATGCTCTCGGGACAACTCATCACGCTTCATAATCTACATTTCTACAGCCGTTTCTTCCGCGACTGCCGCAAGGCCATCATTGAAGATAGATTTGCGGAATTCAAGATGGATATAAAAAAGTTGTCTTTTGCATGATACGCAGGTATAATCTAGCATAAATTGTGTAGGTATCGGAGTAAAGTAACAGAGACAACAAAAAGGGAGTTAATATGATGGTTTTCGCATTTGCTTTCGCCGCCGCCGATGGCGCGGTCGCTACACCGCAGCAACCCAATCCGTTAATATCGTTCTTACCTATTATACTGATATTTCTGGTATTCTATTTTCTGCTGATAAGGCCGCAGAAAAAAGCTCAGGATGATCACGGCAAAATGCTTAAAGCTTTGCAGAAAAACGATGAGATAGTGACTTCGGGCGGTGTCTTGGGGACCATAGTTAATATTCAGGATGACATCGTGACCCTGCGGGTAGACGATAATACACGTATTAAAATTTTGAAGAGTTCGGTCGCGAAACTCATGAAAAGTCATAGTGATGGGGCGGTTCAAAATTAACTAGAAAACAAAAGGGACGGTAAATGATATGTGGCAGAACTTAAAGCTTAAATCTCTTTTTATTGTTTTGTTGACGGCATTCGCTATTTGGGCGATCTTCCCGCCTTTTGGCATCAAGGACAAAGAAGGATCTGGAAAAGTTCTTCCGGCCTCGATGACTTGGCAAGGTCCCGGCTCATGGAATAAAGCACCTGGGTCCTCTCTTCGCGTGCTCTCATCGCGATAGTCTGCCGGTGAAGCCTGCCGGTCAAGCCGCCTATGATAAGTCCTACAATAAGCATCACTCCGAAAGTAATATAATGTTCATGTTGCATCACCGCGAAGGCGTAAAAAGGCGGGATAAAAAAGAAATCGAACGAAGCTATGCTTAACAGTGTTCCAAAAATAGCGACCCTGCGCCCGTAACAAAACGCGAGCCACGTAATACCCAAAAGAAAAACCATTATTAAATTGGCCAGAGCCAGGAACGGAAAGAGCAATTTATTGACAACCGTACAGGCGCCGACCACGACAAAAGCCCAGATGATCCCTTTCCATGAGAACACGTCCATGGGTACGGACTGCGAGGTTTTCGGCATTTCCTCGGCTATTTCTCCGCTGATAAGATAAAGATCTATCTCACCGCATTTCCTCGCTAACTTGTCTATGAACGATCCCGAAAAAAGTTCACGAAACCTCGGTTTGCCGGGTTTACCCATAACTATCTTCGATATGTTCTTTGTCCGCGCGTAAGACACAATGGTTTCGGCTATATCCTCTCCGCTAAGCGTAACCGTTTCGGCACCCATCTTTTCGGCGAACCGCAGCATTTCACTGACGTGTTCTTTATCAATACTCTTTTCAATAGACGCAAATGTCTCGACATACGCCACCGTCCACTCCGCCCCTAGGTCGGAAGCCATCTGTTTGGCGGCACGAATGATCTTTGTGGCCGCCGGATTGGAACTAATACATACAAGAAAACGTTCTCCCACTTTCCAGACGGTCGAGATCGTATGGCTGTCTTTGTATGCTCTGAGTTTTGTATCGACGCTCCTGGCGGTATACTTGAGAGCAAGCTGACGCAAAGCGATAAGGTTACCCAGGCGGAAAAAATTCTGAGCCGCCTGTTCCGCCTGTGCGCCCAGATACACCTTACCATCTTTAAGACGTTTCAATAACTCTTCGGGTGGAATGTCTACAAGCTCTATTTCATCGGCTTTTTCTAAAAAAAAGTCCGGTACCGTCTCGCGGACGATTACCCTGGTGATTTGCGCCACAACGTCGTTCATGCTCTCGCAATGCTGCACATTGAGCGTAGTGTAAACATTTATCCCGGCCTCGAGCAGTTCATCCACGTCCTGCCAGCGTTTGGCATGGCGGGAACCGGGCGCATTGGTATGCGCAAGTTCGTCTACCAGTATCAACTCGGGATGAGCGCTTAAGGACCCCTCAAGATCGAATTCCCTGATCTCGACATTTTTATAAACAGCCGATCTTTGAGGGAGGACTTCCAGCCCTTCTAAAAGAGCTTCAGTTTCAGAACGTTTATGGGTCTCGACGACCCCGACGAGAACATTGATCCCTTCTTTTCTGCGGCGTCTCGCTTCTTCCAGCATGCTGTATGTTTTTCCGACACCGGCGACCGCGCCGAAAAAGATCTTCAGTTTTCCACGCCTCGATTCCTCCGCCTGAACTTGTGCCAGCAGTTTATCCGGATCCGGTCTATCATCCATTTTTCGCCTCAACTTTTTAGTTCATCAAGCGCGATATTAAGCCGCAAAACATTCACAACAGGTTCTCCTACAAGGCCCAAAAAACGCCCTTGAGTGTTCTTCCTTATACGATTTTGTACCACGCTTTCCGAGATCCCGCGTGATCGCGCGACCCTTCCCGCCTGGTACAAAGCTCCGGCAATGCTTATGTGAGGATCAAGCCCGCTCGCCGACGACGTGACAAGATCTACCGGGATAGGGTCCCTATTTCCCGGATCGGCATCCTTAAGCGTCTTCATACGAGATTCGATACTCTGGCGCAAAACCGGGTTCACGGGTCCGATGTTAGACCCCGAAGAATTAGAAGCGTTGTATGGCACAGGTGATGTCGCCGACAACCTTCCCCAAAAATATTTCGGGTCTTCAAATGACTGCCCGATAAGCGACGAACCGATGACCGCTCCGTTCTTAATGATCAAACTGCCGCTGGCCTCGTAAGGAAAGAATATCCGGGCGAATGCTGTAACAAAAATAGGGTACATTAACCCTGTAATTATCGTTAAAACCAAAAAAACCAACAACGCTGACCTTATTTGTTTCATGAACATATTCCCTCACTCATTTAACCAGTCTAAGCGCGACCAGCATCATGTCGATCAGTTTGATACCTATGAAAGGCGAAATAATTCCGCCCACTCCATAAATTAAAATGTTGTCCCGAAGCAAACGGCTCGCCGAAACGCTTTTGTACGGAACTCCTTTAAGCGCGAACGGGATAAGCATGATGATGATCACTGCATTGAATATTACCGCCGAAAGAACGGCGCTCTCGGGTGTCGCCAAATGCATGATGTTCAATCGTCCGAGCGCGGGATAAATGCCCACGAACGCCGCCGGGATTATAGCGAAGTATTTTGAAATATCATTCGCTATGCTGAAGGTGGTGAGCGACCCGCGTGTGATGAGGAGCTGCTTGCCTATCCTCACCACTTCTATCAGTTTTGTAGGATTTGAATCGAGGTCCACCATATTCCCGGCTTCTTTAGCGGCCTGCGTACCAGTGTTCATGGCGACGGCCACATCCGCCTGCGCGAGCGCCGGCGCGTCGTTCGTACCGTCCCCGGTCATAGCGACTAGATGTCCCTCTTTTTGCTTTTCACGGATAAGTTTGAGTTTTGCCTCGGGAGTCGCTTCCGCCAAATAATCGTCAACGCCGGCTTCTGCGGCGATAGAGGCGGCCGTCATGGGGTTATCTCCCGTGATCATCACGGTCCTGATGCCCATGCGACGTAACTCTGCAAAACGTTCCTTTATCCCGCCTTTGACAATATCCTTAAGGTGAATGATCCCTATAACTCGGGCATTTTCGCTGACCGCAAGAGGCGTGCCTCCACTTTTGGCTATACGCGACGCGGCATCCTTCATTTCATCGGGGAATACGCTTTTCGCACCCTTGACATATTTCTCTATCGCCTCAACGGCTCCTTTTCTGATAATTTTACCATCCCCTAGATCCACACCACTCATACGCGTTTCGGCGGTGAAAGGGATGAACTTCGCGGCTAACTCATTAACGTGCCTCTCCCGGATGTTGTATTTTGTTTTTGCCAAAACAACGATACTGCGGCCTTCCGGTGTTTCATCGGAAAGCGACGCGAACTGTGCCACGTCAGCCAGATATTCTTCGGTGTACCCGGCGGCCGGAACAAAAGCCACTGCCTGTCGATTCCCCAGGGTAATGGTGCCAGTCTTATCCAAAAGAAGCGTATCAATATCGCCTGACGCCTCGACTGCCCTGCCTGAAGTCGCTATAACATTCGCCTGGATCATTCTGTCCATGCCGGCGATCCCGATAGCCGGCAGCAAGCCGCCGATAGTGGTCGGTATAAGGCATACCAGTAGTGCCGCCAGCACCGTAACGCTCACCGGCGAACCATGCCCCGACGAAATAACGCTGTAGATCGAGAACGGCAATAATGTTACCGTGGCTAAAAGAAAAACTATCGTAAGAGCCGCGAGCAAAATGCTTAGAGCTATCTCATTCGGCGTTTTTTTGCGTTTAGCCCCTTCGACCATCGCGATCATCCGGTCAAGGAACGTTTCACCGGGGTTTGAGGTGATCCTTATCAAAAGCCAATCCGAAAGCACCGTCGTACCGCCGGTAACTGAAGACCTGTCCCCGCCGCTTTCTCTTATAACGGGAGCGCTTTCACCCGTTATAGCGCTCTCATTGACCGAAGCTATCCCCTCTATTACCTCGCCGTCCATCGGGATCATATCTCCGGCTTCCGCCAGAACAACATTCCCTTTCAAGAGATCTTTCGATGCCACAAGCGTATATTCCGAACCATATTCCGGGACTTTTACCCTTTTAGCCATTGTATCTTTTCTGTTGCGCCTGAGGCTCGCGGCCTGGGCTTTACCTCGCCCCTCCGCTATCGCTTCCGAAAAGTTCGCGAAAAGCAACGTGAACCAAAGCCATGTCGTAACAGCAAGAATAAAACCGGTATTTATTTCTCCGTGCCCGGCCAATGCCTGGACCAAAAGCCCGGTCGTTAAAACGCTCACGACAAGAACAACGAACAAAACGGGATTTTTCAGCTGATGAGAGGGATTAAGTTTTTTAAAAGAATCTATCAGGGCTCTCCCGATGATCATCCGGTCAAAAAGTAAAGTTGTTCTGTCTTTTGCGCTCATAAAATTCCTAATGCGATGGAACCATCAAATGTTCCGCTATAGGCCCTAATGCGAGAGCCGGGAAAAACGTCAATGCACCGACCATTAGAACTATCGCCGCGAGAAAACATATAAAAAGCGGCGTGTGTGTCGGAAGCGTACCGGCGCTCGAGGGGATGATCCTCTTTTTTGCCAACGATCCCGCTATCGCCAGGATCGGTATCGCGAGCCAATACCGCGCGAAGAACATGGCCAGGCCCAACGCAATATTGTAGAACGGGGTATTGGCATTTAGCCCCGCGAAGGCGCTGCCGTTATTATTTCCGGCGGACGAAAAAGCGTAAAGCACTTCGCTGAACCCATGGACACCGGGATTTAGTATAGACGCCTTGGCGGCGGGATACGCTACCGCTACCGCCGTTCCCAGCAAAACTACAGCGGGAGGGATCAGTATTGTGATAGTCGCCATTTTCATCTCATAAGCTTCGATCTTTTTGCCTAAATACTCCGGTGTACGTCCTACCATAAGCCCCGCTATAAAAACCGCCAAAATAACGAAAGCGATCATGCCATAAAGCCCTGACCCAACCCCGCCAAAAATAACCTCGCCCAACTGTATAAGCCACATCGGCACGAGACCCCCCAAAGGCATGAAAGAATCGTGCATCGCGTTAACCGAACCGTTTGACGCCGCCGTAGTCGCCGTAGCCCAGATAACCGAATTCGCGATACCGAACCGCGCATCTTTACCTTCCATATTGCCGCCTGGCTGAAGCGTGCTCGCGGTCTGGTCGATACCCAGACTCGTAAAAACGGGATTGCCGGCTTGCTCTATCTGCATACACATGTACAAACATGGAACAAAAATAAGCAGCATCGCGATAAGTAATGCCCAGCCTTGCCGCCTGTCCTTGACCATGTATCCGAAGGTATAACACAGCGCACCCGAGATAATAAGAATAGCCAGCACTTCGAGAAGATTAGACAATGGGGTCGGGTTCTCGAAAGGATGCGCGGAGTTGACATTAAAAAAACCGCCGCCGTTTGTCCCCAATTGCTTGATCGCGACCTGTGAAGCTACTGGTCCTACCGCCAGAGTTTGAGTGGATATTTTGTTACCATCGCTGCCTTTTATAGGCTCTACAAGTTGAACGACCCGGTATCCTTTAAATGTTTGAACAACACCCTGCGAAACAAGCAGAGCGGATAAAAATATCGATAGGGGCAAGAGAATGTAGATAGTGGAACGAACAAGATCCAGCCAAAAATTTCCGATTCCGCGAGTTTCACGCCTGACAAATCCCCTGACGAGCGCCACCAGTACCGCTATGCCCGTGGCCGCTGAAACGAAATTCTGGACGGCAAGCCCTAGCATCTGCGTTAAGTAACTCATCGTCGCCTCACCTGCATAGCCCTGCCAGTTAGTATTCGTTGCAAAACTTATCGCGGTATTGAACGCCGAATCAGGTGAAACCGCGGGTAAGTGCATCGGGTTAAGCGGCAAAATACTCTGAAAACGCTGCAGCAAATAAACTACTACCAAACCGAGAAAATTGAAAGCGAGCATAGCGAACGCATACGTAGTCCAGTGCATCTCCTCATCGGGGTCGATCCCGGAGAAACGGTAAATCAGCCGTTCTACGGAGCCGCACCAACGGTTAGCTGAGATCCTCCCTTCAAACACACGTGCCATGTAAATACCGAGCGGCTTCGCCGACAGTATCAAAATGCCAAGAAAAATAACGCTCTGTACAATACCATTCAAATTCATGAGAACTTCTCCGGATTAAGCAGGGCGACAACAAGATAGATGAAGAGGCCCAGCGAAACAATAGCGCCTATCCAATAAATTAAAGTCATTGTTTCTCCTGTAGCTTATCGCAAAGGTTAATAAAACCGATCGACAAGAGCACAAGTCCGGCGATCATGAGCAAACATAATATTTCCATAAATATCACCTAATGCTCTGGAACGTTAGTCTAACCAGGGGGACACACCGCCTCAAGAACACACTAGCACACAAGGCGGTATGTCCCCAGGCTAGTGGCGTGCGTGTCACACAATCATCATAGCATCACCATATGAAAAGAACCTGTAACGCCTGTCGATCGCCTGTTTGTACGCTTCAAGAATGAATTCCCGGCCTGCAAATGCCGAGACAAGCATGAGCAATGTAGACCCCGGCAAATGAAAATTCGTTATAAGCGCATCGACTATTTTAAACCTGAATCCGGGATAAACAAAGAGATTTGTGCGCCCTTCGCCGGATTTTACTCGCCCGGTATCATCCGCGGACGTTTCAAGCACCCTGAGTGACGTCGTCCCCACCGCGATAACGCGTCCTCCTGAATATTTCACGTCGTTTATTGCGCTCGCGGCGCTGTCACTTAAATGAAAATTCTCGTAATGCATTTTATGTTCTTCGACATTCTCCGACTTTACAGGCGAGAATGTGCCATAGCTTGTATGCAAAGTAACATAAACTATTCTAACACCTTCCCCTACGATTTTATTTAATAATTCCGGCGTAAAGTGCAGTCCAGCCGTGGGTGAAGCGGTGGCGCCTTCATTCCTGGAATAGACCGTCTGATATCTTTCTGCGTCCTTCGGTCGATCAGCCCTTTCGATATACGGCGGAAGAGGTACATGCCCAGTTTTAAGGATCTCTTCGAGCGGCGCGTCGAACTCCACAAACCTCCCGGGGTCGGCCTTCCCCAGGATCTTAACGTGATACCCGCTTTCAAGCTCAAGCACCTCTCCGTCCCATATCCTGGAAGATTTTTTTACCAGCGCCGAGATTTTATCTCCCAAAATGTTAATGAGAAATATCTCAATATCGGCGCCGGTCTTCCGCTTGCCGAAAAAACGAGCCGGGATAACACGAGTATCATTCAGCACCAGACAATCGCCTTTTTTCAGGAATCGTGGAACATCCCCGAACACATGATCAGTGATCACATGCTTTTCCCGATCCACCAGCAAGAGCCGCGACGAGTCACGCTTCTCCGCCGGCTCCTGAGCGATGAGTTCTTTTGGGAGATCATAGTAAAAATCGGATAACTTCATAATGTTTTACCCCACACTACCGTGTGGGGAATCAGATAATTCCACACGCGGAAGCGTGTGGTGAGCATACCCTCTCAACACCTCCACAAGATCCGCTACCTTCGCGCCGGGGTAATAATACGCCAGGATCTCCGAACACTTTTTAAACTTTATGCCTAGCTTGAACGCCCCCCACTGGCACATGCCTACACCGTGTCCCCAGCCGTTCCCGCAAAAATTGTAATGATATTTCCACTTCTCAATCGTGAATTTTGTGCTTCTAAGAAGCCTATTGCCCATTATGCTTATGAATTGTGAAGCGGAAATTTTTGTCAGGGCGTCGCCCGACAATATCCCCAAGAATTTTACCCGGCCCGAACCCGTATATTCACTTGCCCTTATGTCGTCGATCTTGCCGCACTTATACCCCGCAGCGACCAGTTTTGTCGATATAGTCTCCGGGGTCAATCCCACTTTCCATGAATAATAAGGTGACCATTTGCAATTTTCACATTTCACGCCCCTAAGCGGCGGTGTATCTTTCTCTCCCCACATGTCTTTAGCGCTCTCCGTATGGCCGCCGCATGTGGAGTGAAAATAGCCCGGCAGTATTTTGCCGTCATAGCTTAATATCATATCCCTTGTCTTATCAACGGCCAGGCTTGTAAGCACCCTTTCACAGGTTTTACCGCAATAAACCTGCGAAAAAGTATTACACTTAAGGTCATAATCTTTATGGCTCTTCTTAAGTATAAGGTGCGCGGCATAGCTTCTGGAAACTATAGCTTGCGCTTTTTGAGTTTCAAACGGCCATAAACGGTTCATCTCACCTGGAAGAACACCCTTCAGATAATCCTCCAGATCAACCCGGTTAATGATCGTCAAAGTTTCTTTCTCGGCGTAAACATCAATTTCGCCGCGGTATTCATTGTTGTCAATTTTTATAGTTGCGCCTGCCGCAGGTATCAACCTGACCCTACTCGTATTCAACGGTGTGATATCCATTATCACACTGCTTTTGTAGGCGAAAAATACATTGTTGTCAAAACTTGTGCCCTCTTTTATGACTACGTGCGAATTAAGATCGATGATTTGACCTATCTTAGGCGCGGAGATCACCGCGTTTTTGATTGTCTCCGCCAAAAGCACCTTTACCAAAAATGCGGATCTATCGGAAGGGACGGGCCCGATGTAAAAACAAAACAATATCCACGCGGCAACCGACACTAAAATACAAACTACAGCTAGACGCCGCGCCGGAAATATTTTTTTATTTTTTTGTGGTCTACTCATGGGGGCTTCACTTGCGGGAGAAAAAGTAAAAACAAATTGACAGGATCGCGCTGACAATGACACAACTGGTCAGCGGAAAATAAAAGCTGAAATTCTCGCGTTTTATGGCGATGTCGCCGGGTAGTCTTCCCAGCCAGGAAAGCTTGCCGAAATAAAATAACACGCCGGCGATGATAAGCACAATGCCTGTGATGATCAATAATTTGCCTGTGATTTGGAACATTTATATAAGCCTTCGGGTGTGCCCCATGTACTCGAATGCCTTGTCAGTGAGTTCCCGACCACGCGAAGTACGCCTTAAGAGCCCGGCGAGAAGAAGATACGGTTCGATAACGTCTTCGATAGTATCAACTTCCTCGTTCAGTGATGAGGCTACTGCGTTAAGACCCACCGGACCGCCGTTGTACGACTTCAAAATGATCTCAATAAATCTACGATCTATCCGAGTAAGTCCGATATGATCTATACCTTGTTTCTCAAGCGCTTTTTTGGCCGCCTCTAACGTGATCTTGCCGTCGGCTTTCACCTCGACCCAGTCCCTTACTCTTCTGAGGAGTCTATTCGCCACGCGAGGCGTACCACGCGAACGGCGCGCGATCTCGATGGCAGCCGCGTCCTCTATAACTATTTCAAGAAGACCGGATGACCTTTTGATTATTTTTGTCAGTTCTTCTTCCGAATAAAACTCAAGATGAAGATGCATGCCGAACCTGTCCCTGAGCGGAGAACTTAAAAGCCCCGCGCGGGTCGTGGCGCCTATCACGGTGAAAGGTTTAAGATTGAATTTTATAGTTTTAGCGTATGGTCCCTTATCCACGAGGAAATCTATCTGAAAATTTTCCATGGCGGGATAAATAAATTCCTCAACGACTTTCGAGAGCCTGTGGATCTCATCGATAAATAGCACGTCACCATGCCCCAGGTTCGTTAGTATGCCGATAAGGTCTCCTGCCCTCTCAATGGCCGGACCGCTTGTGGAAACGATCTTCGTATTAAGTTCATTGGCGACTATGTGCGCAAGGGATGTTTTCCCGAGTCCCGGCGGACCCGAAAAAAGAATATGTTCGAGAGGTTCTTTTCTTTTTAGCGCAGCTCTCAGCGCGATATCCAAAGATTCCCGCAAGTTAGACTGGCCGGTGAATTCGTCAAGTTTGCGAGGCCGGAGCGTCAAGTTAACAATTTGATCGTCATCCGTTTCGCCTGATGCTATCAGGTCCTCGGGGACATCCTCATATTTTTTGCGGCCGGGTTCTTCCATTGGGTCATTACTCCATGCAGTTCAAAGTTCAAAGTTCAGAGTTCAGAGTTCAAAGTCATGGTCCATTGTAAAAGCCTGGCATGACACGCTGCGGTTTTAAGGGCATGTTCGAGCACCGCAGAGTCGGCGCCGCGGCCTTAATTAACATACTCTACAGCGTGACGCTACGCCTGCTTGATAATAATGGACGCGGCGTCCGACCAAGGCGCGCAGAACATGCCCTTAAAACCGCTCTTCTCTACTTTCTGCTCCCCCTATAAACCTCATTCAAGAGCTCTTCGCTCGTTTTCAATTCCGGATTGCGTTCCATCGCTTTTTTGACCATGTTCTCGGCCTCGGTCCTATTATACTGCAACTGCGCAAGTACCGCCATGGCTTCGGCTTTTACGTCCTTCTTATCATCGATCGCCGGCGTTACTTTGTTGTCGCGAATAAGGCCGTACTTACCCACCTTGCCCTGCAGTTTTGCGATGACCTCTGCGGCTTTTCTGGTGCCTATACCGGGCAGTTTTTTGAGGTACCCCGCGTCGCCGGCGTCTATAGCCGAGGCGACAAGAGAAAGCGGTTCCACAAGCGCCCGCGAAGCTGCTTTCGGGCCTATGCCCGAAACAGAAATGAACTTTTCAAAAAATTCCTTTTCGATCGCGTTCTCAAAACCTATTAAAACCGGAACACCAGACGACGGGCTCATTTGAAAATAGTGGTAGATCACGAGACTTATTTCCGAACCTACCGGGTGGCCCCCGTCAAGCGCCTTAAATATCGCGCCGGGAAGGAGAATCTCATAAGCTATACCGGATGTCTCAACGATAAACGCGTTCTCGGTCTTGTCAATTATCTTGCCGCGTATCTGCGCGATCATAAAGTCCTTTTCCTCATTTCCATGAAAACGTAACTAATCGCAATCGCCAGCGCATCACTGATGTCCACCGGCTCCGGCGGCCTTTTAAGGCGCAACAGCGCGGTTACACTGCGCTGTACCTGAAATTTTGTGGCCTGGCCGTTCCCCGTAACTGATTTTTTTATTTTTGTGGATGGATAATTCACCAGTTTAATCCCGGCGACTCCTCCGGCTAGACACACAACACCGCGGGCGTGTCCCATAAGAATAGCTGTCGCCGGATGTTTGTAGTGCGAGAATATTTTCTCAAGAACAAGAACACCGGGACGATGTTCTTTGATAATATCCTGTAAATTCGTAAAAATGCATGTGAGCCTTTTTGATATACCGCTTGAATCGTCAGTTCTGATCACTCCGGCCTCGACGATCTTCATGCGTTCGGGCCCCTCGGCCTCAATGAGTCCGTAACCAGTTCTCACAAGCCCCGGATCTATACCCAGTATACGCATATTAATGCACTGCTATGTCAGTGTAAAAGCATGTTGGTTCATGGTATTTGGTTCATGGTTTGAGAATACGCATATTAAAACAACAAAGAACCTACCATGAACCATGAACGATGAACCAAAAACGCTTCGCTATTTACTCTCTTCTACTTTCTTCAGCACTTCGTCCGATATGTCAAAATTCGCGTAGACATTTTGAACGTCATCA
>JADFYD010000028.1 GCA_015233235.1 Candidatus Omnitrophota bacterium | reverse complement strand
AATCGGGGCAAGATAATCCGCCGGGATATTCGATTTATTCAGCCAGCCTGTTGTATCTTCACAGGTCTCAACCTGATATTTATCACGCCAGTAGATCTTTCTAAAAAGGTTCATACCGTTCTCGATAGTGTCTGACGCGACCAAAAATGACGTGAGTAATCTCGCCTCATCTTTTTCTTCGGCGCTCCAATCCAGGCATTCCGGTCCGGCCAAATACTTGTTTATCTCCTGTATACCATGATGGTACTGTATCGCCGCGCGCTCGGCGCGCGACAATAACGTGCCCATTTCCATTTTATCTATCCGCGCCAAAGCCGCGGGCCCCTGGAACATGTCCAACGCGCATTCTTTTTCGGTTTGCGTGAACGCCCTTTCGTTTTCGTCAAAAGCCCTGACAAATTTATCGTACTCTTTTATGTCCCAACGCGGGCCGTTCCATGCCGGTAGACCGGTTATTCCATATTGACTCAGAATACCCATTTTACTTTTAAGCCCTTTTTCGGCCTCGCCGAAGACGACGTTGTCCCATGGCACATCCGGCGCGGCGAAATCGTGAAAAGCTACGACTGCTCGAAGCTTCTCAGTGAAAGCGACCCGGCCGCCCATGTTCGCGAACACGTCATTCGGTATCTCCGGACACGCCGCAAGTATTCCGGCAATATCAACGACCCTTATTACGTGGTTCCGCACATAATCGCCTTTATAATTTTTAAGCGCTAACTTTTCCGCCGACGGTGCGGTCACTTTACCCAATTCAAATTTTGCGGCTAATACGATAATATGATCTATTTCGGCTTTGTCGGCCGATCCCAATTTTTGAAGTAAAATATTTGCGAGCGACACTTTGGCGCGTGTCTCGATCGCGGCCGCTTGTTTCCCCAGAAAAAAGAAGTTTGTCAGATTGTCGTCGATATCCTCTAACACCGTAACAAAGTCATCTTCCGTTACGGCTTTTTCACATCGTGCATAAACAATTGCCAATTTCTTCGCGCCATAAGCCCGATAGTTGAACAAAGCGGCAAAACCAGGCGCAGTGAAGACCATGCCCCAAAAATGCGAGGCGAAACCTTCGTGCTGATCGACCAGAGTCGCGGTTTTGGCAAAATACTGGCTCAAGTTCTTGAACGCTTCATGCCTGAACCCATCACTCCGCGCGATCTCCGCACGCCATGCTTCCTTCTCGGGAGTACGCACCATCTTCATCGCGAGATATGCATTAATGCCCATATCGATATATCTTGTGGCTGACCAGAGAAAATAGTAAGTGAGCACAGCTAAAAAAAGAGCCCCGGGAACAGCGCACCGGACGTGGGATATAAGAGAGAATCCGGCCGCACAACCGAAAACCGCGGCCAGTAACGCCGTTGATACCCCCCACTCTAAGCCCGATACGGCGCGGAAGGGGTGGGTGTCGGTCGTTGCTCGTCGCTCGTGGCTCGTTGCTCGTTGCTCGTTGCTCGTTGCTCGTTGATCACCTTGCGCCGCGCCTTTTTCGGCGGAAGCCGAGGCGGCGATTTTTTTGAATGAGCGTATTTTTCTCTTTACCGACTCGGTAAAACGTCGTAATCCCTCCGTATCTCTGATATAATCCCAAGCCAATACACAAAGCAAAGCGACACTCACTATGCCTACCGCCAGAGTTATTCCCATAGCCATCCGCATATCAGCTTCCGTAGGCGGTCTATGCTTCCATGCCTCCATCAACCGCATATTATTGTTCATTATGAGCTGGGCGCCGACCGCATTGGCTACGGCCGCGCCACCGCCAGCGGAAGCAACCCCGGCGGAGGCGGATTGGGAAACCCCAAACCCCAGTATCCCGAGCCCGCCAATAATTAACCCTGTTGCAACGCTGGGGCGTTTCAAATAACCACTGATGAGCGGCAGCACCGCGAGCATCCCCACAAAATGGAATTTATATTTTTCGTGCAGAATTACTAATTCCGCGGTCTTAGGCGCCATCTGTGCTAGTAGTGGAAAAGCAAAATCCTTGTAACCATCTGAGTTGGCAATGGCTCTCTGTAAAGCGGTCGTTGTAGGCCAGGCGTGTTTTCTCATGGCGAAATAGGTCTTGAAACCCATATTTAAATATCTGGCCGAGGCCCAGGCGAGATACAGGCCAAGCGCCGAAAGGCCCAGAACGATACCGATCGAATTCGTTTGCGTGAGATAAATATGGGCCGCTTCGGCCAAAGCCGCGATCGAAATCGCCCCCGTATTGAGCCCCCACCTGAGGCCCGTTATAGCGCGGAAGGGGTGGGCGTCGGGTACTTGGTTTTTGGTATTTGGTACTTGGTTTGTTGTGGGTTGCGGCTCATTAGCTCCCTGCTCTTTGGGAAGGTCAACAGACACGGCGGCTTCGTTGGCTACTTTTTCTATCTCGGCATACGCTCGTCCCATAACACCGGAGAGCGCGCCTTGTGCCGCCTGCGACAGAAAAGCTTCGTTACTAATATCTGTGCCCTCTTTTAAAAAAGCGTTCTTTATGAACGCGAATGCTTGCATGGGCGTCTCTAATGCACGCGACGCCTCACCCTTCATCCGTCTTACGGTTACTTTTCTTAAGTAATCTGCCCCCATTTCTATAGAATCTACGGAAACAAAGGTAACATACATTTTCTTAAGCCACATTTTTGTTTTAGCATCCACTCCCAAAGAATCGATGCGGTCAAATGTTAATTTCTTGTTACGAAACGCGCTGTCGCGCAAGAATACATCTATTTCAACGGTTGTTTTGATATTATTCTTTTCCAAAACCTCATAAGACTTATCCACAGGTTTATCTAACGCCGCCATTTCAGGGCTTCCGTACATACTGCCTATACCGTGAACAATAATGAATTTATGGAAGATCTCCCTATACCTCGCGGCTTCAGCCGCATTATCTTTTTCCGTGTTGAGCGTCCAGATAATATCGAACATCCGCACCAATCTGGCAAGATGCGCCCTGTTCAACTCATACGGTGTAAGCGATAAAAGTTCGGCATCGTTAATTTCAAGGATATCGCGCAATAATGGGGTCTGTCCCATTTTTTCAGTAACTTTTACATCCAATGCGCCACGTCCCACGTCCAACGTCCTACGTCCTGCGGAAGCTTCCACTTCCCCGACATAATACCCACCCATCTGATACATGACCCCCGGCACCTGATGGGCTTCGACTTCCCCGACTTTCCCAACCGTGATGATAACCTTCTGCGTCTTGCCATCAGCCATTTTCTTATCGCCCAGTATCGCGATAACGCCGTTCTTCGGCATCTTGTCGGGCACGGCGGCGCGCGGTTGTCCCGCGGCTTCGGCCTTTTTTAATTCTTCCCATGTGGTCACATGTTCTATGCCTATATTGGCCAGTGTATTCCCGGCTAATTCAGACACAAGCGACGGCATAAGCTCAAAAGGGGTATCTTTTTCAAATAGAAAATGCGCGATATAAAGGATGGCTAAACTCTTTTTTGTATCCGACAAAAAGGCTTCCTTATACGCGACCCCCTTCAGGGTTAAATGTTTGTATTTGGAACATACTTTGGACGGCGAGAGTATTTGAATTTCTCTCTACGGGGCATGCCCAGGTAACGTCAAGCGTCAAAAATGTAATTACAAGAATTACACTCACAGCTTTAAATAAAAAATGAGTTTGAAATTTTTGCATATTTAAACCCCCTTTTATTAACTTCACTAAACCGGTTCTAAAACATTTAAATAATCTGAAGACAACAAAATCCTATTACCTTCTGTTGCTTTTGTCACAAAGATAATAGGATTTTTTTTCGCTAACTCTGCTGCACATTATAACACAACGGTGATTTATGTAACGGCGAATTATCTGGGTTTTTTATATCTAACAGCAGTCACCTGTTACCCTTTGAGGGTGACTACTCGCAACAGCTTTCTTGATGATATGAAAGAAAAATAGGAGTGTTTATTAAACTTGCAGGTACCTGTCACGACTTATAAACACGCAGTTATTGCTTAATGCTTCCTGTGATGCTTGTTCCATTCCTTAAGTATTTTCGTTATATCTTTCTTGAGGATTGGGAGTCTGTTCTCCAAAACATTCCAGACTTTTTCTAGATCAACACCGAAATATCCATGAATAAGTATGTCTCTCATTCCGGCGATCTTCTTCCATTCAATCTCTTGGTATTTCTCCCTGACATCCTCGGGGATATTTTTAGCGGCTTCGCCTATTATCTCAAGGTTCCTTATTACTGCGTCCTGCACCATTTTCTTTTCAAGAAACTTGCATTGATCCATACCTTTAACATATTTTTCGATATATCCGATGGCTTCTGAAATGTGCAAAAAGAAGACCTTGGGGTCCTTACCGTTCATAAAAACAAAGCCTCCCTGAGGACCTTGGCCCGGAAATGCCTGGAAAGCGCCTTCGGGGTGACCAAGTCTACCTTCATTTTAAGCAAGTTTTCCATCTCAATTTTAAGACCGGCCTGGTCCAGGAGATCAGCATCTACTTTGAAATCGACAAGAAGGTCAACATCGCTGTCAAAACGCGGCTTGCCATTCGCACGGGAACCAAAAAGCGCGATCTTTCGAACCTTATAGAACTTCAAAAGACTAACTATCTTCTTATCCCGCAACAAAGCCAATAAATCATTTTTCATATCTATACTCCCAAACACTTGTGGCTACTGATCATTTTAATTTTACGCTAAATGTTATTTCTTCGCAAGAGGAAAGAAATAAACACGGTGCACCTAAACTACCATCCTAAGTTCAACACATTTAAACTGACTTCACCTGGGAATCGGTGCCTAGATCCCGGATATTTCTGCCGGAAAGAGCACGGCAGAAATTCCGGGAAGACAATAAAAGGGTGATTTTGCGCTAACTCTGAACTTTGAACAATGAATAGTGTCCTGTTAATTAACGGCGTTGTTAAGCGCGGGAGAGGAATTGCGAAATGCGATGGTAGGTGCTCACTATGTCCTCCGGACTGAGGCTTTTGGCGCCCGGCACAAGCGCTATCACTACCAGTTTTCTCAAACGGCCGTCGTCGCTAAACCACATCTTCCTGAAATTGTCCTCATCCAAACGTTTGGCGTTAGGTATATACCCGTAATAACTCCAGAGCCTTCTTAAATATCTTTCGCGTTCCGTCAGGCCGACCGGCCCCTCCGAATCTTTCAGCAATATGGCCCTGACCACGCTGAAAAGAGCCAGCTCGACTACCGGCAGGTAATCCAGTTTTTCGTCCTTGACGTCCTTCCGGCGGACTTTATTCAGTCCGCTATCATCATACGACGTGATAACGGATAGGTCCTTAAAGTCATTAAAAGCATCCAGATCCCGCGTCGGTGTGACGATTATAATGTTCTCTTTATTTACCTTGTTTCCCGCGGCGGTATCTCCCTGTCCGCTCACCGCCTCAAGCCTTTGGGCGAGCTTTTTCCCGGGCTCGACTATTATCGTAAGGTTATTAAGCACGAGTTCCAGGGTTTCGTTATTCTGCTGCATTTTTTTGAGCGTGCCCACTACATATTGATTGATGGTCCACATAACGGCGTCGTTCTTATCCGCGCCGGTATTTATCGCCAGAATGTATTTTTCTTTTTTCTGCGTCTCGCCCCTTACGGCCGCGGCGCTTTTAGCCCACGACATCAGCACCTGTGACAACAGACTAACGGCTACTCTGGTATTTTCTTCGAATTCCGAGGGTCTCGCGAGAAGCGCCGCTAATGCGGGTTTCTTACGTACCGCCTCGACAAACACACCGTTCAAAAATTGTCCGGCGTTGGCTCCGCCCGACAGAACGCTTTCCGTGCCGTCCGGTTTATATAAATTCACGGGGACCTGTTTCACGGCGTTATATTTGCCGTCGCGGGACCCTCCGTCATGACGTTTGAGGGTCTTATGTTCTTTTTTCGACTTAGCCAGGAAATCCCTGAAAACGGACTCATCCTCCTGTATCTCTCTCCATGAAGGTATGATCCTTATGACCATCTTTCTCACGGTTATACGCCTGATTATTATCTGCGCCAGCTTCGTCTTTAGGTCCATGATCCATTTCTTTTTTCTGCTCACTCTTAAGGCTTTGTAGTCATTGACTATTCCCGAGACCGTGGCAAGTTTGGCGTTAATAATGCTCTCAAGCGACATACCATCGGCCGGTAATACTTCCTCCGAGTTCGTGTCGGTGCCTTTGAACATGGGTAGTTCATATTCCTCCGTTACCCTGGAATATATGACCTTGTAGATCTCTTCGGCCTCTCTCATATCGATCGCGAGTCCAGCCGCTTGGGCTCTTTTGGTCAGATTAGCGCAGAATTCCAGAACCGGAATATCAAAAAATGACGGCGCCTTGATCGTGTACTCATTTTTCACGGTATTGAACAAGTCCCGGGCCATGGAAACGTCGCCCTTGCCCGGCTCAATACCGGCCATTCTTAATTTTGTCCTCAATGCCCCGCATAGCTCCGAAGGCACGAGGTCCGTACCCGGCATTTTTTTCGTACCGAGATCTTTTTCCGTAACGCATACAGCCAGATCCGGGTAAGAAGTGAACATCCACTTACCCTCAAGATCATTCTTTCTGACGCCGGCAGCCGGTAAAAAAGCTTCTTCGAACGCCGATTCGAGAGCTCTCACTGATTTCCCGACATTAGCCCGTACCATAATACCGCCCAGCCCTTCTTTATCTACCACTCCTTCCTCGCGCAACAGTTTCCATAAACCGGCCGTATCGGGTATTATAGACTGGAAGTCCTCCGGTTTGAGCCGTCTCTTAAGATAGTTCCCCTGTTTGATAAAATTCGATTCATCCTGCGCCAGCGCCGTAAGTATCAAACGCGACCTGAACGTGTCGCCGAGACCCGCCACCAAAGCGTCTGTGGAAATTATACGCAAGGTCCCGGGCGTATCCAGATACCGGAGCTGTGAAAAATACTGAAAGATATACTTGTCGAAATCATACGACGTGATAACGGCATTTATCCCCATATCTATCTGCCGGCGGCGCCGCTCGGGGCCGGTGCCTTCGGCCGTTTCCATGCCGCCCCGCTCATCGATCACGAAAGGGGTGCCGCTCGTACGCTCGAATATGGTATTGGATATCTCGTAAATAACGGGTATTATCTCTTTCGAAAGTTTATCCGAAAGCGCCTCGAAAATTTCCGCGGTCGATGACTGGACTTTCCCGTTCGTCAGGTCCGCGTTCAGAAATAAATTGCCGAGATCCGTTCCGGCATCGGCGTGTCCGCTGGTATCGTCTTCTCCCCTTATTATTTTTTCCATCCTGTCCAAAGTAGGGTCATCGATGAACGAGACTCCGAGTGCCTCGTTTATCTCGCGTTCTTCGGCGATGAGACCTAAAGCTTCCTCAATAGCCGTATCGGTAGCGCCATTCTCCTGTTTCACTATCATTGTTTTCCAGAACGCCTTCATAAGTTTAAGAAGCCGGAGTCCCTTCTTCGCCGACTCTTTAAAATCGCTTTCCATCTTTTCGAGCGCCTCGACGCCTTTTAATCCGCGCCATGTAAAATCTTTGGGTATACTGCCTATGAGATAGAGGTTATGGTGCCTGTCCTCATAATAGACAAAACGCATTTTCTCGATCATGAATTCCGCTTCGTCGATCATTTTTGGATGGAACATGTACCACTTATTTCTTTCCTCGTCGATCTTATCTTCCAAAGGGATACTCGCGGTGTTCTTTCGGGCCAGCGTCGCCAGACACATCTCGAATTCTTTCGCGTCGTTTATCTCTTCCATGCGCCGTTCCCCCATACCTTCAGTAATGGTGGTTTTAGCGAGGCCTTTTAGGTACTTCATAACGGCCGGGCCTTCCAGGTTTGAAAGTGTCGGCCATACCTGCCAGAATTCTCCCTTCCTGAATACCGATAGAAGGAACGCGTGCTCGCTCTTACCCATCAGCGGTACTATTCTGGGGTTGGTATTCTCGTTCATGTGCTCCCTAAGTATATCAAGCGCGCCGAAAGCCGGGGGGTACACTCCGTCAGTAATGAGCCCCGGCTCTATATCGGCGTAAAGCGCGAGCCTTTCCGCGTAATCCAAAACTTCTTTTTCGCGAAAAAGCGAATTTTCGTACCTATTTATCGTTTTGGGAGTTATCTCATAATTGTAATTCACGGCCAATGCCCTGGAGATCTCTTCGGGGGACATCTTCAGGTACTTTCTTACCAGTACAAGCCTTTCGCTGAACTTCCTTTCGGGAGCGGCAAGTTTGTCTTCAAGTACCTGTTGTTCATCCGACCCGGTCTTCTTCATGTAGTCACCCATCATCACCAGTTCCCTGGTACCCTGTTCTTTTAACCAGTCCAGCACCTTCCGCAGTTTGAACATAAAGTTATGCGTTTCCGAAGATACGGCTTCCCTGCCGAGGTCATTCTGGAATAACCTGATAGATCTCCTGCGGTAGAACTTCTCGAGGTCCGTTATACGTGTTATATCGTAATAAGTGGACCTGACCGAGACCCTGACAAACCTGTTCGGGAACTCAAATCTGCCAAGTTCTTCATTCCTCTTTGCCAACGCCAACTCGGTCTCGTCAAATATCTTCATGACGCGGCGTTGCCTGGCCTCCATGTAAAGTCCGCGCAGTTTTTCGTTTATCCCGGCCGGGTCGAATTGGCCGGCGGCCAAGCCGCGTATCTTGCTTTCCGCGGCAGTCGACAATGTATCCGCATTTCCGGCGAGGATCGAATAAATGGAATCCTGTGCTTCGGCGTTTTTGGAAAGTTTCTCTAAAAAGACCGCCTTATTCTGCTCAAATTTACTTCCGGCCAGGGATAGTAGTTCAGTGTCCGAGAAAAGAAGCCAATCCTCGAACAATAAAAGTTGTTCGTTCTTATAAAGCAAAGTTTCCAGGACAGTACTGTCAGTCTCATACCGCCCGGCGAGTTTCGGATCATGCGCGTCTATTGCCTTCTGTATTTTAGAAAGCCTGCCGTAAAGGAACTTTAACTGCAAAAAGTTATCCCTTTCCTCGTCAAAACAGGGACGGTCGGCTATCACCAGAGAGAACCTTGCCTTTTTTGAGGCCTGTATGATCTTCTTGATCTTATCGACATTGTCGTCCTTGCCATAAGTGTAGGACATCTTTACGGCTATTATATCCTCACGGTATTTTTCATCGCATTCGACCAGCTCGACATCAGGGGCATTCGGCGCGCCGAGCAGCCAATCACGCCAATACACCATATCCCCGCCTCCGGAAGGCACGCGGTGTATCGAGCTTTTTAAAGCTTCGTCTATTTCCACTTCGCTCATCTTCTTCCATTTTTTATTGGCTATCAGATAATGTCCCGCCTTGCTCTTTTTGAGACCCCAAGCGCGAGCGCAAAGCCCGGATACGATCGGCGAGGCGATGTTATACGCCATAAGCGCAGCGAGAAATAGTAAGGCCGGTTTATCCCCCAGGCAAAAAGGCATAAGCGCGGCCGAAATAGGCACCCAGAACACGGAGTAAGTCAAAGGCACATTGGCGGATTCGATCTTATTTTGGAATTTCGAGTGCAGCATTTCATGTACCCATATAAAAAATTGGAAAAATTTCGGTATGCGGGAAAGCGCGGCGGCATCAACAAAAAGCGCGCTTTTGAGCCTCGGCGCTCTTGTCCCCTTGCCCAGGAGCGACTTTCTGATATGGTCCCTTATCTCATCCGCCACTTGATACGAGTAATATGAAACCTTACCGTTTGCGTCGGGTTCTCTATCCTGTATGCGCCTGATCTTTTCGGCGTATTTATCGGTGAACCCCCAAAACAAGTTCTTCTTGCTGACCTTATTCTCGTCGCCGGCGTGTTCATATGATAAGGCATGACTTACAAAATGCGAGACCAGTAGTGGTATCGCTATCATGGTGATGATGTAGGCAATAGAGACGGCTACCGCTAAATTATTCGGGTGATACAGCAAAAAAATGTACGCCAGCGGGATAAAGATAACACCCAGGAACGCCGCGGCACGGTTCTTGCGGTGGTCGAAGGCGGAACCAGCTACCTTATTCGCACTCGTCAGGTTATCGGTTATAGGTTTTCGGTTTTCGTCTGATGATGGTGTTTCGATAACCGATAACCGATCAACGATAACCTGCCCTGATTCCTGACGCCCGGTGCCTGGCGCCTGGATGACCCGCTTACGCAAATACGGATTTACAACACACTCGCCATCCGCACGCGGATCACCCGGCGACGCGGTGTAATACTTGATCACCGAACCATCCTTTCCTGCCCCGTCCTTGAAGGTGATCACTATCTCGGTGTTCGCGTCGTTGACTTGCCAAACGTAATCGGTCAAATGACTTTTTGATTTCCATCCATCACACAGAATAAGCGCGCGTTTTATGTCGTCAAGTATAAGTACATCAGTTCTTGAATATCTTTTTTCTATGAATTCCTGGACCAGCATAAACGTAGGCTTGTAAAAATTCACGGGGTTGGAAAAGAAGGAATCGGCTGCAAGTTTTTCAAAGCTAAACTTATTATAGGGGTTTAGATTGTTCTTCCTCAAATCTGGGTCAGCAAATGCGATGTCCTGCAGTAGCATACAGATGATGACTATCAATGATGTGATGCGGTATAGCGGCTTCATATAAGTTCAGAGTTCATCTTCAAGGCGTCATTGCGAGCCCCGAAGGGGCGAAGCAATCTCTTCAAACAGAACTGAGATTGCTTCGTCGCTTCGCTCCTCGCAATGACGACGCTTATTAACACTTCTTTCCACAAGGACCAACGTCTCACGTCCTACGTGCTCACGTCCCACGGAAACACCCTATTACGCCCTGATCAATACCTCCTGATACCTCTTCATCTCCTTCGTCAACTCGTTAAAGTTGATCGGTCTTATCGGAGTGATAGAGTAGATACCCGTGACCTGATCACGCGTAAGACCATCTATCCCGGAGAGCATTAATTTTGCCTTGTCCGGGTTGCCGTCCGCGGCGAACACCGCGACCATCGGCATATACCCCTGAGCGACAACGGCATTTTGAGCCATCTGGAACACCAGGGCACCGGATTTCGCGGTCACATCGTCTACTTCCGCGCCGGTTGCGTAACAGAGACCTATCCTGGCCGGAACAACTCCGAGTTTCATACCCTGTACGATGCCGAGAAGCGTATCGGTTTTCTCTCCTCTTATGGTTATTCCGTCGAACGCCGTCTTATCAATACCCATCGACACCAGGAGTTTATCCAGCTTATCGGTCGTATCCACTTCAGGCACGTTCACGACTACCGCGAGTTTCACCGGATATTCCTTCTCGCCCTTACCGAACGCCGCTTTCGCTTCCTGATGGGCCTTGACAATAAGTTTCAATTCAGCCAGATTACTTGTCTCAAAGGCTGTAACCACCGGTTCTATTTTTTGTATCTCGGAAGTCAGACCCGGCTTGCCTTGCACGTTCGTGATCCTCTTCGCGTCCCATGTTCTATCCAACTGATATTCATACGCGGAGAGGTCCGCGAGGCGTTTAGACAACGTCACGCCTAACGATTTGTGCAGCATATCCTGGATCGCGATCTGCGCCGCCACATTCACGCGGATATTGTCCGGCACAAGGTCCCTGAGTTTCGGCGAATTCGGGGATATGCCTTTTAATTCCTCCGGAAGAGCGCTGCTGTTCGCCGCAAGGACTACCTTATAAATAGCCTTTCCCAGTTCCTTCTGCGTCAATCCGCTTACATCCACCATAGGTGTCGCAACCGCGTCATATTTCAACCCTTCGGCCCTGAGTAGGTCTAAATTCTCCTCTGTGCTGCCGTTCAGAGCCACAACTTTCCACGCGGCTAATTTGTTTATTCTGTTGAACTCGGCGGCCTGCTCCTGCGTCATACCGCAAACACCCACGACTATCAGGCCTTTTTCTTCTTTGACAATCGCCTGTTTCGGAGCTGTTACCGCTGCCGGGGACTCTCCTCTAACCCTTCGGAGATCTCCCGTACGCGACGATCCGGTACTTGCCGCTAATTTTTCGGCACCCGCTTCTTTACTCATCAGCCTCGCGAACTCTCGTGAAGACACGTTCCCCGACGGGGCGACGGCCGGCACACTGGCAGCATGCCTCGCCGGGCCGGCAGCAGAAACTCTTACAGGCACCATCTGCGGATTTAACATATTCCACACATTTTTTCCGTATAAGGCTGCTAAACCCGCGGTAAAAGCTGTCAGAATGAGCATATTCAACACAAATGCCAATTCTTTGGAGGAAATCAATAATCCTGCGCTCGCGGGCGACAACAGGTTCAGCACGATCGTCAACCCTATGGCAATAGCGATAGCTACCGCGAAAACTTCTGGCAGCATTATGTTGTGCACATGCCCGAACCCAAACACTCTCTCCAACCATGGCACTTTTTTCCTATGGGCCGCTTGTCCGTCTACCCGCGCTATTATGAGAGATTTATAAAGCGAGTTGCGCTGCATCCTGTCCACGACCACGTCGATCTTCGCCTGCACCTTGTTGCTTATCTGGGTATTGGAAAGCTCCTTCCAATTACCCATATCCTGGGCCAACCTGTTCGCGTCGGTATAAGCGAAAAATGTCTTCGCTCTCGAGATAAATCCGGCCGGCATTCCCGGGACCAATGCGACACCATGTTTTTTAAATGTCAGTATCCTGAAAAACGTTGTAATATCTTTCATTGCTACACGGCCGCATATGCTGAACGAAATATCGGCTTCCTTTATCATAGCCGCCAGAACACGTTTTTCTTCCGCTGATAACAGTGACATAAGATCAGCCACGTAACTGTTCCGGGCGGTCTCCGTAGCTATACGGACAGTTGCCAATGCTTCCTTTATATTCCTTATCTCGGCCGCGCCTAGATACTTATCATCTCTTTTCGCCATGGTCATTAACCTGGTTTTCAACATCTCCGGGCTCGAGGCCAGTTCCGCGACTTTATCAAAGATATCCAGGATATTCTTATCGTAGTGTTTATCTTTTACGACGGCCCTTTGCACGCCCTGCACGCTCGGGATCAGGTCATTTGTACCATAACTGATGAATATGATATTGAAATACGGATTATTCAAGATGCCTTTTATGTTCTCCATGTCATATTCCGGTTTGCTGGGTTCGGTCTGGTGCATCAGCCCGTGCCATTTCGAACGCGTTCTTTTCTGGCCGGTAACCGCATCGGTATATTCTTCCAGTTCCGAAGCGCCCTTAACGAGCAGTTCCACATCTTCGAACATTATGCCTTTGGATATTGTTTTCCAGGCAGACTCAAGTTCCGCCGCCATGCCCGTGGGTGTACCTTTATAACCGCCAAACTTCAATGTGCCGGAGGCGGCGTCCGCCAGGATCTCCTCGTAAACACCCTGCAGATATTTAATATCATCCGGAGTTTTCACAAGCGGGAACATTATGCGGATGTTTTTATATTTGGACTCGGCATATGCCCAGAGAAGGGCCGCCATCTGTTCCTTAAGTGCCTGCCGCCCCATAGACGTCCTGTAGTAATCGAACCCGTAAATACGGCCCTCGTCGGCCAA
>JADFYD010000027.1 GCA_015233235.1 Candidatus Omnitrophota bacterium | reverse complement strand
TTTTGTTTTTATCGGGCTGATCTTTATCTTCAGGCCCCATTCGTTCATTTTTATATATGAGACCCATACGTTCGTAATATCCGCTGACAAATTCCATTAACTGCGCCGCATCCCGCACCTCAGCGCTATTCAGCCCCGCCCGTCCCAAAAATTCGGTTATTTTCTCTTTCAACGGCGCGTATGCATCTTTCATTGTTTCAAATATCACCGCACGCGCTTCGTCCTGTTCTAACATGCTCGCAGTTTTCGCTTGTCCACCCTGTGCAGTCACCTGTTTCACTCTTTCCGATACAGGCATTGGGGCGGCCGAATATTTGTTAACCGCGAATTTGACATAATCGCTGAACTTCCCGGCGCCCGAGAGACGCAGCATATCGTCTATCGAGATCAGGTTCTTCACCATTATACGCATTCTTATCGGTATTTTAATGTTCGCCGCTTCCAATTCCCGGAATATCGCCATTATTATAGAAAGTTTGTCTTTATCCTGCGATCCCTCGGTCTTTTGTCCGATCCTGCGCATTAATTCTAAACTGCGCAGCCCGCCGATAGAGAGCGCGCTCTTGTTCTCATCTAAATTCAGAAAATAGTCTACAGTTTCCTTCAAGACCGCCGCGCCGTCTTTGTCTTCCATCGTGATCAGCCTTATCACTAGATCAACGTCCTTTTTATCCATCTGCAGATAATAATTGCGATCTATCGAATATACTGTCTTTTGGTCCGGTGACAGTATCGCGTTACCGAAATGTACATCTGAGTGTAACAGGTAGAGGTCTTCGCCATTCTTTTGCATGACCGGTTGAACCAGGTGGCGTGCATAATCCTCTATCAACGCTTCGGTAGCGAGCCTCAGCGCTTCACCGAACGCCGCGCCTGGAAGGTTCGGCTGCCTGTTCTCAAGTTTCTGCTTTAACAATTTATTGAGCGTGACCCCCTCCGCGAATTCCTCCAGTTTAACATCCTTATTGTAAGGTCTATAGGAAGACGGCACCCTTACCTGTATACCGTTCCGTGCAGTGTAACCGATATGGGCCTTTCGGTATTCCGCATCCAGCTCAAAGAAATCAGTGTCGTTTATATCGCTCAGTACCCATTCTTTTATGTCGCGGATCATACGTTTCGCGATGTCATATTCTTTCGATCCGGCCGCGCCGGCTTTCATCTTCAGGTCTTGTATTACAACGAGCGCCTCTTTAGCGATCTCTTCCACTTTCATCTCCGCGTTCGGCACCCTTACCTTTAATACCTTTTTCTCCGTAGCGCCGGTGATAACGCCGGAGGCGTCACGCTTCCTGACTGTGACCGCGAACACGGTGGCGAGCGCTCCGCCTCCCAGTTCTTCGTCCACGGTCACAAGATCTTCATCGACGAACCGCCGCACGTCCGGATACCGCTCGGCCGCCTTCATCAGTGTATCGAAGAACGTGAAAAAGGAATTGGCAATGTATGTAATGATACTGCGTCAGGAAATGAAAACCGCCGCGGATATCGATATTTGTAAAAAAATCCTTACCCTTATACCGCTCCTTGTCCGGAACCGTATATCCATTTGGAATGACTGCCTCAGTGTTCTAAACTCAGTACTCAGAAGCTGCGCCTATGTGCCCGATGCCGGCGACGTGGTCCGGGGCGTACTGGCAGGGATAAATGTTGAGGCGTCAAAGGCATTGCAAAGTTTGATATCGGAAGTTTTATCACAAAAGGTTGAGGAATTGACACAAGAAAGGGTCGGTGTTATTTCTGGCTTGCTCTGGTTATATGAGCAGAAAAATGAAGTGTATGAAAATATTATTTTGGCACTGGAAGATATTGCCGCAAGAGGAGAAAAAGAGGCGGCAGAAGAGGCCTCCGGAATACTAAAATACAACCTGAGCCCTGAGTCCACATGGATAAATATCAACGGCATGTGCAATGAAATGATAGAGGCGATCGCGTTGGACAGGTTCTATGATGCAGGAAAGATAACGAGATGTCTTAACATTTTGGAAAGTTTTCTCTCTCGCGAAAGCGTGGAATTGACGAAGTGTAAACTTATCGTGTTCTCAATAAAGAACATTGGAAAAAAATATCCGGATCTTCTTGGGTCGGGTTCTTTGTGCAAGTTTATCTCGGAGCTTCCGGAAAATTCGCTGCTTTTAAATCACCCGTGGCTGCATTACGGCATATTCAGTAATGTCAAATTTAATGAGATAGCCGAGCGCGAGAAGTTAGACGAAACGACCAGGTATTCCGTGGCATTATCAGTATTTCGTATGCTTAAAGACGGCGGCGTGAACATGAATAACGAGAATATTGCCAAAGCCGCGGAACTTGTTCTTGTTTCCAGACAAGCTTACTCCAAGAGCGAACTTTTCTCCGCTAACCGCGGACTTATTAGCATATATCATGAGGAGAAGGACTTTGATCCGGAGAAGTCTCTTTCCGTATTGCGTCCGGTCGGCGCCAGTCCCGCCAAAGTTTATAAAGCCCTTCCGTCCGTGAATAAGGTTGTGGAGGTCAAGCGACAGGCTCTTCGCGATATCGCCGGAATAGGTGAGGGCGCCGTAAAAGGGCCGTTCACCGTTTATTTTGACGGGCATGGAGGAAATAACCACATATGGCTTACGCGCGGCAATTCCGGCGATCAGAATTCCGAAGAAATGGATAATCCCAAAGCGATAAGTTATGAAGAGCTCGGGGACGCTCTCATAACGCGTTTTGGAAACCAAAATATGAGCGATGCCGCTTTGGTCATAGATTCTTGTTATTCATATAACTTTTGCCGGAATGTTCTTAACTATCTTTCATCGAAAGGGGTCAAACGGCTTCCCATTACTATAGCAGTATCTAACTATGATAGGACGGCATATAAAGGAAAATTTTTTGAGGCGGTAGAGAAAGAGGTGACCGAGCCGGGGCAGGCGATAACGGTAGACACTATGTTCAAAGCCGAAAAGCATGCTTTTGATTATCAGGATATGGCAGTGCTTTTACCCGATCCTGGCTGGGTGAAAGAGACTTTTGGACAGACGATCGGAAAACGGGGGACAGGTACTGCAAAGAGATCGCCGAAAAAAGCCGCTCTCGTCGGCGGTCGGTATGTTGTTATGGCGGGGCCGGTGGAAAATGACGGGACAACTTCCTATTCCTCACTCGGACCCGGAGCGGTGAACGCCGGACTTTTCGGCCAGCCCACACAGGAAGGTTTTAACGATCGCGGCGGCAATGTGAAGGGATCCGAGGTTGAGAATTTGGTCAGACTCGTAGAACCTATCATAGATTCCTTTAAGATGCCTCCGATCGGAGAAAAATTAGATCTGAAAGAGCGCGGTATCGACGTAATAGTGGAAGCCGACGAGAGCATAGCGGCCTTGTTCTCTAACGTGAAGGACGCCGGCCGTAACGTTGTGAAAATAAACCGGAAGATCATACGAAGAGATTTTCCCGGCAGCGATACTGAGGCTATAGCTCTCGCTATAGCCGTACATGAGATAGCCGACGTAGTAGGGGCTGCTTTTGGTCTCAACAATAATACCAGGCATACGGCAAGTCTCGAGCTGAACGGCCTCATCGCGCAAAAGTTCCCCGTGATAAGGGAAAGTCTCGCAAAACTGTGGCGAACGGAACCCGTGGCATACGGTAAGGGCGACCGCGCCGGCGCCGCGGCGTCAGCGCAAGCCGATCTGACGGTTCTTTTAGAACGAAACAACATCCCGAAAGAAATCAAAGATAGCATTATCAGGTATTTCGGCGATTTGGAAGGCGCCGCGTACAAAGATGATCAGGAAAAAGATAAAGTCATGGTCGCCGCAAAAGAAATACTCGGGTATATTGCAGGCGTTTACGGCGCGGCGAAGAACGTGATCGACAATTATCCGTGCAAAATAAGTGAAAAGAGGAATATCGTTATACCAATATCCGATGACTTTCTCCCCCTGGCACCGGGAGTCGGCAAAACCAAGGTGCAGACATTATGGAAAGAATTAAGGCTCATGTTGAACAGGGACAAACACTTTAATGTAAATCTCCTTACATACGATGGGACCGAGAATGATCTGCAAACGATTTTGGATAAACTTAGGGGAGCGGGCGGTATCGATGAAAGCAACACGATAGCCTTTATGAACACGGCTTTATACAACGAAAAAACAGCCAAGGGATATCAGGAAAAATATAAAATAACATTTTTTGGTGATCAACTACCCAAAGGCGACAAAGGTGTTGTTCCCGGGCGATTAGCGATAGGAGGCCACATAGCTCTGGGCCTTGGAATATTGGCGATGGTGGAACAGAAATGGGAAAATGTCGAATATGGAAACGATATAAGGAACCTGATAACGGCTTTGAACGACAATAAAGCCAACCCATATACGGCCGACATGGCCGATACGAAGAACTTTATCGAAGCCCTCAAAAATGGCAAGATCTATATCACCCTTCCTCCAATCGGCAAAATAGACATTGAAGGCAATATGAAAGAGCATTTCTTCATGGAAGCCGCCGTCGCACGTTCGCTGTAAAGCCCTTCGCTTGACAACTTCTCTGGCCCGTGATACCATAACCGCTTACAATATAACACTTTATTGCGAATATCAAACGGGAGGAGGAGTTATGGCGACCCTGACCAAGAAAGACATAATTATGAGAATAGCCGAAGAATGCCGGATAAAACAGATCGACGTTAAAGAAGTCGTACAGCAGACGTTCGATATAATAGTCGACGCGCTTTCGAAAGGCGACAAATTGGAACTCAGGAACTTCGGCATATTTAAGGTAAAGACCAGAAAAGGCCGTTTAGGCAGGAACCCTCGCACCGGCGACGGCGTTACGATACCCGACAAGAAAGTCGTCAGTTTCAAGGCCGGTATGAAAATGAGATCGGATGTGAAGAAAGATGTCTAAATATTCTTCGCTTAGAGGTATGCCGGATATTCTTCCCGAAGAAGCCGCGAAGTTCGAATGGATAGAAAGTCGCGCGCGCGAGGTCTTCGGCATGTTCGAATTCCGCGAGATACGTGTTCCGTATCTTGAATCCACGGAAGTGTTTACGCGCAGTATCGGCGAAAACACCGATATAGTCGAGAAGGAAATGTACACTTTTCTCGACAGGGGCGGTAAACAGATCTCACTGCGGCCGGAAGGCACCGCTTCGATCGTTCGCGCTTACGTCGAGCACAACCTTTCCAATAAAGCCGACATAGTCAAATTATTCTACATAGGTCCTATGTTCCGCGGCGAACGACCCCAAAAAGGGAGACAGCGGCAGTTTCACCAGATCGGCTGCGAGATCATCGGTGCCTCTAGCCCGTATCTTGACGCGGACCTGATCATGAGCCTCAAGACGTTTTTCGAAAAGTTGGGCATTAAAGACTTCACGCTGAACATTAACACACTTGGTTGTGCAGAAGACCGTAAGAAATTCGCCTCGGACCTTTCGGAGTATTTTGCGGGACACTTGAACGGGCTTTGTGAAAACTGTCAAAGGCGTTCAACGCGCAACGTGCTCAGGGTGCTTGACTGCAAAAATCCCGCTTGTAAAGAGATCGTTAAGGGAGCGCCCGGCGTCGCGAAAAACCTTTGCCCCGATTGTCTCGATAACTATTCTTTGCTGAAACATATTTTGCACGATGCGGGTGTGACTTATAACGAAAAAACGGACCTTGTGCGCGGGCTGGATTATTACACCGGTACGGTGTTCGAGGTCTCTCATCCGTCGCTTGGAGCACAGGACGCGCTTGCGGCAGGCGGCAGGTATGACAATCTTGTACATGAGATGGGGGGCCCTGATGTCGGCGCCACGGGCTACGCGGTCGGGATGGAGAGACTGCTACTGGTTATAAAGGAAGAGAATTATCCGGCGGTTAAACCCGGTATTTTGATAATAGCTTTAGATGAAAAGTCCCATAAAGAAGCTTTTAAACTGACGAATAAATTGAGAGAAGCCGGTATCAAGTGCGACATGGACCATTCCGGCAGATCGCTTAAAGGCGGCATGCGTAAAGCGGACAAAGAGAAACGCGAGAAAGTGATCATCATCGGCGAGAACGAACTCGCGAGCGGTATGGTGGTCGTTAAGAACATGGTGACGGGGGAACAAAAGAGCGTGGGGTTTGGAGAGACAGTCGATTTGCTCATAGGGGAGAACGCTCATGGTTGATATTATTTCCGCCGAAGAAATAGGTGCTAAAATCCTGTCCATAAGGGGAAAAAGGGTTATGTTGGACGCGGATCTTGCCTTGCTTTATGGGGTTCGGACCAAAAGATTGAACGAACAGGTAAAAAGGAACAAAAAACGATTTCCGGAAGATTTCATGTTTCAATTGACAGCCAAGGAAAAAGAAGAGGTGGTCGCGATTTGCGACCACCTCAAGTTTATTAGGTTTTCGCCCTATTTGCCGCTGGCTTTTACGGAGCAAGGGGTTGCGATGCTTTCGGGAGTTTTGAATAGTGACAGAGCCATAAAGGTCAATATTCAGATAATGAGGGCTTTTACCGGTTTAAGGCGCATGCTATTAACGAACAGAGATATGAGACGCAAAATCGAGGAAATGGAAAAAAAATACGATGAACAATTTGCGGTAGTTTTTCAGGCGATACGGCAGTTATTGGAAGTACCAGAGTCAAAACCAAAGTCACAAATTGGGTTCCATCCATAGTGTTTTTATTTTTATTTACAAAGGAGCATGAATGCTACGCACACATTACTGCGGTGAATTACGAAAGAAGAACGTCGGCGAAAAGGTGAAACTTGTCGGCTGGGTGGCTACACGACGCGATCACGGCGACATAATTTTCATAGACCTTAGGGACAGGTATGGTTTAACCCAGATAGTTTTTGACCCCGCGCGCAACAAAGAGGCGCATGAAAATTCGCACGCGCTCAGAAATGAGTATTGTGTTCTTGTGCACGGCGCGGTCTCTGAACGCCCGGTGGGAACTAAAAATGAGAAGATCCCGACCGGTGAAATAGAGATCTATGTCGAGAAACTCGAGATACTTTCCGAATCGCTCACTCTTCCATTTGAAGTGAAGGACGGAGAGAATGTTTCAGAAGAAGTAAGGCTTAAGTATCGCTATCTCGACCTCAGAAGGAACTCCATGCAGAGAAAGCTTGAGATGCGGCACAAAGCCTATAAACACATCATCAACTTTCTCGACTCCGAAAAATTCCTTTACATCGATACGCCCATGCTTACAAAATCTACCCCCGAGGGCGCGCGCGATTACCTCGTGCCGTCCAGGGTACAGCAGGGCAGTTTTTACGCGCTGCCTCAGTCTCCGCAGATATTTAAGCAGATACTCATGGTGTCGGGTTGTGAAAGATATTTTCAATTGGCTAGGTGCTTTCGCGACGAGGACCTTAGGGCCGACAGGCAGCCGGAATTCATGCAGATAGATATCGAGATGTCGTTCATCGACGTTGAGGATATTTTTGACGTTTGCGAAAGGATGTTCAAAGGCCTCTACCTTGAACTTCTGGGCAAGGAACTCAAAACCCCGTTCCCGCGCATGCCTCACCATGAGGCTGTGAGCCGTTACGGATGTGATAAGCCGGATACTCGTTTCGACGTTTTTCTTCATGAATTAACGGAAGACGTTAAAGACAGCGAATTTAAAGTTTTTAAGAACGTGGTCGCTTCCGGCGGAAAAGTTATCGCGCTTGCCGCTCCGGGATATAAGGATATCAGCCGAAAAGAGATCGACGATCTGACGGCCTTCGTGGGCGAATACGGCGCGAAGGGTCTGGCGTATTTTAAGGTAGAGGACACGGGCCTTACTTCGCAGATATCCAAATTTTTCAATGAAGCGACGCTTAAACTTTTCAAGGAAAAGACAGGCGCGAAACCCGGTGACATGATCTTTATGGTGGCCGACGATAAAAAGACAGCTTATGACGCGATGTCGGCGTTACGGCTCAAAATAGGCCGCGACAAGAACCTGATCGATAAAAGTAGATTCAACTTTTTGTGGATAGTAGATTTTCCGCTTTTCGCGTATAACAAGGACGAGAAAAGGTGGGAAAGCGAACACCACCCGTTCACGAATTTTTATCCGGAGGACATGGCGCATATTGACAAAGGCGACCTCGGCAAAGTGAGGTCCAAGTCGTACGACCTTGTGCTTAACGGCAGCGAAATAGGTTCGGGCAGTATCAGGATACACAGGCGCGATGTGCAGAAAAAAATATTCGATATACTCGGCATCACCGATGAAGAATGCCAGGTGAAATTCGGGTTTATGCTCGAGGCTTTTCAGTACGGGCCGCCACCGCACGGCGGTGTGGCGTTCGGACTGGACAGGCTCATAACGCTTTTTACCGGCGACAGTTCGATCAGAGAAGTTATCGCTTTTCCGAAGAACCAGAAAGGGGCGTGCCCCCTTTCCGGCGCGCCATCAATGGTCGATGAGAAGCAGCTGCGGGACCTGGGGATTAAGTTGAAACCTGGACAAAGCAATGCATGAAAAAACCATACACATCCGCGACGACGCCGAAGCGAGACAACTTTTCGGCAAGCATGACGAGATCCTCAAAAAGATCGAGAAAGCGTACGGGATAACCACTTCTTTCAGGAACGGCGACTTGAAGATCATGGCGGAGAATGGTCCCGCTCTGGATGAAGCGGAGAAGGTGCTTGGCGGATTCCTCGAAGTAATAAGGAACGGAGGACATTTTTCGGCGCGTGATATGGACTATGCCGTTAAAAACGTGGAGCTCCGGGAAGGGTTCCATGATATATATCTCGACAGGATAAAAGTTTATTCGGAAAGGGTGCACATAACGCCGCGCAGCGAAGGCCAAAAAAAATATATCGATGCTATCCGGAAGAACGATATTGTTTTCAGCATAGGCCCTGCCGGTACGGGTAAAACGTACCTTGCTATGGCGATGGCCGTGAACGCGCTGAAAAAGGGCCTTGTGTCCAGGATCATTCTTACGCGTCCGGCGGTCGAGGCCGGCGAAAACCTGGGTTTTTTGCCGGGCGACATTTTCGCTAAAGTAAGCCCGTACTTAAGACCGCTTTACGACGCGCTTTTGGATATGGCGGACCCGAGGATGGTCAAAGATTTTATAGACAGGGGCATTGTTGAGGTGGCTCCGCTCGCTTTTATGCGCGGTCGCACTTTGAACGATTCCTTCATAATAATGGATGAGGCCCAAAATTCGACCCCGGAACAAATGCAGATGTTCCTTACGCGTCTGGGGTTCGATTCCAAGACCGTGATAACCGGCGACGTTACGCAGAGTGATCTTCCGAAAGGCAAAGAATCGGGGCTTCTGCACGCGAGATCGCTTTTAGAAGGGATAGAAGGTATAGTTTTCGTGGCTATGAGCGGGTCCGACGTTGTGCGGCACCGTCTCGTACAAAAGATAATAGAGGCATACCATAGGGGAGCGGAAAAAACAAAATGACATTCAGGATGCTTGACAGTCAGAAGGCCGGCAAATTTTTCAGGGACGAAAGGACTATTTCGGTCCTGATGATACTTTTATTTGTCGCAGTGTCGTTCTCGTGTATTTTGTTCAACCCGGAACTATTCGAGCGCTCCGCCAAGGCCGGTGATATCGCCGGTAAGGACTTTTACGGCCCATATGAATTCACATACGAATGGGATGCGGACAAGGAAAAAACGCGCAAGGCCCAGGAAGACGTTCTTGCAAAGCTTCCTTATTTCCTTGTCCGCGATGTGACCGCTGAATCGGCAGTGAGCGATAAAGTGAAAATTTTCTTGTCGCTTATCGGGGATCTCTCATCCCAGGCGCTCACACCGCAGGAAAAAGCGGCAAAACTTTCGGCCGAATTCAATACGGGCCTCGTCGAAAAAAATTACCAGGAACTGTTCGCGTACCCGAACAAGGAAGAGCTTACAAAAAACGTGCTTGGGGTGCTGGATAAGGTGTACCTCATAGGGCTCGTTTCCGATAATGATCAAAAATTCCTGCAGTCGAAGGGTTATTCAAAAGTGATACTCGTGGACAAAACGGCGGGTGGGGAAACACTCTTGGAGAAAAATACCCTGGATCTTAAAAAAATGTCTGATCTGGACGTTTTTCTGGACAATATCAGCCGCAATTACTTCCCGGACGACAAAAAGGTCAGGCATACGATAAACATCGCCCTCAAATACTTCTTTACGCCGAACCTGGTCCTCGACGACAAGCGCGCGGAAATTGAGAGAACTAAGACACTTGCCGCGGTAAAACCTGTTCTCAAAACATGGACCGTTAAGAAGAACGAGATCATCGTGCAGAAAGGCGGCAGGATAAACGAGCGGCATGTCGCTGCCCTGGCGAAAATGAACGAGTTCTCGGGTAAAAGCAAGAACATGGCGTTTTTTGTGGGGATATTCCAGCTCTTTATCGTGCTGGGTGTATTCGGAGCTATATACCTGAAATTCACGCGAAGCGAAAGCATGATACTGGGACTCAAAGAGCTCTCTATCATCCTCACGGGTGTACTGCTCATGATAGTCGGCTCGAACATTGTGTTGCAGCTCTCGCAGCCGGTCTATTTTGTGCCCATGGCCGCGTTGGGGATGGCGATCATTATGCTTTCCGGCTTCAACCTCGCGTTTTTAGGGGTCTTAACGGCCAGTATGCTGGTGGCGGTACTTGCGGGCGGCAAGATCGATATTTTCCTCGTGCTGATCTCCGGAAGCATGGTAGGTATGCTCGTGGTGAGGGACGCGAGGCGCCGGTCAACGATACTTTGGGCCGGATTCATGGCAGGCCTCGCGGAATTCGCGGTCATAATCTGTATAGGTTTTATAAACGGCACTGAAGCTCAGGTATTCGTCGGCGAGGGCCTATGGGGGCTTTTTGCGGGTATTTTTTCGGGTGTTTTCACAATGGGGTTTTTGCCGATATTTGAGTTTTTGTTCCGCGTGCCGACGAATATCAATCTACTTGAACTTTCCGACCTGAATCATCCGCTGCTAAAGAGGCTCGCGATGGAAGCGCCCGGCACTTACCAGCACAGCATCATGGTGGGTAACCTCGCCGAAGCCGCGTGCGAGAGCATCGGCGCTAACAGCCTTCTCACAAGGGTGGGGGCGTATTACCACGACATAGGAAAATTGGCCAAACCCGAATATTTCGGCGAGAACGAAATGGGCACTAAATCGAAGCATACAGCGCTCACTCCCAGCATGAGCGCGCTCATAATAGCGAACCACGTGAAGGAAGGCCTGGAACTCGCGGGCGAGTATAAACTCAACAGGAAGATCAGGGATTTTATCGAACAGCATCACGGCAACAGCCTCATAGCTTATTTTTATCAGAAGGCCATCGAGAAAAATAAGGACAACGAAGAAGAGATAAAGGAAGAGCATTTCCGTTATGTCGCGCCGAAACCGCAGACCAAAGAGGCCGCGATAATACTTCTGGCCGACTCCGTCGAAGCTTCTAGCAGGGCTCTCGACGACCCGACGCCGGCAAGCATCACCAACCTTGTGAAGAAAGTGATCAACAATAAATTTATCGACGGGCAGCTGGACGAATGTTATCTCACGCTTAAAGATATGCACAAGATCGCCGATGCCTTTGTAAGGGTGCTTATGGCGATTTTTCACACAAGGACGACGTACCCCGATGACGAGAATAAAAGCGAAGAAGAGAACGGCAATGCAAAAGAAAAGAACGGGAACGGTTATAAAAACAGAAAATTGGAATCCCGCTAAAAGTGTTGATAACGCTGCCGTTAGAAAAATAGCGCGCGCGACACTTTCGTATCTTAAAAGAAGAAAAGCCGCGGTGAATATAGTTTTTGTTTCGGACAGCGAGATAAAGAAACTTAACAAATGTTTTTTAAACGAGGATTGTCCTACCGACGTCATTTCTTTCTGGCAGGAAACGTGTGACACCTTTAGGCACGCGGACAAGAATTTTCTTGGGGACATAGCCATATCGACCGACAGGGCAAGAGTAAATGCCGGACTTTTTGGGAAGACCTATGAGGAAGAAATACTTTTGTACGTGATACACGGCATATTGCATCTCTCCGGATACAAGGATTATACTGTCCGGGACAGAAAGATCATGGAAAACATTCAGGAGGAAATACTTGGAAAATTCAAAAAAACCGCCCAAAAAACATAGGCCGCTTTTGCAAAGCATGGGGTCCGCGATCGAGGGCATTGTTTATGTTCTCGAGAACGAACGCAACATGCGAGTGCATTTTCTTATCGGATTTTTTGTGATAATCGGCAGCATATATTTCGATTTCCACTACCTTGAGGTGCTGGCCCTGCTTTTTGCGGTCGCGTTCGTTTTTGCCGCCGAAATGTTCAATTCGGCGGTTGAGTATCTGTCGAACGTCGTTGTTGAGGAGCAATTTCACCCGGTTATAAAGGTCATAAAAGATATTTCGGCGGGGGCGGTTTTCATAGCGGCGTTCAACGCCGCGCTTGTCGCGTACATACTTGTCGTGAACCGGATGAGGGTACATAGGGGCCAGTTATTCGCGAGGATCATGCAATCGCCCTGGCATATCACGCTGATCGCCCTTATTACCTGTATAGCGCTGGTGCTTTTGATCAAGATCATCCGGCGGGAAAAGAATCTCTTGAAGGGTGGCATGCCGTCGGGACACACGGCGCTGGCTTTCGGCATATGGGTGGCTACGTGGGCGATCTCGTCAAATTCGCTTGTCAGTATACTGGTATTTTTTCTGGCTCTTCTTGTGGCGCGCAGCCGCATGAGCGCCGGGATACACACCTTTTGGGAAGTTGTGGTGGGCGCCATGATAGGCGCGTTAACGTCGCTCCTGATATTTCAGGTGCTGTTGTAAGTAGACCGCCGTACGCCGTACGCGGTACGAATCACTATATGAGCATGCTAATAACCGAAGGAGTGATCCTTCGAAAATATTTTTTGCGTGAGACAAGTTATATCCTCGTGATCTTCACGAAGGATCACGGCAAAATACGCGGGGTGTTAAAGGGTGTGCGTAAACCTTATCCGCAGTTCGCCGGCAATTTCGAGATCCTTACAAAATGCGGGGTCCATTTCTATAAAAAGGAAAGGAAAAGCCTGGACCTTATCTCGCACTGTGAGGCGATGGACTCCTTTCTCGCCGTGAGAAAAGATATTGAAAGATTGACATACGCGAATTATTTTATAGAATTGATAGATGTTATCGCCGGGGATTATGACGAGAACTGGGAACTTTACGAGATACTTCTCGATGGTCTGGAATGTTTGGGCCGGCACGAAGCGGCTCTTGCGAAAAGAATATTTGATGTGAAGATCCTTTCCGCGGCGGGGTTCAAACCGCGTCTTGACTCATGCGGAAAATGTTCATCGAAGGAAGACACGCTTTTATTCGACATAGTCGACGGTACGCTGCTTTGCCCGTCGTGCAGGTCAGAGGACAGTCGTTGCTATAAGTTGCACGCCGGGACACTGGATTTTATAAGGACTGTAAGCGAACTCGGGTTTGAGGAAGCCGTAAGTTTAGGGGCAAGCGCGGAATATGAAAAAGAAGTGGACAATATACTGAAAAACTTCATAATCTATCACGTCGGCGCCCAGCTTAAGTCGGCGCGGTTC
>JADFYD010000026.1:8434-13539 GCA_015233235.1 Candidatus Omnitrophota bacterium | reverse complement strand
AAGGGTTGATTTAGTGGATTGACATTGGATATGTTACCGCTGTCAAGCTTCTTACTTCGCATTATCCTGTCATCCCGGAATTTCTGCCGGATGAAATCCGGCAGAAATATCCGGGATCTGGGACGTATCTTTAGTAACGACACGTAGATCCCGGATAAACCTTCGCCACAAAGAGCGTGGCTCAGGTTTTCCGGGATGACATAAGAGGCGTAAATTTTATCCGGGGTTTTGGAATGAAAAGAGTGTAAGATATGGAAAAAATAAAACTTGCCATAATTGGCTGTGGGAACATAGGATCGGCTGTTTTGCGCTTCGCGGTAAAAGAGCTTTCCGGAAGGGTCTCGGCGATTTATCTTTGGGATACTGATGCCGCGAGAATGGATGTGCTGGTGAAAGAACTGAAAAATCCGCAAGCAGCGAAAGATATGGGTTCGGCGGTATCTGACGCCGATCTTATCGTCGAATGTGTCTCGCCAAGAGTCGCCTCCGAGCTTTTAAATCTGTCCGTAAAAAAGAAGAAAGACCTTATCGTTCTAAGCGCGGGCGGGCTTTTGGGTAAAGAAAAACTTCTCGAAGAAGCCGATGTGAAAGGCGTAAAGATAATTGTTCCCTCGGGTGCTTTGGCCGGCATTGATGCGCTGAAAGCCGCTAAAATGGCAGGTATTAGTAGAGTCACGCTGACGACCAGAAAACCGCCCGCTTCCATGCGCGGTGTAAAATATCTGATGGAAAAAGGCGTTAACGTTGATGAGATAAGAACGGAAACGGTGGTTTTTGACGGTCCCGCTAAAGACGCCATAAAATATTTTCCCGCGAACATAAACGTTTCGATAATACTTTCGCTGGCGGGAATAGGTCCGGAAAAGACCAAAGTGCGAATCGTAGTTTCGCCAGAATTTACCACTAACTCTCATGAGGTGGTTGTTGAGGGAGCTTCCGGCACGATAAAAACACTTACCGACAATGTCCCATCACCTATAAATCCGAAAACCAGCTACCTTGCAGTGTTGTCGGCGACGGCGGCGCTCAAAGGATATTTCCAAACTGTCAGGATAGGCAATTAACTAACGATCGTTCCAATTACTGAAGATGCATTTAACGCTAAAAAGGGAGATAAATTATGCCGCATAGAACAACACATGAAACGAAACTTACTTTTGACGGTCTAGGTATAGCGCCGAAAATACTGGAACTTCTGGACAGTCTCAAGTTCACTTCGCCCACGCCCATTCAGCACAAAACCATACCCATTACTATCGAGGGCAAAGACGCTATCGGCGTCGCTCAGACCGGCACAGGAAAAACTTTGGCTTTTGCTATTCCCGTGGTGCAGCGGCTTGTGCAGCTGAAGGGCCGCGCGTTGGTCGTCGTTCCGACCAGGGAGCTTGCCATGCAGGTCGACGAGACCTTTAAAAGGATAGTACCGCTCTTTGGCATGAGGACTGCTGTCATTATCGGCGGAGCATCTATGTATAACCAGATCATGGACCTGAAAAGAAACCCGCGGGTTATCATAGCGACTCCGGGAAGACTAGTCGATCACATGAATCAACGTACCATTTTTTTAGGCGATGTAGAGATACTGGTCCTTGACGAGGCTGATCGCATGCTCGATATGGGGTTTCTGCCACAAATAGAGAATATTCTTAAGCAGGTACCCAAGAACAGGCAGACCATGCTTTTTTCTGCTACCATACCTAAAGAAATTCTCAAAATAGCCGCGCGTTACATGAAGCTTCCCGTGCATATCGAAGTGGCTCCGTCAGGAACGGCTCCTGAAAGGATAGTTCAGGAGATATTCATCGTTCAAAAAGACGCAAAAAAGAATTTTCTTGAAAAAGTGCTCGCCGAGTACCACGGTCCCGTGCTTTTATTCTCCAGGACAAAGAGGGGCGCGACTAAAATAACGAGATTTCTTAGGGACATAGGGCAAAAAGCCGCCGAGATCCATTCCGACCGCACACTGGCGCAAAGGCGCGAAGCGCTGGAAGGTTTCAAAAGAGGGCGGTACCGTATACTTGTCGCCACCGATATCGCGGCGAGGGGCATAGACGTGATCGGCATAGAACTTGTCATAAACTATGACCTTCCCGACGACGTAGAAAATTATGTTCACCGTATCGGCCGTACCGGAAGGGCCGGGCATGGCGGGCGAGCTATTTCTTTCGCGACCCCGGATCAGCGCGACGCCATCCGTAGCATCGAGAAGCTCATTAAAACGGCGATACCGATATCCGAGCACCCCAACTTCTTGCGCGGAAAATCCGTTCAGGCGTGATATTTGTGTAATGTCAATACGTGGCAGAGCACCAACAACGTCTCGTAGGGCACCTTTTAAGGTGCCCGTAAGCACAACCGCACTTAGCAAATTTTTAGAGGACATTCCGCTGTTCGGTTTCTCGTTCCGATTTTTACCGCCCCTCGTCACAACAAAATAGGAAGTGCCTATATTATTTGTTGTGCATATTGGGGGCAGCCCCAAAGTTAATCCCACACCTGCCCCAAACTTAATCCCACATCTGTTCCGAAGTTGATCCCAGACTTGCCCCAGACTCAGACTTAACATTAGTTATTTCCGGTTAGTTAAGGTTGTAAAAACATTAAAACTTTCTCTTGACTTAACAAGGCGTAAAACATATAATATTCCCATCGTTAAAGCATTAAACACCTAAAAATTATGTACAATTCAAAAAACTCTCATAAGCCGGTACGGAAAACTGCGACTATTTTGCTTTCAATTGTTTTTCTTGCCAACACCATGTGCCTGGGGACAACCGGTGAAGTGCCATATTTTTCTGTTACTTCATTCAACCCCGCTTTTGGAAATTCTGTTACTATTTCTCACGAAAAATTACAGGTACAATCAATTTTCGCGCCTCTTTCCAACGACTTTGCCCGGGTAAGCCTTAAGCAGCTTGAAGAAGAAACGATATTTCTCCTGGAAATGATCCTTGCGGATAAACCCTTTACCGTATGCAACGCAATGCTCGACGCCAAATTCGCTCCAGTTCTTCCCAACGCGAACAGAAGTATAAGGCTCGATCCTCAAAAAAAACATAGTTTTACGAAAACCGGTCTTGAAATACCCTTAACCGTGGATCTTTCGGCACCGGCAGGTTCAGTCAAAAGCGGAAATTTTATCATGCATGTTCCGTGCGTTTCTGCGGAAGATCTCAGAGAAAAACTTACGAATTGTAAAGTATCCGGTATACGGATATTGAACCCCGGAGAGACCGTGACCGGCGTATCAGACGCCGCCGTGTCGAGTAAAAATATCGGTGGGCAGGACGCGGACAACCAAACCGCAGTAAACCCAGCTGTCCGCTATGCGGTGGAGAAAGGTACCGCGGTCAAGATAAGGTTCGGGACGGTAAAAAAACCTAATGGCTCTTTGGGCGACAGGTATTACATTCCGCGATATGTGGAACGATACATAAAAGGTGATGACGATACCAGGAAAAATATAGAGCCCATTCTTTCCGAAGAAGAAAGCGCGAAGCTTAAAGGATATCTTACCAAGTACCTTCCGGGTAACGTACCCGTTAGGTCGGTGACCATAGGCGTGTTAATGAACAAGTTTTACGTTAAAGACCGCGCATTTGGTTTACCCGCGGACGAAACTTACGCGATCGCGCACGCGGGGCTATCCACTAAAACCATATGGTTCGGCGAGATCTTCCTCAAAGAAATATTGAAGGAAAATAACAGGACTTTTGCCGAATACGTTTTTGAGCATGAAGTGAAACACTTGATAGATCCCGAAGGTGCGGCCGTCGATGACGGCCTTCTGTTCGCCTGGAATAAGAAGGCGAAGCTGAAAGAACTTTGCCTGGATCTCGAACTCTCAAACAATGAATTCATCCTGAACATTGCCCGCAGGTACAACACAGAGGCGGAAAAAGAGCGATTTCTCGGCAGCGTGCGGACGTTCCTGGCGAACGGCCGAAAGTATAAAAAAAACATATTCGACGATGTAGATAAAATGGACGGCGCGGATATCATGAAACTGGCCGATAAATATATTGAAAAGCATATAAAAGAAGAAAGCAGAATAGAGCTCAAACGACCGAAAGGTCTAAGGGAATTATTTTTATACCCGTCGATCGGGTCCTTTGATGTTCTGCAGCATGTATTTTGCAGGATGCCGTTCTTCGGCGACGAATTTTACTGGGATGACGCCTCAATTGATGAAGAGGTGCTAGAGGTATATGTGCTGGTCAGGGCGATAAGGGAATTATCCGTCGACGATAAGAAGCCGCTTATATCCGGCAAAGATGTCAACGACCTGGCGGCTTATGTCAAAGCATGGGGCGACGTACGCACAGTGGAACGGATAATGAGCCTTGCGAAGCTTGTTTTGCCTGCCGATTCGGCGCCTAAAAAGATCGCTTTAATAAATCTTATGGGGTTGCTGTCGGCCCTCAGCGATCCGGATGCCGGCACGAAAGACGTGAGTTTCGACCTGTCATACTTGAGCGGGTTCAGAGGCAAGGCTACCGATGACATCCGCGCGACCCTGCGTAAAATAATGGCGGAAGAAAAATGGCGGAAGATATTTAATATCGAGAATACCGGAGAAAGATTCTTCTTTAGTTTAAAACGGGTCGAGCCCAAAAAGAGATCCGAGAGCGCTGTTATTTTTCACGACTACTATATTGACCTGCTTTCGAAGAACCTGGAACTATTTAAAGTGCTTTCGCACAGAATGATGGGCAGCGCAAAAAGACGTTCGGAAACTTTAGCCAAAAGGGACAGGATAGTCGGCGAACTCCTGGATATGACACTCGCCTTTACGCCTGACTTGTTCATTACTCCGGATGAGAAGGAAAAAGTATCGTTCATAAACAGCAGGATAGTACTGGCTGCCGGACTTATCCTCAGAGACAATGAGTCCGCGGCGTGCTGGTGTTTGAATAGGCCCATCAACATGATGAACAGGGAGAAAACCGCCGAATTCGAGGCAAGGCTGGCGAAGAATTCCCTAATTTCCAGAGTTGAGTGGATAACCGACAAAAAGACCCCCTATAAAGTGCTTATCAAGATCGGAAGACATATTAGAAGAGAGGGCGCCAAATATTCTATGCTCACGAATTCCGAAATGAAGT
>JADFYD010000026.1:0-8305 GCA_015233235.1 Candidatus Omnitrophota bacterium | reverse complement strand
AAGATGGGATGTGCCGGTGCTCCTTGACGCGCTGATAGGCGGAATAAACCCGAACGGAGGCAGCCTGATATCGGAAGAGAAAAAAATAGCCGTCTCTTTTCTTTCAGCCGCGCGGGAGGTCATAGGGCTCGGCGACAGGCATTTTAAAAGCGCCAGGAATTTTATGGAAAGCGGATTGAAATACCTGGAGATGCGTAAAAGATCGGCGGAAAGCATAGTACGCAATATAAAGGCGAGCAGGGTCGAGGGGTTAAGGAGACTCGGGAGGGAACGCGAGGCCGCGCTTCTTGACTGGATATCGGACATAGAAAAGTCTATCCAAGCCGGTAAACCCGCGGAAGCGGTCGGACCTTTGTACGAATTATTAAAATCTAAACGGCTGAGGAACGAACCGGAATACAAATATGTGAAGTCCCTGATAATCGGCGTAATAATATCGGTAAAGAAGGGGGAGACCCAGGAGGCTCTCGAAAAACTGGAGATCGCCAAAAAACGTGTGCAAAGGGCCGGTAATTTGCATCACCTTATGCAGTTATACAGAGATAAAGTGGCCGGCACCGGTCCTAATGCGGTTGACGACTCTGCGAGACCCGTAATATTGAACGATGTGTTCATTAATTACGCGGAAAACTCCCAGCTTTTAAGAGGGTCGCCTAAAGAAAAAGCGATAATGTGGGCGTATCTGTACCTGGCCGCGTTCGTTAAAAGGAACGTATATGCCGATTCCGGTAAAAGTAAGAAAAAGAACAATCCCGTTTTTGACGCGATACTTAAATATATTTTTGTACTCGACTTTGATAAGGTAGCCGACGTCGTTGACAGGCATGAGATCAACGGACCGATACGCGAGTTTCTGCGTTCCTTAAAGAGAGATCATATCGTTAGAGAAGATCTCGCGCGGCTTATTGAGAGTATTTCTTTGTCTTATGGACTGGACGCCTCAGAAAAAGAAGTCTTGAAGAAATGCGTATATGTCGAAGGGAGAGCTGACGCCGCCGGAGTGCCGCAAAACGATATTGCTCGGCAACAGGCGAACATAAGATCTGCCATGACACGCAATAGGGCGTTCTTCGACAACAACATAGATCTACTGTGTTCGAAAATCGGGGCTTTGTCGGCCGGGCCGGCGGAACTTGCCGGAGAAAGACCTATTATCGAAATATCCGTTTCATTGGATATATTCAAAAAGGAAAATTTGCAGTTTTACGCCAGTATGCTGGCATACATAGTTTTTAAATTACGCAAACTCGATAATGTAAGATTTGTGATAGAACCGGAGACGGCGCTCGGGGCCGACAGGTATTTCCCATCTCTTGAAAAAGTATTCGACAAGAGCGCCGATGATTTTGCCTTTTATATGAAACGTGTAATCATGGTCAAATACGGATCATCGCTCAGCGCGGCGGAAAGGGAATCTATTTACAGGAGAATAACTATTTTCCATGAGGATCCGCTAACCGCGAAAAGGGTGGTAATAGGAGTACCCATAATGTCCAAATGTTTCATCGACGGCAAGGGAATGAAAAAAGTTGCGGAGTCTCTCGCCGCAGACCAGTATCCCGTGGTAGTGGACGATACTTCTAAGAACGGTCCCGGAGAAAAGTGCATAGTTGGTCTCGAAGGCGCTGTGGTCGTTGCCCTGGCTAAAGGATTTTATTATATGCTGCGCGAAACCGGTAAACACGACAAAGACGGCGGGCTTGCCGCGCTTGACAATGTTAGGGCGGAATTCGCGGGTCGATTAACGGATCTTTATAAACGGCTCGGCCGGGATTTCTCGGAAAGTTCTCTCGCGTATTTTTTTGCCGACGGCAATGCCCTGCAGAAACTAGGCCAGGCGATGGACTTCATGATACCGCCGGTCGCGCGTATGCCTATCGCCCAGATGCAGGAAGCTATAAACCTTGATAACCTGGCGAGAGAAGCCGCTTAAGACGAACACTTGACAATTTCTCCATCCGCAATACAATGTATGAACACGCCTATCAGGATAAGCTCAAGGAAAAAAAGTGAAAGATAAACTGATCAATATTCTGGATTTTGCCATATACTGGTCTATCGTTGTCATCCCATTCTCGGTGATGTTCGGGCCGGGACTTGCAAATGCTTATATCGGCATCGCATGCGCATGCTTTTTCGTGAAAAAACTGATCAAAAAAGAACGTATTGCGGTCAACACTTCCGTTAATTGGGCTTATTTTCTTTTCATCGGCTGTTCCATCCTCTCTATAAAAAATTCGTTGTATATGGACGACAGCGTCCGCGGAATTCTAAGAGTATTTGAATATTTTTTGATATTTTTTGTTTGCTCCGAAGAAATAAAAAGTAAAAAACAGATCAAGTTAATAGCCGCGTCGGCTGCACTGGGCGTTTCACTGGTCAGTATAGATGCTATATGGCAGCTTGTGATAGGTAAGGACTTTATATGGGGCAATACACCGCAGATCTGCCCCATAGGGCTGCCTAGGCCAAGCGCTTCCTTCCCGGACCCGAATGTTCTGGGGGTTTACTTAAGCGCATTGGTCCCGTTGGTAGCGGCACTTGCCATGGTACGTGAAACCGGCAAAGCGCGGATATGGATGGGTATCGCCGTGTTATTGGGCCTGGCCGGGACGGTTTTAACTTTCGCGCGCGGCACGGGTATCGCCGTTTACGCCGCGTTACTTTTTATCGCGATCGTGAAAAAACAGAAAGCCGTGATCGCTGTACTGGTCGGCGCGCTTTTGGTTTTCCCTTTAGTGATGCCTAAAAGCATAAAAGACTGGGCGAAAGAAATTAAATATAACCCGATAGTCTTTTTGTGCAATTACGACAGGATCAGTATTTATAAGAATGCCGTCAACATGATAAAACATCATCCGGTTATCGGTGTTGGCGTGAATACTTTCTGTAAAAGTTATACCAAATATAAACTTCCGGAACCCGAGAACGCCAAAACGGCCGAGACGATGTACGCTCATAATATTTATCTGCAGATGGCCGGAGAGATCGGGTTTTTGGGGTTGGGCGCTTTTCTCCTGTTTTTATTTTTTGTATTCAAGAACGTGTTTAGCGTTTACAGAAGGCTTAAAGACGGCTATTTATCAGTGATCGCACTTTCCTTAATGGCGTGTATTGGCGCGTTCTTGATCAACGGTCTGACTGAGACAAATCTCTATTATCCCCGTGTCGTAATGATCTTCTGGTATCTGATCGGATTTTCCCTGGCTCTGAAAAATATCGAATAAAAGCACACAAACATTTTTATTGACAGACATAGCGGTGGGTGGTATACTCAAAGAGTAACGAAGGTGTGAGCAAGACCAAGATGTCTTCCAGCAATGTGTGCAGGAGGGCATTTTTTTTTGGTAAGCGCTTTTCACAAGGACAATAGGCGTCCTTTATCCCACGCGGGATGGAGGGCGCCTTTTTTTTTGGTACCACAAACCATGAACCATAGGAGGTGCGATATGAACATCATTAATAGCGGTGATACCGCCTGGGTCCTCGTGTCGGCGGCGCTCGTCATGCTGATGACGCCGGGACTCGCGTTCTTTTACGGCGGTATGGTGCGCAGGAAGAACATTTTGGGGACACTAATGCAGTGTTTTATAATTTTGTGTGTCCTGAGTTTGCAATGGGTGCTTGTGGGTTACAGTTTATCCTTCGCGCCGGGAAAAGGTTTTACCGGTGGTTTGGCCTGGTTTGGCCTGAATGGAGTGGGGTTTCAGCCATATGCCGATTATGCGGGGACAATACCGCATCAGGCGTTCATGATCTTTCAGGCCATGTTTGCCGTGATAACTCCGGCGCTTATTATAGGGGCTTTTGCCGAGAGGATGAAGTTCTCCGCTTTTTTGATCTTTACGCTTCTCTGGTCGGTACTTGTGTATGACCCTATTTGCCACTGGGTTTGGGGCATGGGCGGCTGGCTGAAAAACCTTGGCGCGCTTGATTTCGCCGGCGGAACGGTCGTGCACATCAATGCCGGAATAGCGGCTCTGGTGACGGCCATAGTAATAGGAAAGAGAAAGAATCTGGACTCGAATACGCCCGCGCCGCACAATATTCCTTTTGTTGTGCTGGGTACGGCGCTACTTTGGTTCGGATGGTTTGGTTTCAACGCGGGGAGCGCGCTCGCGGCTAACGGTCTGGCAGTTAATGCCTTTGTCGTGACCAATACCGCGGCTGCCGCGGCCGGTCTTAGCTGGGCGTGTATAGAATGGATGCGTAACGGTAAACCGACTATTTTCGGAGTGTGTTCCGGCGCGGTCGCTGGGCTGGTCGCCATAACTCCGGCGGCTGGATTTGTGAGCGTTATTCCGGCAATAGTGATCGGTATACTTGTAAGCGTGTTCTGCTTTATCGCGGTCAGCGTCATTAAACCCCGTTTGGGATATGATGATTCGCTTGATGCTTTCGGCGTACACTGTATCGGCGGGATCTGGGGAGCTTTGGCGACGGGGCTATTCGCTTCGGTTGCGGTAAATCCGGCAGGCGCTAATGGATTGTTCTTTGGTAACCCGAAACAATTTATGGTGCAGCTTTTAGCGGTAGGTGTTACGATAGTCTATACTTTTGTCGTCACGTTCATAATTTACAAGCTTGTGGATCTGTTCATAGGAGTTCGCGTCGGCGATAAAGAGGAACTCATGGGTCTCGATCTTGCCGAGCACCATGAACGGGCGTATGCCATGTTGGAGTAGGCGTGTATGGAGCATTCAGAGGCGTCATTGCGAGGAGGCCCGCAGGCCGACGAAGCAATCTCTTGGTAAATCTGATGAGATTGCTTCGGGCGCTGCGGCGCCCTCGCAATGACGGTGCTAAATACGGCAAAATATTTGAAATCTGATTTAATACACTAAAATAAGGAGGAAAACATGAAACTGGTGATAGCGATAATCCAGCCGTACAAACTCGAGGACGTGAAGAGAGAGCTTTATAAAGCGGAAGTCAATCTCATCACCGTGAGCGAGGTCCTGGGGCATGGCCGGCAGAAGGGTATAACCGAGGTTTACCGCGGCGCGAAAGAGACGGGCAATCTTCTAAAAAAGGTCCGTCTTGAGATAGCCGTTAATGATAATTTCCTCGAACCGACGATCAAGGCGATAGAGACAGGCGCTAGGACTGGTGAGACCGGCGACGGCAAGATCTTTGTCATGGAATTGAAAGAATGCATACGTATCCGCACCGCGGAACGTGGCAGTTTGGCGATCGGTTGAGAGATTAGTCGTTGGTAGCCCGGAGTTTCTGCCTGGTGCAATCCGGCCCCCTACGTTGTCATCCCGGAATTTCTGCCGGATGAAATCCGGCAGAAATATCCGGGATCTATATGTAAATCCGCAGTTTGACACGTAGGTCCCGGATAAACCCTCGCTGCGCTCGGGTTTTCCGGGATGACAGAGGGGTATAACTAAAAAATTTGATGTACTTCTTTATTCATACGCAGAACGCGGTACGCGGTACGCAGTACGCAGTACGATGTACGATAAGTGTATGTATTTTTGCTTTTACTTGTCACACGCCTGATGTATAATCAAATCCGATTTTGTTTCCGCGATGTAAAGTTGTTTTTGGAGCGATGATGGAAGAACAAGGTGTGGCTCTTCCCGAATTCCCGAACTTTGTCGGCATGCTGGCGAAGTTATTTTCCGGTACCGGGCTGGGTCATTTTTTATATTTGTGGGAGAACGTGATCTTTTCGCTTGTTATCGTGGCGATCATCACTCTTCTGGGATATTTCGCCTCGAGAAACGCCAAAATGATACCCGGGCGTTTGCAAAACGCCGCTGAGGTGCTGGTCGAGTCACTTAACGAGCTTGTCTCCGGTATGATAGGCGAGAAATATTCCAGAAAATATCTCCCGTTCCTGGGTACGCTTTTTATTTACATCCTATTCATGAACCTTTTCGGACTTATTCCTTTCATGAAATCGGCCACATCCAGTTTGTCGACGACCGTAGCGCTGGCGATATGCGTGTTCGTATATGTCACTTATACCGCGATACGGCACTTAGGATTTATCGGCTATATCGACCACCTTGCAGGAAAGCCCCGGGGTGTGTTCGCGATAACCGCGGTATTGCCTATAATGATGTTCATTCTTCATACTTTCTCGGAACTTGTACGGCCTATCACGCTTTCTTTAAGGCTTAGAAGCAATATTTGGGGTGATGATCTTCTTCTCGCGCTTTTCGCGGGGTTTGGGCTAAAAGGTTTTCCGCTCCTCTTTTTTAATTCATTGATCGCCATGATGGCCTGTGTCGTACAGGCGGTGGTATTCGCCTTGCTGAGTACGATATATTTCGGTCTTGTACTTAACGAAGAAGATGAAGAGGAACAAGACACAAAAAAAACAGCGAACATAAAAACAAATTAATATAAAGGAGGAAGCAATGGATTCAAAAACGGCATTATCACTGGTACTTCCGCTGAGCTTAGGTCTGGCCGCGTTTGGCGGCAGCCTTGGATTAGGTCTGGCGGTTTTCGGAGCGTTAAGCTCAATGGGCAGGCAGCCCGAGATAACCAATAAACTTTTGATGAACATGACGATCGGCTGCGCGTTCATCGAGTCGATAACGATCTATGTGCTGGTTGTCGTATTCATTCTTATGGGGAAAATATAAATGGAAATCCTTAAGCTGCTCAGTACAAGTGAGATCGTCGCGCAAATTCTGTGTTTTATGCTGGTGCTTTTTCTTCTCAAAAAATTCGCCTGGAAAGGCATACTTAAAAGCCTCGACGATAGGAGAGATCGCATCGCCGCCGAGTTCAAGAAAATAGAGGGCTTGCACGCTGAAGTCGACAACATGAAGAACGACTACCGCGAGAAGATGAACGAGATCGAAAAGGTGATGCGTGAAAAGATAAACGAAGCGGTGCTGGAAGGCAAACGCGTCGCCTCCGAAATGAGGGAAAAGGCCCAAATAGACGGTAAGAATATAATGGCCAACGCGGAAGCCGAGATCAAACAGGAGATCGCGAAAGCCAGGGGAGAACTCAAAAGGGAACTTGTCGACATTGTGATCGGCGCCACGGAGAAAGTGATCGAGGAAAAAGTGACCGACGAGAAAGAAAAAGAAATGATCACCAGCTTTTTATTTAAAGCGGAAAAAACGAAATGATAGATAAAGTCGTAGCCAAAAGATACGCCGAGGCTTTTTTAGAAAGCGTAAAAAGCTCTATCGGCATGGAGAAGGCCGCGGAGGAACTTATGTCCCTGCGCGATACCGTGTTCTTGAACCGGGAATTAAAAAGTTTCATCCTTAATATGCAAATAAGCGTTAAGGAAAAATGTGACCTCTTTGATAAAGCCTTCGGGGCGAATTTATCAAAAGAGACCCTGCAGTTCGTAAAATTCGTGTTTGAAAAAGGCCGTACGGCGGAACTTATGGATATCGCCGTCTCCGCTGATTCTCTGTATCGTCACGCCGAAAGGGCAGAGGGCGTCGTGAGGAGCACAATACCTCTTAAAAAAGATGTCATCGATGAGATCAGGGTGTTCCTGGAAGGAAGACTTCACAAAAAAGTCGAATTAAAGACAGAAATAGATTACGGCCTTATCGCCGGTGTCCAGGTCATAGTGGACAATATGATAATAGACGGGTCCGTGAAAAAGAGGCTGGAAGAACTTAAAGAAAAATTAATTTCAATCAAGGTGGGTTAGCATGAGTCTGCGTCCGGATGAAGTAACTTCGATCATAAAGAAGGAACTTGAAAAATACACGATACGTCTCCGCACCGAATCGGTAGGCACCGTAATGCAAGTAGGGGACACGATCGCCAAAATTTACGGCCTTGACGACGTGATGGTCGGCGAACTCGTGAAGTTCTCGGAGAACGTGATGGGTATAGTTTTTAACCTTGAGGAAGACAGCGTCGGCGTCGTTATTCTTGGAGAAGATGACGCGGATATTTCCATAAAAGAAGGCGATATGGTGAAGCGTACCGGCAATATCGCGCGCGTTCCGGTAGGCGACGCTCTTTTGGGCAGAGTCGTGACCGCGCTCGGTAAACCGATCGACGGTAAAGGGCCCATCAATACCACAAAATACCGTCCGCTGGAGTCGAACGCCCCGAATGTCATTCATCGCCAGCCGGTAAAAAAACCGCTGCAGACCGGCATCAAGGCCATAGACGCGGTAATACCGATAGGCCGCGGACAACGCGAACTCATCATTTCAGACCGGCAGACAGGAAAGACCGCGATCGCCATAGATACGATCATCAACCAGAAAGGCCAGAACGTTAATTGTGTTTATGTGGCGGTCGGTCAAAAAATGTCCAATGTCGTTGCCGTCGCCGAAACGCTTGAAAAATATGGCGC
>JADFYD010000025.1 GCA_015233235.1 Candidatus Omnitrophota bacterium | reverse complement strand
CCAGCACAAGAAACATCGCATCGCCGCTAGAGGCGGACGCGAGGACTATTACCTGTACATTCGGAGATACTTTTTTTAGAGCGCGCACAAATTTCACACCGTCAAGGCCCGGGGTTTCGAGATCGACAACGACTATTTCATGTTTCTCTTTTTCAAAAACCGGGATCGCCATGGCAATTGAGTCCGCTACCGTGGTCACTTCTTTCGCCTTGATAATGCCGGTCATCAAGATCGCGAGCGCCGCGTCATGCGAGACTAAAAGATATTTATATGGACCCATTGGTGATTCCTTTTTTAGTTCATCGCTATCAAGTCGTCATTGCGAGCCCCGAAGGGGCGAAGCAATCTCTTCGTATAGCATGAGATTGCTTCGTCGTTCGCCTTCGGCGAACTCCTCGCAATGACGATGGTCTTGCCGGTTTACGCGGCCACCGGCAAAACTAGCCTGAAGGCTGTGCCTTCGCCTTGAACGCTTGTAAACTCCAAATTACCGCCGTGTTCCTCGGCGATCTTATTCGATACCGAAAGTCCGAGACCCGTGCCTTTACCGGGTTCCTTTGTCGTGAAGAACGGCTGAACTATCTTGGTCTTCACCTCGTCCGGAACGCCGATCCCGTTATCAATAACTTCCATTACGATCTTTTTGTTATCTTCTTTCGTATAAGTCTTTATCTCTATTTTTTTCGGGCTTTTCGCCGCCGCCTCAACCGCCTGCATGGCGTTATTAAGGAGGTTAAGAAGTACCTGTTCTACCCTGATCTGGTCGATCTTGACAAGCGGGAGATGTTCCCCCAGCGTGACGACAAGTTCTATGTTGTGGTCCCTGTACTGTTGGGAAAGAAGCGTCAGAAGGTCGTGTACAACGACGTTGATATCGCTCTCCACCATATCTGTCCCGACGGTGCTGCGCGTAAAAACACGCATGTGCTTAATGATCTCCGCCATGCGGTTCACCTGGTTCACTATTTCAGGCAGGTCGTTCTTCGCGTCGGCCACCGAAAAATCGCCTTTTTCGATATTTCTCTGCATCATCTGGGCGATTATTTTTATGATATTAAGAGGCTGGTTAAGCTCGTGAGCTATGCCCGCGGTGAGCTCGCCGAGCGCGATCATTTTCTCGGCCTGCACAAGCTGTGTCATCGATTCCGTAAGCTTCTCCTTATCTCCCTCGAACTTGCTCTGTATCGTCGTTATCTCGGACCGGGCTTTTTTAATTTCGGAGATGTCGACTCTCACCTCGGCGACCCGCCATTTACCGTCATCGTCCCTGTACGGGATGGACGTGATCTGTACGGGCCTCATTCCTTCCTTTGGAAGATTCTTCTCTGTGACAACGACTTTTTTTGCCGATAATGCTTTTAGCATACCACATTCCGGACAGGGTTCTTTTCTGTCGTCGAAATATTCATAACACTTACGCCCGGCGGGTTCACCATAAGTTTTTTCCCATTCCGGATCGATATAAATTATGTTGAATTCTCCGTCAATAATGTCGAGACCTGTTTTTGTCGCGCCGAGGATATATTCCATCTGTTTTTGCAAACGGCGCATTTCTCTTTCTGTTTTTCTTTTGAGCGTTATATCCTTGTTCACACCTCGGTACCCGGTGAACGTTCCATTGTCGTCAAAAGTAGCTGTACCGTTCGTCACAAGTAACACTTTTTCCCCATTCTTCGCGATGTTCCAATTCTCGAGATCTTTAATGGGTTTTTTCTGTTCGCGGAAAGCCTTGAACGCCACTAGCGTCCGGGCAGCTTCATCGGACGTCATAAAATCAAAAGGTGTTTTGCCCAGTATTTCTTCCGGACCATACCCTAAAATTTGTTTAACATTTCCCGCCACATAGGTAAATTTACCTTCGCGCTCGATTTCCCATATCCAGTCGCCGCTGGTCAGGGCTATATCCCTGAAACGATCTGTTATGTTTTTCAGCTCTTTCTCGGTGTTTTTTTTAACGGTGTTATCAATAATAACACCGGCCCAAACCGTGCCGCCGGAGTTATCTTCACGCACAAAATTTCCCTTACAGTAAACCCCTCTAGTGGAACCATCCGGGGCAATGTACCTGCACTCATGCTCCCACATGACCCTCTTACGAACCGCATCGGCAATAGAATTCCGAAGCGCCTCTTGGTCCTCGGGAACGACTTTTTCAAAGACCAGTCTAAAATCACCTATAACCTCTTCCGGCGCCATACCAAAGAATTCTTCGGCCATATTGTTCAGGAACATCCATTTCATTTCACCGTTCGGCGCCGCGTAGATCTCATAGACCAACCCCGGAACGGCATCTATGACCTTTTTGATATTTTCTTTTTCTTCCCGGAGCTTTTCGCTTTCTCGGCTGAGTCTTTCGCTTTCTTCCAGGAACTTTGTTCTTTCTCCTTGGAGCTTTTCGCTTTCTTTCTGAAGTTTTTTGCTTTTTTCCTGAAGCTTTTCGCTTTCTTCCCGGAGAGATTCGCTTTTTTCCTGAAGTTTTTCTCTTTCTTCCCTAAGTTCTTCTCCGCCTTCCTGCACATCGCTTTTTGCTTTTTCCCTGTCCGTGATATCCCGCATAACGCACGTGATACCCGTTACTTTACCTTCGCCGTCGAAATTCGGCGATTTCGTGCTTATAAAAATATGCTCTTCCCCGTTATACTCGACTTTTTCCTCCAGAACCTCAGTCTTACCGGACCGCATCACGCGGAGGTCGGTTTCCATGAGCGAACGCGCCGTTTCGGGCGAAAAAAGATCGGCATCGTCCCCGCCGATGATCTCTTCTTTGGAAAGCTCAAAAAAATCGGCACAGGCAAGGTTCACCATGATATAGCGCCCGGCCGTATCTTTTACAAAAATTAAGTCCAGCGTTCCCTCGATGATCTTCTCGAGCGTCAGGGAAAGCGCTTTGGTATCTTCTTCGGCCCGTTTTTGTTCGGTGACATCGTCATATACCACCACTATCTCGCCCGAAGGTAGTCTATAGACATAGTTATCTTTCCAGCCCGCCACAGTGCCCTCGGAATAATAAGCCGTAGGGTGTTCGGCGCTATTACCTGTCATCCACACTTCCTGCAGCACTTCGAAAAGCCCGATTTCTTTTATGTCCGGGAACACCGCCGTAACGCTTTTTCCTATAATATCTTTCCTCCTGACTTTCTCGAGGCGCTCGGTGGACTTATTTATGTCCTTGAAAACGAAATCCCTTCCGTCGTCGACGGCTTCAAAGATCACTGCGCAGCTCCCGATATTGTTAAAAAGCTCCTTATACCGGGCTTCGCTGGCGGAAAGCGCTTCATCCTTTTCGGACCGACGCTTCGCGCTGCCCAGGTCCGCGATACGTAATCTGAGCGCGGCAAATTCTTCTTTTATCCGATTCTTACTTTTCATTTTATTTTGCTTTCGAGCTCCGCGTTACGGCTTTTGAGTTCCCGGATCTCATCCTCGCATTTCCGCACGGCTTCCTCAAGATAGATCGACTTTCGAAGATCCTCGAACTGTTTGCTTTCGGCGAAACCGGCTATGAAATCCACATTCTCTTTGGCTTTCTCATTAAAGAGGTGTATCTTGGCCCTGTTCTCCTGTATGCGTTTCTTAAGCTCGTGCATGGCTTTCTTTTCTTCTTCCAGCACATTCTCGATCGCGTTTACCTCTTTCTCTTTCGTGGAAACTTTTTCGGACCTTGAAAGAGCTATAACATACTTACTTTTCATCTCTGAGAGTTCGCTTTTAAACCTTTCGGCGTCGGCGCTTTTCGCCTCCAGCTCCTGCGCCAGGCGTTTTATCTCTTGTTCTTTTTTCGCCGCGTCAGCGGTAACGCCCAGCGATATGCGGTGCTGGTTCTCCATGTCGCTGAGTCTCGCCTTCATCTCTTCTTTTTCTTTTTCTTTTTCGGCGAGCTCGAGTTTCAGACGGTTAATGTAATGCTCTTTCTGCGCCAATTCATCGGCCTTTACATTCGACGCCGCTTCTTTTCTCGAATGATCCAGTTCTTCTCCCGCCTTCTTCAGTTCTTCATCTTTCCGGGCGAGTTCCCGGGCCAGGCGTTTTATCTCGTCGTCTTTAGCCGTTAGCCCGGCGGACCGCTCAAGCGCGATCTTGTATCTTTCTTCGACATCCTTAAGTTCGGCCCTCACCTTCGTCATTTCCGAGAGTTCGCCTTTAATCCCGTTGATCTCGTTATCCTTGCCGGATAACGCAGACTTCAAATGGTTTATTTCGTTGTCTCTATTACCTATCTCGCCCGCTAGACGCGCGAGCTCGTTATCTTTTGCTGAAGTCTCGCCGGACCTCGCCGCAAGCTCCCCTTTCAAAGCGTTGAGCTCATTATTCTTTCCCGACAATTCTCCTCTCAGGCGGCTTATCTCGCCTTCTTTGTCGTTGAGCTCTCCCCTGAGGCGCTTAAGTTCGCTGTCTTTATTGCCGAGCCCGCCCGTGACTCGTTTTAGTTCAGACTCTTTGGCGGAGATCTCTCCGGAGAGGCGTCTTATCTCGTTATCTTTATGCTCGCATTCCCCGATCTTCGCCTGCAGTTCATTCCTTAAATGTGTATTCTCGCTATCCTTCGCCTCCGCCGCTCCGGCCTTTTCAAGCGCGCTTTTCTGCTGGGTTTGAATATTCGAGATCTCGCCGGAAAGTTTCTTTATCTCCCCGTCTTTCGCGGAGAGATCCACTTTGGTCCTTTTGAGCTCTTCCTGCGTTTTGGCCAGTTCTTCGCGCGTTTTTGGCTCGCCCGCGGCCTTCGCTTTTATCTCTAGCAGTTCTTTCTCAAAACTCTCGGCCACATCTTTGTACCGCGCGGCCTCTATTTTCACCTTTTTGAGTTCCTCTATGTCTTTTTGCGAAGGCGTCTTTTTCAGAGCCTCCTCGGCTTTCATGTGAGAGAGCTCGCCCTTGCATTTCGTGGCTTCCGCCGCCAGTCGTTCGGCCTCTTTTTTACTCATGGCCGCTTCCTGGGCTTTTTGCGCGGCTTCTTCTCTCAACTTGTCGTATTTCGCCGAAGGATAGACCATACGGGAGTAATAGCTGAAGACGGTGAACATGATGCCACCGAACATTATCCCTAGGAGAATGAAGAGCGTGATCACCGGATAAAATACGTTAAGCTCCATAATGGCCGTCCTTTGTTTGTTACTTTTAGATCCCGGATATTTCTGCCGGATTTCATCCGGCAGAAATTCCGGGATGACAGTCGTATGTGTTATTTCCCGTCGCCGCCTTTGGGTTTAAGCCCGCGCAACTTGCGGAGTTTTTCAAGGCTCGAATCGATGCCTTTGGATTCTTTTTCTTCTACTCCGACGTCGGACAAGTTCGACTGCACTTCCTGATGCATATACAATTTCGAAAGGTCGACGTTCTCGAAATCGGCGGCCTCCTTTATCTCCCTGATCTTAGCTTCGCGCGCAGTCCCGGCGAGGCCCTTGAGCTCGCCGAGCATCTTTACCATTCTGTCGGATATTTTATCGCTTACGGCTTCAAGCGAACCCTGCAGAAGTTTCTCGATATACGTTTTAAAATCCTCTACCGACATGCCCTGTATGCCGGGACCACGCTCAGTAGCCGCTGGAACTTGTGCCGGCGCGGCGGGTTTTCTCATTTCCCTGAGACGGATGTTAACCGTTTCCATGGAATCGATGAACCCGTCAAGAGTGGTCTCTATCAGTATGACATCTTCGCAGAGCGCTTCGCGAGTTTCTTTTATCGCTCTCAGCCTGTCGCCAAGCAAACCCGCCGACATCCCTTGGGCCCCCGTACCGGTATTTTCAGCATTCATCATTCCTGTATCTCCGCGTTTATTGCGTTAAATAGACACCCTCTGGCCACACTTGTTGAGGGCTCTTCGGCCCGTCGTAGCGTGCCGATAGGGATCCTAAAATTTACCGTTTTTATCTCCTCTTTTACGACCTCTAGAAACCCTTCGGCCATGGTGGAGCCGCCGGCGAAAACAATATCGGCTGGCTCGTCAAAATTCGCTTTCCCGGCCTTTTTCCCCAGCGCTTCCCCCATATTCTCGAGAAAATGATGTATGTAATTCCTATAATAAATGGCTATCGCTTCTTCCTCGCGCGACCGGGGTTCTTTGATGTTTATTCCCTGCTCTTTGATCGCGGTGACCCTTGTCGTGGGAACTCCGAGAACGGACGCGGCGCTCTTATCTATCCAGTCCCCGCCGCGCGTGATCGAAAAAGAATCCACAGGAACGGAATTGAAAGCGACCGAAACGCTAACCATGCCCGCGCCGCAGGATACGCCTATCCCGGTGAAATCGCTGGACTCCATTTCCGCGAGTATTACGGCATAGCCTTCTTCAATGATCAAAGGCTCAAAACCCATGTTCCTCAGTATCCCCTCGAAAACGCCCCTGTGGTAAACTGTATCCTGGCTGCGGTCTATCGGCTGCGAAGGGATCGAAAAACAGCACACTTCGCCTTTTTTGCGCGGCGGCCAGAGAATATTTTCGACGAGAAGCTTGACGATCGGTATCGATTCGGACTCTGACGGGTTCAATATACCCATATCCAGCGATCTTTGAGTCTCACGGCCGAATATATCGGCCAGAGAAAGCGCCATACTGCCCAGTACATACAGTTTGTCCTGCAGAGCCACATACTTAATTTTGAGTTTTTCGAGAAGTTCCTTTGTTCCTTTGTCTCCCCGCACGGCTAAAAACGCGTTGCGTTCGTTGCGGACAAAAACGCGTTTGCCGTCAACTTCGCGGCTGGCGACTATATTCGCCGTCCCGAGATACAGCCCCACCCCAGAACGATAGTGGACTTCTTTCTCCGAGTCCGCGACATTGTCGGGAAGATTCACCGTGGTCACTTCGGCCGGCTGGACATTCACGCCTTTCCCGGCGCCCGGATCCGGCTCGTCGACCAGTTCTTCGACCTCTTCTCTTTCGGTGAACCTCGGGATCTGCGAAGTTTTTTTCTCGGGTCTTTCTATGGGCGCCTCGGGCTCTTTTCGTTTCTCCTGTTTTTGAAAAACGGGAGGTTTCACGCTTTTACCCAAAGCACGGTTTTTGATGTAGTCATTGATGGCGCGGAGCTTTGAGTGCATGACCTCGAGAGAGACTTCCTCGTCGTCATCCTTTGGTTCGTGGGTGTATTCTTCCTCGTCGCGGGAACTTGGTTTTTTATAAAGCTGGGAGAACTTGCGTACTTTCTGATTGATGCTTAAAAGCTTATCGCGAACTCTGGCAAGTTCACTGTCCGGCGCCTCTTTATCAAGTCTTCCGTTATATGCCATACCGTCCGCGATCCTCTCTTTCTAGAACACCCCACCGAGACGGATAAGCCTATTCGACCTCGCTAAGTCCTGCTAACAGACAGCCTTTGGCTGTTGCGTATAACGGTTCTTCGGCCAGCCTAACGTCGTTGATCGGTATCGGGAAATGCAGTTTTTTAAGTTCTTCCTTGAAAACTTCTATGAAACCACCTATCATCGACGACCCTCCGGAACAGACGATATCGACCGGCTCCGGGAAATGAGGCATCTGCTCGGCTTTCTCGAACTTTGTTTTTATGTTAGCAAGCGTATAATTTATGAGGTTGCGGTAATAGATAACAACCGCTTCTTCTTCGCGATTGGCGGGTTTATTCAGATTTATGCCCTTCTCTTTTATCGCCGTGGCCCTGTTCACTTTTATACCGAGCACGTGCGCCACGTTCTTGTCTATCCAGTCCCCCGCGCGGCTTGTCGAAAAACTGATCGCCGGTATGGTTTTATAAGAAACGCACACGTTGAACATGCCCCCACCGCAGGATATACCGATACCGGTAAAATCTTTTTCCGCTAGTTCCGCGAATATGATGGCATGCCCTTCGTTCATGGGTTTTGGAGTATACCCGAGGTTCGTGAGCGCTCCTGAAATAACGTTCGAGTGGTACACGATGTTAAAACTGGCGTCTATCGGGTCAGCCGGAATAGAATAGTAGCAAGCCTCTCCTTTCTCCCGCGGCTTACCGAGCACCGCCTCTACCAGAAGGCCGAATATGGGAAGCGCGTCCGCCTCGTCGGGAGAAATGACCCCGTCCTGCATGGGGCGCCTCACGGTCTTATTCATTATGTTGGCAAGCTCGAACGCGGAATCGCCCAAGACATAAACTTTGTCACCCATTTCCGCGTACTGGACTTTCTGCTTCTTCAGCATGTTCTTGGTGAACGAATTCGCCTCGATGTCCAGAAAAGTGTGGCGCATCAGCTTAACTTTAATTTTGCCGTCGGCGTCTTGTTCGGCCCCGACCAGGTTCATCGTACCGACATCAAACCCCTTTACAGAATGTGCCATGTGGTCGCTCCTATTTTTGAATTAACCGGTAGTCCGGTCTATTTCTTTTTTTCTTTGTAATAGTGCCCTCTCGCCCTGGCCCTTGTGTCGGCGAGCATGAGGCGTATCTCGTCAAGGCTCTCTTTCGCGCGTTCGAGTTCGCTCTTGGCGCGATCCCTTTCGGCTATGGTTGTGTGTAACTCGGATTCTATCTCATCTATCTTCCCGGAGCCGGACTCTTTTTCCTCCTCAAGGAGCGATATCTGGTGATGCAGGCTCTGTATCGTCTTATTTGCGCTGGCGAGCTCCAGTTCTATCTGCTCGATCCTGTTGTCGCGCGCCTCGATCTCCTTGGAAAGTGAGTTGATCTTATTCTCGAGGTCCTTATTGACCGCGGCCCTGCCGAGGATCTCTTCTTCCATCGATTTTGTTTTCTCGACGGTCTCAAGCCTTTCGTTCTCAAGAAATTCAAGTTCCGAGTTCAACTCTTCCTGCGAAACAAGCATGCCCTTCACTTCTTTGAGTTTAGCGTCAAGCACACCGGCCTTTTCCTCGGACCTTTCCAGTTTTTCCCTAAGCTGGCGTATCTCGGTGTCCTGCGACTCTTTCATGCTGAACGCCGCGTCGAGCTGTTTCTCGAGGTCCGAGATGATCTCGAAAACACTGAGCTTTTCCTCGTCGGGAGACATGATGAACTTTTTGGTTGAATCCTTTATCTTGTCCACGGACGAACGTATGTCCCTTTTCGCGTCGGCGCCCGCACCCGCGTCATAGCGGGACGACCTCAGTGTCGATTGCAGAAGCGGATTGTCTATAAGTTTGCTTTTTCCCGTATCCGTTTTTTTGATCACTGGTCTTCTACTTGCACTTTCCATGCATTACCTCCTTGGCCAATAAATGATATGCTTCCGCTCCTTTTGATTTCGGGTCATACTTGTAGACCGGCAAATGGGCGTTGTGAGCTTCTTCCAGAGTTATATTCTCCGGTATCACTGTTTTAAAGACTCTTTTACCGAAATAATGTCTTATCGCGTCGCGCGCCTCGTTCATTACTACGCGTTCGCGATGTCGCGTTATGACGACACCGGTTATTTTAATATCGGCGCCGAGACCACCGCGCACGTTTTCGACGATCTCTTCGAGCAGTTTTATGCCTTTCAGGGAAAAGAACTCGGGGCATATGGGGACTATTAGTTCGTTGCACGCGGTAAGCGCGTTGACCGTCAAAAGCCCCAGCGAAGGCGGCGCATCCACGAGAAGATAATCGTACTTTAATTTTCTGGTGCAGTGATACAAAACTTTTTCGCGGCCTATGTGCTCGCTTATTCTAAGCGTCGCGCCCGATAGTTCGATGTCGCTCGGAACAACATCTATGCCAAAAACATCCGAATGTTGTATTATCGACTGAATATCTATCTTGTCCACTATAGCGTTGTAAATGTTGTACTCGAATTTCTGGTTGCCGAATACAGCGGCGGTCGAAGAATACTGCGGATCCATATCTATCAGGATGACCTTCTTTCCCATGCGCGAAAGTTCCGCGGCAAGGTTAAGGGCCGTAGTCGTCTTGGCGACACCGCCCTTCTGGTTCGCTATACATATACGTCTCATATTTTCCTTTTGGGCCCTTTTATTCTTTCGGAGCTAAAGCTTCTTTGCAGCTTTTAAGTGAGGCGCCCACCCAGAAACACAAAGTATTCAGATATCCGTCTTGCGGACCGCGGGCTTTAACGGCAGGTTGAACACGCGCCTGCACTTCCCGTTTTGCAACAGGCATTTTTGCCGCCGAGCGCAAGGCCTTTATCCTTGAAACGGCGCTTTTAACCTGCGCCCCGCCACCGGGAGACTTTTTCGCCAGCGCTTTCGCCGCTTCTTTCACTACTACCGTATCGGCGTGCATACGGCATTTACCGGAGGTCTCGGCTTTTTTCCTGCACCCCTCGCTGGAACATTTAACGAAGCTGTTTTTCGCCTTGATCGAACTTGCTTTCTTTGATTCAGGCATAAAGCTCCTTTATTATCCGTTCACGTACCCTTCCTGAAAGGATGTTTTGGCTTCTTCCATAACGTCGGAAACCTTCTTGCCGGCGTCAGAAACGGATTTGTTTATTTTTTTGATAAGGCCGGGGTTCTTTTTCTCAAGTATTTTGTAACCCACGAAACCCGCGAAAACAGCCGCTATCACGATAAGTATTCCTTTTCCCATTTATGTCCTCCTACTTTGAATTGGCTTTTTTTCCTAAAGCGAATTTGACCTGGTTCTCGCGCCACCAGTAACGCCAGTCTTCTATCGCCGCGTCTTTATCTTTTTTCGAGGCGTTCACCCTGAAGCTGAAATTCTCGCCCGTTATCTTTTTTAAGGATTCCGCTGCGCTTGCCTGCACTTCTTTGTCGGTATCGCTCAAAAGGGTTATGAGCCCCGATATCGCCTGCGGAGCCCTGAGCGCCCCGGCTATTCGGCCGGCCGCTTTTCGTACGCCGCTGTCGGAGTCATGCAGCCCGCTCATTACATAAGGAAGGCTTTTATCGGCAAACGACCAGCACAGACAATTAAGTATCTGCCGGCGCACTTCCGGGTTAGGATCTTTCGCGCTCGCGCTCAATATGTCGAAGCCCTCGCGGTCACTGTATTTTGAAATGGCCCTAAAAGCGGCTAGACGCACGCCGACGTCGCTGTGGGAAACATAATCCCTGAATATCTTTTTCGGTATGACATCCTCTTCGCCGAGGCCAGCCAGGCAATTCAGATTTTCTATCGTTTTCAACGTATCGCTTTCAGACGCGAGGAGTTTCTCGAGTAACTTGACCGCGACCGGCTTCGGAAGGTCCTTAAGGTGCGCGAGCGCCTGCATACGGACTTTCTTGCTGGATGAAAGGAGATCCGTGTAAAAGATCTCGGCCTTGAGCTCTTCGCTCTTACTGCCAAACTCCATGCCTTTAAGGCTCTCGCCTTTGGAGACAAGTTTCTTCTCCGGCGCCGCCGCGGCCGCCAGGCTTATCCGAACTCCCGCTTTTTCCTGAACATTTTTTAGCGCAACGGGCTTTTGCATAAAAAACGGCGTAAAAATGCTTGTGGACTGTACTTCTTTCCTGGGTTCCACCGGTTTTACAGGCTCCGCTGGCCTTACGGGCGCTGCCGGTCGTGCCGCCTGAACAGGTTTTACCGGCTTGCAACACGAACCGCCCCCTATCCCCAAGCGTTTCATGGTTAAACCCATGCAGTAAGCGAGTCCTTTCGGTCCACTATATACGTTTTTTGCGTCCATGCTTTTTACCCCGCAGGTGTTCCGTTAGCGTACAACACCCATACTTCTCAGCTTTTACGATACACTCTGTAAAAGCGCCTGACCGCGCTTTGATATCAATTATAATGGCTAACGTAAAAATATCAAGCGGAAAGCCAGTTTTTTAACAAGTTTAGGAATAATTATAACTGACCTTCGTTACATCTATTATCCGTTCGCGTATCCTTCACGAAACGCGTTCTTTGTTTCGTCTATCATTGATGTAACTTTTTTGCCCGCGGCCGAGTACGAATCGCTAAGCTTGCTTAAAAGCTCCGGATTCGTCTTCTTCACGACCTTATACCCCACAAGCCCGGCAAAAACCGCCGCTACTCCTACGAACAGCCCTTCTTCAATAAATCCTAAGCCCATTGGTACCTCCTTCCTCCATCATACATTCTTACGCATGAGATTGCTTCGTCGTCGCTCACTATCGTTCGCTCCTCCTCGCAATGACGATGCACACCACAGTCACTGACGGCGCGCACCACAGTTTCGAATTCCAAAACGAGTTAAAGCGCTCACCCTAATCCGTCATTGCGAGCTCCGCGAAGCGGGGCGAAGCAATCTCATCAGCCAGCTTTCTACCCTACTTCGACAACGCTTCTTTTTTTGCTTCCAAATAATCGATCAGCTTGGTAATGCGCTCGACCTCAAGGTTCAGGTCTTTGCTGTCGCCGCCATACTCGAACTCGCAAGCGCCGGACTTCTGCCATTCGTAAAACTGTTTTCCCAGATCCCGTAATGCCCTGTTCTTCATGGCGTATCTCCGACGTCAATGACTATACCACAATAAAAGTCAATTGCCAAATCCCTACTCGTTAAAATAATCATACACGCCGCGACAGCCGCGCATGAACATTCCCGAAAGCTGTCCCAGGCCGTACGCCGCGTCGGAAACAAAATCTTTAGCGTGAACTTCTTTCACGTTGCTCTTGACAAGTTTAACCACATCTTTGAACATTGAGATGGTCTCGTCTTTAATTTTTCTGCTCTTGTCGTTCTTTCCGGTTTCACTTTTATCGAGTATTATGTCCGCCACGCGGTCGGCACGTGATGACATTTTCTCACCTATACCGCTTACGGTTCTTTTCATAACCGATGTTCTTTTGTTCGTTTTTTTCATAATTCATCATCCGAGCCATATTTTTTGATCACTCGGCGCTGCCGCGCGGAGCAGTCCGAGCACGGCCCTTTGAGCCGCGCGCAGAGCTGCGCAGCGCGGCAGCGTTCGTTTTTTCCGAATCTTCGCTGTCGTTGCCAGTACCCTCTTCGGCAGCTTTCATATTCTTTTCGCGGAGCGACCTGAGCACTCCGGGATTCGCGTAACTCCTCTCGGCGAGAGCCTTCCACTGTTTCACGGCCCTTCTTCTTTCGCCTTCGGTGCCCAGGAAATTGTATCCATAGTCGGTACCCGCTATTCTCTTGAGCCCGTAAATCGCTTCTTTTCTTACGTTCACGTCGGGATCTTCCAGTCTCGGAACAAGGTTCACAAAGGCGAAATGGTTTCCCAAAAGCGAAAGTTTTTTCACGGCGATCTTTCTCACGGACTCGTCGCTGTCGGCTGATAGACGCGCTATGGCGGTTACCCGGGCTTCGCCACCGGTATGGTCCAAACAGTTAACAATAAAACGCCGGACATTCGGATCGCGGTCAACGACGGCCGACGAGATGACGTTACGGGCTTCATCGGAATCGAGTTTCACCAGACCCATCATTCCTTGAAGGCGTAGCGCCGACTCTTCGTCGACGATAAGGTATCTATAAAGGTCTACCACCGTCGGATAATCTACCTGCCGGAGAAGAAGCATGAGATGACGCCTCAGGTACATGTCTGAATTTTTTATAAGTTCATACAGGAAGGGCACGGTTTTTTTGGGCGCGTTCCTGAAAAGGGTATGAAGCACCGCGAGTTTTTCCTCTTCATAAGCCGCCTGACTCGCTAGTTTCCGCGAAGCGGTCTCGAAAAGACCATAGTCGTCTTCTTCTTCCTCTTCGTCGTAAACTTCTTCTTCAGTTTCTTCGGCTTCTTCGTTTTCTTCTTCTGTTTCCTCCGGCGTACTGACGACTGGCTCCTGTTCTTCTTCCGTCCCGGTTTTTTCCTCGATCTCCTCCGATGTGCTGCCAACTGACGCCTGAAGCCTGACGCCTGTCGCCTGTTCATCGGTTTCTTCTGCTACTTCTCCTTTCTCTTCTTCGTTCGTCACACTAACGACTAACGACGAACGACTAACGACTG
>JADFYD010000024.1:4841-14405 GCA_015233235.1 Candidatus Omnitrophota bacterium | reverse complement strand
TATTCTCATAAACTGTCATATGAAGGTAAAGCGCGTAGTTCTGAAAAACCATAGCGATATCGCGGTCTTTTGGCGGGATATTGTTGACCCTTCTTTCCCCTATGTATATCTCCCCGGCCGTCGCAGTCTCGAGACCCGCAACAAGCCTCAAAGTCGTCGATTTTCCGCATCCGGAAGGACCAACCAGTACAATGAATTCCTTGTCATGGGCCCTGAATGTCACATCATTCACGACATAAGTGCCGGGAACAAAGGACTTTTTCACATTTTTAAGCCTGACTTCGGCCATTTATGCACCCTTAAAAGTTGCGCCGGGAACAGCTTATGGAAAACAAATATGTGACTTATATACACTATTATAGGGTAAATGTCAACTTATGATTATGAAAGGTATTCTATCAGTTTGTAGAGGGTCTCTTTCATGTCTTTTCTGTGGACTATCATGTCTATTAGCCCGTGGTCTAGGAGGAATTCCGAGCTTTGGAACCCTTCGGGAAGCTCCTGCTTTATTGTCTGCTGAATAAATCTGGGACCGGTAAAGCCTATAAGCGCTTTAGGTTCCGCCATAATTATATCGCCTAGCGAGGCAAAACTGGCCATAATTCCGGCCATGGTGGGGTTTGTCAGAACGGAAATAAAAGCTACCCCTTCCTTGTGAAGCTTTTCAAGCGCCGCGCTTGTTTTTGCCATCTGCATAAGGGAAAGCATACCTTCATACATTCTCGCGCCGCCACCCGAACCGGAAACTATTATGAGCGGCACCCTCTGTTTCATGGCGTATTCTATCAGACGTGTTATTTTCTCGCCTACTACCGAACCCATGGACCCCATAATAAACCGAGAATCTGTAACGCCAAGCGCGACTTTTTTACCTTTAATGGTTCCCTCTCCTACCACGGCCGCGTCCTTAAGGCCGGTCAATTTCTGGTCTTTTTTGATCTTTGAGGGATAATCGCTGGGCCCTTTGAATTTTAGAGGGTCCTGGCTCTGCATATTCTTGTAGAATTCCTTAAAACTGCCTTCGTCAAGGGTGATACTCACGCGCTCGTAAGCATCCATTATGAAATGGTAATTGCAATTGGTGCATACTTCCAGATTTTCCTCGAGCTTCTTTGTGAAGATAAGCTCCCCGCAATCGGGGCACTTTGTCCAGAGCCCTTCCGGCATATCGCGCTTTTTGCCGACTGTATCTATTTTAGGTTTTTTAAAAAGAAAAGCCATCTCTCCACCACGCGTCATTTATTTTGTATCCTTCCTCTTAAGTCTCTTCCGGTCAAGTGCCTATTATATCTTTTCGCGCCATGCCGCGCAATCCCGAATTAATAAATATTAAATACCAGCCCCGTTAAGAGTTTGGGATAAAAATAAGTCGATTTCTGGGGCATAACCTCGCCGTTCTCCGCGACTCTGCGAAGTTCGCCGATCTTTGTCGGATTCAGAAGAAAAGCGCACCGTGTTCGTTTCTCCGCCGCGAAATCGACCGCCTCTTCCGGCTTAATGAAATAGTGTATCGTGTTCTCGGACGGGTTGATCTTCAAAATATCCCCTAGTATCAGGTTATGCAGTATGCTGACATCCAATTTTTTCCAGTCCGGCGAATTTTCGCACTTAATGAGTTCTTCGGGTTTGACAGACTTACCTAGTTCGAAAGAATAATAGTCCCCGTTCGAATAAAACCCGAAAATATGTCCAAGTTCCCCGCCAAGATATGCCGTGAGGCGCCTGAGACTGCCGTGTTTTTTTGCGGTAAAGATCCGCTCCATTCGCGAGATCACGGTGCTATTGTAGTCAAAATTGTCTATAACCCTGTGAGTGGCAAGGATCGTCAGATTACTTTTATCCTCATTGTCCATTCCCGTAAAGTATGTCATTATGTAGTCGGCGCGTCCGTCGTATCCGGGCGTTTGTCTCATAATATCGCGGTAGTTGCGCGCCACTTCATAACGATGGTGCCCGTCAGCGATAAAGATCTTTTTGTCTTTTAAAAAATCCGAGATCTTTGAAATGTCGGCCCTGTCGGTAACACGCCAAAGTCTGTGTCTTTCCCCTTTCTCCTCAAAATTTATAACCGGCTCTTTTAGCATCACCTTATCGATAGGCTCGCTTGTAATACCTTCACGGTCCAGATAAAGTCCGAAAACGGGGCTCAAGTTCCCTTTGACTTCTTTTATGAGACACAGCCTGTCTTCTTTAGGTTTGGAATGTGTTTTTTCGTGCGGCAAAACACCCTTTTCTTCCGGGTCCTCTATTTTCATTTTACCGAGAAACCCTATGCGCCTGCAAATTTTGCCTTCCGCCTCGTAATCCTGACGGTAGACATAGAACGCCTCATCCCTGTCCTGCGTTAAAATGCCATGAGCTACCCATTCTTTGAGAAGTTCCCCGGCGCGGGTATATTTGTTTTGTGTTCCGGTATCGGACAGTTCAGATCTCGCCAGGATCAGGCGCACTACGTTGTAGCGGCTTCGTCCGTGAAATTCGTCCTGCATTGCCGGCGAGATAACATCATACGGCGGAGCACATACACTTCCAAATGCTCCGTTTATTTCGACGGAATTATAAAGATACCCCTTAAATGGTCTTACCAGTGCCATAGATCCTTCTTAGGTGAGATGTAATTTTATTAAAGTACCACAGGAAGTGGCAAATATCAATCAAAAGGTCGAGGGAAAGGATCGGGAAACATTACACCGCATCGCAGGATGAGCAAGCTTCGTCTTTACCGCAGGGAGCTTTGCCTTTTTTACCGGTCGATTTTTTGTCGGACGAAGTACCGCTTTTTTTGTAATCGGTCGCATAAAAACCGCTGCCTTTAAAAACAATACCGGCATCCGAAGATATAAGTCTTTTGACTTTAAGCTTGCCGCACTTAGGGCATTTTTTTATGGGTTCATCTTTCATGCCTTGCATTTGCTCGAACTCGTTACCGCATGCGTCGCATTTATACTCATAGGTTGGCATATCATTCTCCTTTCTGCCTTACTTAAACGCTTCTTTCAACTTATCAACAAACTTCCGGGCGTCTTTGACTTTTTTCTCGCCGTCGCTCTTAAAAGTCGCGGCATATCCTTCAAGCAGTTTTTTCTGTTCGCCCGTAAGATGTTTAGGTATTTCCGTCTCGATTTTTATGAAATGGTCCCCGGAACTTCTTCCATCAAGTTTTTTTATACCGCAGTTCTTCACTCTGAAAACATGCCCGCTTTCGGTCCCCGCCGGAATATTCAGTTTAACCGGACCGTAAACACCCTGCACGTCAATTTCAGCGCCAAACACAAGCTGGTGATATGAACCCAATACCTCACTATAAACATCATAGCCGCGCCTTGAAAAAACGCTATGATCACTCACATGTATATCGACATAAAGGTCCCCTGTCGGCCCACCCTGATAGCCGGCTTCTCCTTCGCCCGACAACCGTATACGTGTACCGGTATCGACCCCGGCAGGGATCTTAACATCTATTTTTTTCGCGGCTTCCTTTCTGCCCGTACCGTCACAAACTATACAGGGATGTTCTATTTCCTTTCCCTGACCGCTGCACACTTTGCAAGTACGGGATATACTGAAAAAACCGCCGCTTTGCCTAATATGACCTGACCCGCCACACTGGCCGCATTTAACGGCTTTCGTTCCGGGTTTTGCGCCGGAGCCGTGGCAATTATCGCAGGTCTCAAAACGCCGGACCTTGATAGTTTTTTCGGTGCCTTTCGCGGCCTCAAAAAAATCTAACGTAAGTTCATATGCCAGATCCCTGCCGCGAGCTGGCCCCCTGGACGGGCCGTCTTCGCCGAATATCCCGCCGAAGATATCACCAAAACCTCCGGACGAGAACACTTCTCTGAATATATCAAACGGGTCATGAAAACCGCCGGCACCCGCCCCACCCTGAAAAGCGCTCTCTCCGTAATGGTCATATTGTTCGCGCTTGGCCGGATCGCTCAAAATCTCATACACATGGGATATTTCTTTGAATTTATCTTCGGCCTCTTTATTGCCCGGATTCTTGTCCGGATGGTACTTCACAGCAAGTTTGCGATAGGCGGTGCGCAACTCGTCCTGCGTCGCGTCACGCGAAACGCCGAGTAGTTCATAATAATCTTTAGCCATTCACCTCTCCGGTTCTACTTTTTATCGTCCTCAACCTTGAAATCCGCGTCTACTACGTCTTCGTTATTCTTGCCGCCCGGCTGTCCCTGGCCGCCGCCCTGGCTGCCTTCTCCGCTGCCTGCGCCTTGTGCACCGGCTCCTCCCGCGGCACCCTGAGCCTGCGCCTGCTTATAAATTTCCTCTGACAACTTGTGACTCGCCTTTTCAAGCTCGCTTTGCGCGTTCTTGATCTCGTCGATATTTCCGGATTCAAGAGCTTTCTTGGCTTTCGCCACCGCTTCGTCTATTTTAGTCTTGTCACCTTCCGAAACTTTGTTGCCATACTCTGTCTTCGCTTTTTCAGTAGCGTATATGAACGAATCAAGATGGTTTTTAGCCTCTATAAGCTCTTTGGTCTTTTTATCCTGCTCCTCAAATTTCTTCGCAGACTCTTCCATTTTTTTGATCTCTTCCTTAGAAAGGCCGCTGGATGATTCTATCCGGATCGACTGCTCTTTTCCGGTAGCCTTGTCTTTGGCCGAAACATGCACTATCCCGTTCGCGTCGATGTCGAAAGTAACCTCTATCTGAGGTATCCCGCGCGGCGCCGGCGGTATGCCGACAAGGTCAAACCTGCCAAGAGTACGGTTATCGGCGGCCATTGATCTCTCTCCCTGCAGCACATGAATATTTACGGCCGGCTGACTGTCGGCGGCAGTAGAGAATATCTGGCTCTTTTTCGTCGGGATAGTAGTGTTCCTTTCTATAAGTTTAGTCATAACACCACCGAGAGTTTCTATACCCAGCGAAAGCGGCGTCACATCGAGCAACACGACATCCGATAACCCTTCCGCTCCGGAAAGTACCCCGCCCTGTATCGCGGCGCCCACGGCGACAACTTCGTCGGGGTTAACGCCTTTATGCGGTTCTTTACCGAATATCTCCTTCACTATTTCCTGAACGCGCGGCATACGGGTCATGCCGCCAACAAGCACGATCTCGTCGATCTCGCTCGCCGAATAACCCGAATCTTTGAGCGCCTGAAAACAAGGTTTTTTTGTCCTTTCTATGAGGTCTTCCGTAAGCTGCTCAAGTTTTGACCTGGTCAAATTCATGGTCAGATGCTTCGGTCCGGTCGCGTCCGCCGTTATGAACGGCAGATTGATCTCGGTCTGCATATTTGACGAAAGTTCGCATTTCGCTTTTTCAGCGGCTTCTTTTAAACGCTGCAGCGCCATTTTATCTTTGCGCAGGTCTATCCCATGCTCTTTCTTGAACTCGTCGGCGATCCAGTGCATTACTTTTTCATCAAAGTTATCTCCGCCAAGATGCGTATCCCCATTGGTCGACTTGACCTCGAAAACACCCTCACCCACATCGAGCACCGAAATATCGAAAGTACCGCCGCCAAGGTCGAACACGGCGATCTTCTCGTTCTTCTTTTTATCGAGACCGTAAGCAAGACTGGCCGCCGTAGGCTCGTTTATGATCCTCAGCACGTTCAAGCCCGCTATCTGTCCGGCGTCTTTCGTGGCCTGACGCTGTGAATCGTTAAAATACGCCGGTACCGTGATCACGGCGTCTTTTACCGGTTCGCCCAGATAATCTTCCGCGGTCTGCTTCATTTTCTGAAGTATAATGGCGGAAATTTCAGGCGGAGTGAATTTTTTTCCGTTGGCGAATACGACCGCGTTGCCGCCCGAGTCCCCGCTCACTTTGTACGGGACTGTTTTTTCTTCCTCATGTACTTCGTCGTATTTTCTTCCCATAAAACGTTTGATACTGAAAACCGTATTTTCGGGATTTGTAACGGCCTGCCTTTTCGCCGGCTGGCCGACAAGCCTCTCTCCGGTTTTCGCGAACCCCACAACACTCGGGGTCGTGCGTACTCCTTCGGAATTCGCAATGACTTTGGGCACCTTGCCCTCCATTATCGCGACGCATGAATTAGTTGTTCCTAAGTCTATTCCTATGACTTTTCCCATGGCTATTCCTCCCTCTTTATCTGTCGTTGGTCGTTAGTCGTTGGTCGTTAGTTTTGTGTTTCCCGGCGACCGTTTTTATCTTTGCGTTCACACTAACGACTAACGACGAACGACTAACGACTATTTTGTTATTTTCCTTCTCCCCCATCGGGAGACTTAGCTATCTTCACCTGCGCCGGCCTGAGCAATCTGTCGTTCAGGGTATAACCGGACCTCACTTCTTCTACTACGGTACCCTCCGGCACCTCCGACGTTTCGACCGCCAGTACCGCCTCATGCAGATGCGGATCGAACATTTCACCCTTCGTTTTAATTTTTACCACACCATTATCTTCCAATACTTTATGGAACTCTTTCAGTATGATCTTTATGCCGTTTATTATCGCTGTCTTGTCCTCGGCCTTATCGATAGCTTCTATGGCCATGTCAAAATTGTCTACCAGCGGGAACAATCTGGATAAAATACTTTCGTTCGCGAATTTTCTGTTACTATCGGATTCCTTTTCCATGCGCCGGCGTGTATTTTCATACTCGGCATGGACAAGCATCCATTTCTTGTAATATTCGTCGCGCTCGGCCGCTTTCTTCTCCAGTTCCAGGAACTTATCCGCCGACAGGTCACAGTCGGCTTTATTGTCGTCCGATACGCCTCGGGCACCGGCAGCGTCATTATTTTTGACATCATCGTTCTTTTCGGCGCCCTTATCTTCCTTATGGTTATTCTTCTTCATATTGTCTCCACGCTTTTATCCGTCAGGACAACCCCTCAATTTTAGAGTTAAGTACCTCTATCAGGTAATTCACGGTCTGAAAAACATTTTCATAATGCATTCTCGTCGGCCCTATAATACCGATCCTTCCAAGCGGCGTCCCGTGAAACTCATAACCAAACGTCACAAGGCTGCATTTCTTCAGGGGCTCAGGCTCGTTCTCGTGTCCTATATAGAACCTCATTCCCCCCGCGGAAAGTTCACCTTTCATGATCTTCATCATCAACTTTTTGTCGGACAGGATCTTTAACAGGTTCCTGAAATCCTCGGAGTTCGAAAAGTCAGCCTGCCCCGAAAAGCAATCCATGCCTGTTATGAATATTTCGTTCTCTATATCGGTCTTCGCCATACCGTCTATTAACCTGATGGCGAAAGCGCTCATCGCCCCGAGTTCGCTGTTCTTATCCGCCACGCTGTTCACGCCTTTCAGGTACTCCAGAATATCCGAAACCTTTTTTCCCTCGCATTTTTCGTTTATGAAATTAGCTATCTTATTAAGCTGACCTTTCTCGATATCTCCGTCCAGCTTAATGATATAATTCTCGACTATATTTGTCATCGTCACAAGTACTGCCATTACGGTGTCGGACTTTATCTTCAAAAGCTCCAGGTGTTTCATGTACTGACTTACCGTATCCGGCAGCATGACGGCGCTGGCATAATGAAGCTGCCTATTAATAAGGTGCGACGACTGCTCGATCAGATCTTTTATGCTCCTCACCTTTTCGAAAAATTCCTCTTCGAATTTTTTAACCTTGTGTTTCTCAAGGGACAGCCTGCCGTTCAAATGATCCACATAGTGCCTGTAACCCCGGTCGGTCGGCCTTCTGCCGGCGGACGTATGCGGCTGCTCTATAAAACCGTCTTCCTCAAGCTCCGCCATGATATTACGTATGGTCGCGCTTGAAACAATATTATCCATGCTTTCCGCGACGGACTTTGAACTCACCGGAATGGCCGTAGCAGTATAGAGTTGGATAATTTGCGAAAGTATTTCCGAGTTCCTTTCGTCCCTGTTCTTCTGATAAACCATACTCTTTCCCTTTTTAGCACTCTACTGCCTCGAGTGCTAATTATATCACCTCTGGTCTATTTGTCAAGCGGCTATTTTTTTAAGGATGGCGTATTTGATGCGCTTGGGAAGACGCGCGCGTATATGAAGATGGCCTTCATCATTGTATTTTTCGCTGCGGATAACGCCTTTTTCGCGGATGGTATTTATGAAGGAGAACGCGCTTGGCGGAAGTACAATATCGATCTCCTCCATTTCTCCCTGAATATGCTGAACAACCCTGTCGGTAAGGTCCACTAGATTTGTTTTCTCAAGCGCTGATATCGCGACGGGTCTGCCGAATTGTTTTTTCAGACGATCCAGGTCGTTCTCATTCTCGATCTTGTCGATCTTGTTCAATATTGTTATGACGGGTTTATCCTGCGCTTCCAATTCTTCTAAAACCTGCAGTACGGCGCTAAATTCCTGTTCCATACGCGGAGCGCTGACGTCTACAACATGAAAAAGCAGGTCCGCGTTCACTACTTCCTCAAGCGTCGCCTTAAAACTTTCGATGAGGTCATGCGGAAGGTCATGCATAAATCCGACCGTGTCCGATAAAAGAACTACCTGTTTCGTAGGAAGAATAAACTTCCGCACCACCGGGTCAAGGGTACTGAAAAGCTGGTCTTTCGCCAGGACGTCCGCGCTTGTAAGCGCGTTGAAAAGAGTGGATTTACCAGAATTGGTATACCCCACAAGCGCTATGTTTATGTTGGAAAAATCGCCCCTTTCGGCGCGCCGGAGATTACGGTGCTTCGTTTTCTCCTTGAGCAGTTTTTTTAGTCTGGATATTTTCTCGCGTATGCGGCGCCTGTCGACTTCCAACTGCTGTTCGCCCGGCCCCCTCATGCCTACACCGCCCTGCTGGCTGTAAATGTGTTCCCACATTTTGCTCAACCGCGGCATGAGATACTCCAGCTGAGCGAGTTCCACCTGCATCTTACCCTCGTCAGACTTCGCGCGGCGCGCGAAAACGTCTAAAATAAGCTGTGTGCGGTCTATTACCTTTATGTTAAAGATCTTTTCGAGGTTCTTCTGCTGGGACGGCGAGAGTTCATTACTGAAAATCACCACATTAATGTTGTTCTCTTCAATGACGGTTAATATCTCCTCCGCCTTGCCTTTGCCAATGAATAGTTCCGGGGTGTAAGTGTGCCTTTTGGCTATGACTTTTTCGGCGACCACGACACCGCACGACGCGGTAAGCTTTGAAAGCTCCTCGATCCGGTCTTCAAGCGGCCAGGATTCTCTGCCCGTGAGCTCGACTACGACTATCACCGCGCGCTCGGGGCCTTGTTGGGTGTTGTGGTATTTTGTGTCGGTCATATTGCCTGTCAGTCGTTGGTCGTTGGTCGTTGGTCGTTAGTCGTTTGTCGTTAGTCGTTGGTCGTTAGCACCTACCACTGATATCTCTCGCTACGTCACGCGCCGATCGCGCCGCGTCTATCCACTCAACGCCTCCCGTATTCCTGAACCATGTTAGCTGACGCTTAGCGTATCTCCGAGTGTTCTTTTTAAGTTCCTCTTTCGCCGTATCAAGATCGATCTTGCCGCTTAAATATGCCGATACTTCTTTAACTCCCAAAGCTTTGGCGGCGGTAATGCTCAGTTTCTTTCCGACAAGGTTTTTCACCTCATCGACCAGCCCATCATCGAACATTCTGTCAAC